>NZ_JBATHY010000036.1:0-16573 GCF_049667325.1 Parasphingorhabdus sp. | reverse complement strand
CTGTCGGGCATGAAGAGCATGGCCAAGGATATGGGTGACCATTGGCTGCTCAACGGATCGAAAACCTATATCTCCAACGGGATCAACGCCGACGTCGTGATCGTCGCGGCCAAGATTGACGGTGTCGATGACAAGCATGCGATGGTCTTGCTTATCGTAGAACGCGGCATGGACGGCTTTGAACGCGGCCAGAATCTGGAGAAAATCGGGCTTCATGCGCAGGATACAGCCGAACTTTTCTTCAATGACGTCATGATACCGAAGGAAAATACGCTGGGTACGCCAGGCAAGGGCTTCATCCATCTTATGGAGGGGCTGGCCGAAGAACGGCTGATCGCGATGGTCGGCTATGCCGCGTCGGCGCGGCGGGCCTTTGACGTCACCCGCGAATTTGTCATGGATCGGGATGTTTTCGGCAAGAAACTGTCCGATATGCAGAATACCCAGTTCAAAATGGCCGAGATGGACGCAAAAATCGACATGCTGCAAGTCTATGTCGACCATTGTGTCGATATCCACAACCAGGGCGGGCTCAACGCCAACATTGCTGCCAAGGGCAAGATGCTGGGCAGCGAGATCGAATGGGAAATGGCCGATCTCGGGCTGCAGCTGCACGGCGGTGCCGGCTATATGAAGGAATATGAGATCAGCCGGATTTTCACCGATGCCCGGATGAGCCGGATCTATGCCGGGTCGAGCGAGATCATGCGCTATATCATCGGCCGCGATGTGTTCAGCCAGAAATATCAATCGATCCTCGAATAGCCTATGGTGAAAGCAGAAAAAGGGAAAGGCGAGTCGCCGCCTTCCTTGATTGACGTTTACGTAAACTGCTTGACTGTGTTGCAGTGCAGCATTAGCTATGGCCGAAACCCTTCCAATTCTTCCCACGAGAGGAACCCCGAATGACCCAAGCCTTTATCTATGACGCAGTGCGATCCCCGCGCGGCAAGGGCCGCAGCGATGGCGCCCTGCATGAAATCACCGCTCTGGATCTTTCCGCCCAGGTGCTAGCGTCGATCAATGATCGCAACGGTCTTGAAGGGCATGAAGTAGAGGACATCGCCTTTGGCTGTGTCTCCCCGGTAGGCGAACAGGGCGCGGTGATCAGCCGTATGGCAGCTCTCAAGGCCGGTTATGCGGATACCACATCGGCGATTCAGGTGAACCGGTTCTGCGGATCAGGACTGGAAGCGGTGAATATCGCGGCGGGCAAGGTCTGTTCCGGCGAAACCGACCTCGCGGTTGGCGGCGGCATCGAATCGATGTCCCGCATCCCGATGGGCAGCGACGGCCTCGGCGGCATGGCTGACCCGACGCTCGTTTTTCAGGAATATTTTGTCCCGCAGGGCATTTCCGCCGATCTGATCGCCACCAAATATGGCTATAGCCGCGATGATGTCGACGCCTATGCCGTGGAGAGCCAGAAACGCGCCGCCACCGCCTGGGACGAAAAACGGTTCGCGAAATCCATCCTGCCGATCCGCGATGTGATCGGCGAAGTCGTGCTCGACCGTGATGAACTGATGCGTCCCGAAACCAATATGCAGTCGCTCGGCGCCCTCGGCCCCGCATTCAAGATGATGGGCGAGCAGATGCCCGGCTTTAACGATGTCGCGATCCTCAAACATCCCGATATCGAGAAGATCAATCATGTTCACCACGCGGGCAACAGCTCGGGGATCGTCGACGGTTCCGCAGCCGTTCTCGTCGGCAACGAGATGGCGGGCGAGAAATACGGTCTGAAACCGCGAGCACGGATCGTGTCGATGGCAGCAATTGGTTCCGAACCGACGATCATGCTGACCGGTCCGGAATTTGCGGCCAAGAAGGCACTGGATCGTGCTGGAATGACAGCAAATGATATCGATCTGTGGGAACTGAACGAGGCATTTGCTGCCGTGGTTCTGCGCTTCATGGATGCGATGAATGTCGACCATAGCGTGATGAACGTCAACGGCGGCGCGATCGCCATGGGCCATCCGCTCGGCGCGACCGGAGCGATGATCCTCGGCACCGTGCTGGATGAGCTAGAGCGTTCAGGCAAATCCACTGCACTGGCCACGCTCTGTATCGGCGGCGGCATGGGTATCGCCACGATCATCGAACGGGTGAACTGATTTTCGTGCTCTGCGCTTGATGCGGAGCTCTTGAGGGCTCGAACCGCCCTCTCGCCAAGGCTCCGCATCAAGTGCGGAGCACAGGATGAGATAGTAAGGAATAGAATATGACCTACGAAACATTCACAGTCGATATTGACAGCGACGGCATTGCGCTGGTCACCATCGATCTTCCCGGCCAGTCGATGAACGTCTGGAACCAGGCATTGATCACCGATTTCAAAGCCTTTGTCGAAGAACTGATCGGCAGGGACGAGATAAAGGGTGCGGTTATTACCTCGGGCAAGAAATCCGGCTTCCTCGCCGGCGCCGACCTCAACATGCTCGGCGCATCGAAAGCCGCCAGCATGGCCGAAGCGTTTGAAAGCGCGTGGGAGCTCAACGGCATATTGCGCCGGATGGAAACCGGCGGAAACAGCGCCAAGGACCTGCTCAAGGGCACCGCCCATGCCAAACCCGTCGCCTGTGCCCTGAACGGCCTCGCGCTCGGTGGCGGTCTCGAACTGGCGCTGGCTTGCCATTATCGGGTTTGCGCCGATAATCCCAAGATCCAGCTCGGTCTGCCCGAAGTACAAGTCGGTTTGTTGCCCGGCGGCGGCGGCACACAACGCCTGCCACGCCTTGCCGGCCTCCAGGCAGCGGGCATGGCTATCATGACCGGCCAGCCGATGAACCCGCAGGCCGCGCTCGCGCAGAAAATTGTCGACGAACTTGCCCCTGCTGACGAAGTCGTCGCCAAAGCGAAAGAATGGGTCAAAGCCAATCCCAAGGCGTCCGCGCCATGGGACAAGAAAGGCTATAAATTCCCCGGCGGCGCAGGATCGATGGATCCGCGCGCAGTACCGCTGTATCTCGGTTCCTCGGCGATCGCGCTGAAACAGAGCAAGGGCAATTACGAAGCAGTCAAGGCGATCCTTTCCTGCCTTTATGAAGGCTCGATGCTACCAATCGACACCGCGCTGCGTGTCGAAAGCAAATATTTCACCAAATTGCTCTCCGGCCCGCAATCGAAGAATATGATCCGCACCCTGTTTATCAACAAGCAGGCCGCGGAAAAAGGCGCGGCGCGGCCTAAAGGCGTGCCGCCGACAGAACTCAAGACCGTTGGCGTTCTCGGCGCCGGCCTGATGGGCTCCGGCATCACCCATGTGACGGCCAAGGGCGGCATGAATGTGATCGTTCTCGATCGCAGCATGGAAGAGGCGCAAAAAGCTATCGCTTACAGCCAGAAGATCGTCGACAAGGGCGTGGCACGCGGCAAGATGACCAAGGAAAAGGCCGAAGCCTTCATGGCGCGGATCAAACCGACGGACAATTATGATGATCTCAAAGATGTCGACCTGATCATCGAGGCGGTATTCGAACGCCCCGACATCAAGGCCGACGTGATCAAGAAAACCGAAGCGGTTATCGGCAAGGATGTTGTCTTTGCTTCCAACACCTCGACCTTGCCGATCACCGGCCTGGCCAAGAACAGTTCCCGTCCCGACCAGTTCATCGGGATGCATTTCTTCTCGCCGGTCGAAAAAATGCCGTTGCTGGAAATCATCCCGGGCGCGGAAACCGGTGACAAGGCTTTGGCCGTGGCACTGGATTATAACGCAAGAATCCGCAAAACCCCGATTGTCGTCAAGGACGTCCGCGGATTCTACACCAACCGCGTGTTCCCGCCTTATGCCAATGAAGCGATGTTGATGGTCGCCGAGGGCGTGAAGCCGGCGTTGATCGAAAATGCCGCAATCGCGATGGGCATGCCGATTGGTCCGCTTGCTGTGGTCGATGAAACGACCTTGCAGCTGGGCTATGACATTATGACGTCAACCAAGGAAGAACTGGGCGATGCCTATGTTTCCAGCGGAACCGAGGATCTGATGGACATCATGGTCAAGCAGATCGACCGCCGTGGACGGCGATTTGGCGGTGGTTTCTACGAATATGCCGATGACGGATCGAAAAAGCTCTGGCCCGGCCTCGCCGATCACTTCCCGCTGGCGGAAGAACAGCCCGATGTCGAAGAGGTCAAACAGCGTTTGATGTTCATCCAGCTGATCGCGACAGCGCAATGTTTCGACGAAGGCGTTGTGTCCGATCCGCAATCGGCCGATCTCGGCGCAATCTTCGGCTGGGGCTTCGCGCCATGGACCGGCGGTCCGATGAGCCATATCGACACGATGGGCGTCGACAATTTTGTCCGCATCGCCGACAATCTGGCCCAGCAATATGGCGAGCGGTTCAAACCGCCGATGAGCTTCCGCGAAAAAGCGGACGCCGGAGAAAGCTTTTACAAAGCGGCCTAGAGCGATAATCCAGAGCCGTGCTTCCGCCTGCAAATGGTGGTGATATCCGGGGTCGTTTGTTTCGTGCAAACGGCCCCTTTTTATTGCGTGGCGTTCGATGTAGAGCAGAGGGAAAGAGAAGGCTGATAAAGAGAGCATATGCCCCAGTTTAAATCGAAAATTGCCACCGGTTCGCAAGGCTTTGCCCAGAACCGCAAAGACATGCTGACGCTGATCGATCATCTCCGCAGCCTCGAAAAGCGCGCAGTCGATGCATCGGAGAAACGCCGGCCAACCTTTGAAAAACGCGGTCAGCTAACCCCGCACGAACGGCTGACCCGTCTGCTCGATCCCGGCATGCCGTTCCTGCGCCTCTATAATATGGCCAATTATCTGCTCGAGGACAGCGATCCCGAGACCAGCATTCCCGGCGGCAGCGTGATTTTGGGCATCGGCTTTGTCAAAGGCGTGCGCTGCATGATCTGGGTCGATGACAGCGGCATCCGCGCCGGTGCGGCTACCTCGGGTGGCTGGGATGCGAGCAAGGGCGCGCAGAAAATAGCCCAGGATCTGAAATTGCCGTTCATCCATCTGGTCGAAAGCGCAGGTGCGAACCTGATGGAATATAAGGTCGAGCTCTGGGCCCATGGCGGGATGCTGTTTCGCAATCTAGCCTGGCTCAGCGCGGCCGGCATTCCGACGATGGTCGTGCTGCATGGGCCATCCACCGCTGGCGGCGCCTATATGCCGGGCATGTCGGACTATGTTATCGGCATTCGCAACAACGGCATGGCAGCGCTTGGCGGCGCGGCGCTGGTCCACGCGGCGACCGGTGAAGTCGCCGACGATCGCGAACTCGGCGGCACCGAAATGCACGCTTCAACCACGGGTAGCGTCGAATATCTCGCCGATGATGATGCCCACGGCATTGCCATTGCGCGCGAAACCATGGGTCGTCTCGACTGGAACAAGAATACCACCCCTATTCGCCGCAATGATTATGAAGAACCAATCTACGACATCGACGAAATTGCCGGCCTGGTCCCGACCGACTATACCATTCCCTATGATGTCCGCGAAGTCGCGGCACGGATCGTCGACGGCTCTGACTTCGAGGAATTCAAACCGCGCTATGGCCCCGGCACGGTCTGCATGCAGGCGAGCATCATGGGCCATGCGGTCGGGATGATCGGCAACAACGGTCCGTTCGACCCCGAGGCGGCGGCCAAGGCCACCCATTTCTTCCAGCTTTGCGACCAGTCACAACTGCCGATTATCTTCCTCAACAACACCACCGGCTATATCGTCGGCACCGAGTCCGAGCATAAGGGCATGATCAAGCTGGGCAGCAAGATGATCCAGGCGGTTTCCAACGTCAGGGTGCCGAAACTGGCGCTTTATATCGGGGCGAGCTTCGGCGCGGGCAATTACGGGATGAGCGGGACCGCCTTCGAGCCTGATTTCCTGTTCAGCTGGCCCAATGCAAAAACTGGCGTCATGGCGGGCGCGTCGGCCGCCAACACGATGAGCCATGTCGCCCGGGTTCAGGCCCAGCGCAAAGGCGTCGAGCCCGACGAAGCGGCGATCGCCAAGCAAGAACAGCGGATCAAGGATATTTTCGAAGCGCAGGAAAGCGCGTTTTTCACCTCCGGCCGGGTTCTCGACCATGGCGTGATCGATCCCCGCGACACGCGCAAGGTTTTGGGTTTCGCGCTGGAGACGATTTTCGAGGCGCAGAACCGGACGCTCCATCCCAATGCCTTCGGGGTAGCGCGGATATGACCGATCTCCCCAAAACCGCTACCCTCGAACTCGAAACCCAGAACGGCTGGCTCACCATCTGGTTCAACCAGCCGGAAAACCGCAACGCCCTGAGTGATGCGCTGGTCGCTGAACTCGCTGCAGTAATGAAAAGCGTGCGCGACGATCGCAGCGTGCGCGGGATCACCCTACGTGGTCGCGGCGGCGTGTTCTGTGCCGGGGCGGACCTGAAAAACTTCAAAGAAAATTTCCAGCAAAGCGGCGACCGCGCGGCGATCATAAAAATGTCGAGCGGAGCAGCAGAGATATTCGACCTTGTAAACACCGCCCCGCAGGTTGTGATCGTATTGATCGAGGGCGCCGCGATGGCCGGGGGCTTTGGCTTAAGCTGCTGCGCCGACGTCGTGATTTGCGAAAGCGGCGCACGCTTCGCGATGACCGAGACCGCAATTGGCGTGTCACCGGCGCAGATTTCGCCCTTTGTGATTCAAAAGCTCGGCTATGCCACCGGCCGCCGGCTGATGCTAACCGCCGCGCGGTTTGACGGGACGCAGGCGCATGAACTGGGCTTCGCTGACTTTATCGCCGATGATGTCGCGGGTTTGGAAGCGATCGAAATGCAGTTGCGCAAACAAGTGCTGGGCGCTGCGCCGGGCGCGGTGGCTGCAACCAAAGAATTGCTCGGACAGATTGCCGGCAAGCCGCGCGACGAGGTTATCCGTCTCGCCGCCGAGAATTTCGCAGATCGCATGGTTAGCGAGGAGGCCAAGGAAGGCGTCGCCAGCTTCTTTGAAAAGCGCAAACCCTCCTGGGCGGTGAAACCGGAATGAAACTCTTGAACATATTCTGCCCGTTCGTGCTGAGCCTGTCGAAGCATGAACATGAACCCTCAGTCCTTCAACAAGCTCGGAACGAACGGCGTAAGGTACTCAACACATGACCAGAATCAACACCCTCCTTGTTGCGAACCGAGGCGAAATCGCCTGCCGCGTCATGCGTACCGCCAAGGCACAGGGCATCCGAACGGTAGCGGTCTATTCCGACGCGGATGCAAATGCTCCGCACGTTAAAATGGCCGATGATGCGGTGCACATTGGTCCAGCCCCGGTCAATGAATCCTATCTGCTGATCGACAAGATAATACAGGCAGCCAAGGACACCGGTGCCGATGCCATTCATCCCGGCTATGGTTTTCTTTCGGAGAACGCGGCCTTTTCAAAAGCCTGCGCCGGGGCAGGGATCATCTTTGTCGGTCCGCCGGAAAAAGCGATCGACGTGATGGGCGACAAGGCACGTTCGAAACGCGCGATGATTGCGGCCGGCGTGCCCTGCGTGCCCGGCTATCAGGGCGATGACCAGGCGGACGACGTGCTGATCACCGAAGCCAAGAAGATCGGCGTCCCGCTGATGGTCAAGGCAGCGGCCGGCGGCGGTGGCCGCGGGATGCGATTGGTCCATGATCTGAAAGACGTGCCTAATGCGATCAAGCTTGCGCGATCGGAAGCCGAAAATGCTTTCGGCAATGGCGAACTGATCCTCGAGAAAGCGATCATCAAGCCGCGCCATGTCGAAATCCAGGTCTTTGCCGACAGCAAGGGCAACACCATCCATCTCGGCGAGCGCGATTGTTCGGTCCAGCGGCGGCACCAGAAGGTGATCGAGGAAGCACCATGCCCTGTCATGACGCCAGAACTGCGGGAGCAAATGGGTGCGGCTGCAGTTGAGGCGGCAAAGGCCGTCGATTATATCGGCGCCGGGACGGTTGAATTTCTCCTGGACCAGTCTGGATCCTTCTATTTTCTCGAGATGAACACGCGGCTGCAGGTTGAACATCCGGTGACCGAGGAAATCACCGGTCTTGATCTGGTCGCGCTGCAACTCAAAGTCGCGTCAGGCGACTTGTTGGGTCTTGAGCAGCAAGACATCACTCTGACAGGCCATGCGATGGAAGTCCGGCTCTATGCCGAAGATCCGGCGGATGATTTTCTGCCCAGCACCGGTCCTGTCCATTTGTGGAAGCCGTCCGGCCTGTCGCGGGTCGACAGCGGCATAGAAAGCGGCGGTGAAGTTTCACCTTTCTATGATTCGATGGTCGCCAAGATCGTCACCCACGGGGCCACTCGCGACGAGGCCCGGCGGCGGATGATCAAGGCCTTGTCGGAAACCGCATTGTTCGGCCCCAAGACCAACCGCGATTTCCTGATCGACGCGCTCGACCGGCCGGATTTTGTAAAGGGTGAGGCAACCACCGCCTTCATCGCAGAGAATTATGGCGAAGGTGGAGTCGACCTGGGCCCCCATGATTTTTCATCCTACGCCATCGCCGCGGTTATCCATCACAAGCTGCGGCAGCAGGCGGCGCATAAGCTGGCGCTGAACGTCAATCCGGAAATGCTCGACTGGTCGAGCACTGGTGCGCTGGAAACAGTGGCACAATATGCCGATGGCGAAGATGCCCAGACCATTCATGTCCATGTCGACAAGCCCGGCCATTATCGAGTCAGCTCCGGCGGAGAGGATGTCGAGATTGTCTTGATTTCCCTGACGCCCGACCATGCGAAATTGCGGGTCGACGGGCGGACCATCGACGCCAATTATTATGACGACCATCGCACTCTATATCTTGCGCTGCCCAAACGATCGCTGACCGTCACCGATCTGACCGGTCTCAGCGCGATGGAAGACGCCGGTGGCGGTGGCACCGTGGTCGCGCCGATGCACGGATTGCTGCTCGAGATATTGGTCGAAGCCGGAGTGCGGGTCGCCAAGGGCGACAAGCTGGCGGTGCTCGAGGCGATGAAGATGCAGCATGAGATATTGGCGGAAATCGACGGGACGGTCGAAACCATCGCCGCCACAGCGGGCAAACAGATTGCGGCTGATGATCTGATCCTGGAGATTGCACCGGATGAGGAAAGCGAACCAGAGAGTTAAAATCGGCAACGCTTGAGCGGAGAACAGATTACGCACCGTGGATCCAGTTCGGCGCTCGGCGGGCATGGAGAAGCCATTCTTACCAAATTCGCCAGCCTCTGGCACGACAGGTGAGATCGACCGGTTTCACACGTCGTCATCTTGTTGCGTAAACCCGCGATCTGGCTATTCTCCCAAAAAAAGGAGAGAATCGCATGACATGGCAAATGGCCGATATCTGGGAGAATATTGCCGAAGCGATTCCCGAAAAGCCCGCGATCATCGATGGCGACAAGCGCTATAGCTGGGCCGAATATACGGATCGTGCTGCCCGGGTCGCACAAGTCCTTACCGACCATGGTCTCGAACCCGGCGCGAAACTGTCTGTCTATTCCTATAATAGCGCAGAATATATGGAGACCCAGTTCGGCGCCTTCAAAGCGCGCATCTGCCCGGTCAATGTCAACTACCGCTATCTCGAGGCGGAACTGACCCATGTCATCAACAATAGCGACAGCGAAGCACTGGTTTTTCAGGCCCAGTTTGCCCCGCGCGTCGCCGCGATCCGGGACCAGCTGGAACAGGTTAAACTGTTCCTCGAAATCGACGACGGATCGGGCGAGCATCTCGAAGGCGCAGTGGATTACGAACAAGCAGTGCAAAACGCGTCCCCGATGGCGGTGATAGAACGGTCGGATGACGATCTCTATATGCTCTACACCGGCGGCACGACCGGCATGCCCAAAGGCGTGATGTATGATCACAAGAGTTTTGCCACCGCGCTGCTCGCCAAAGGGTTTGAGATGCGGATGATGGAACCGCCCACCGATGCCTCCGGCTTTGGTACGCTGGTGCAGCAACTGCACGCTACGGGCGCGGCCTCACGCTCGATTCCCGCATGTCCGCTGATGCACGGGACCGGCATGTGGATCGGCGCTATGGTTCCCCATAGTCTGGGGGGCTGCGTCGTGCTGAGCGACAACAGCCATTTTGATCCGGTCGCGCTCTGGCAGCTGGCGCAAGACGAGAAAGTCACCGATATAACCATCGTCGGTGATGTTTTTGCCAAGCCGATGCTGGCCACCCTCGATGATGCTAAGGCGGCAGGAAAAGTCTTTGATTTATCATCACTTTTGATGATGGGATCGTCGGGTGTGATGTGGTCGGCCGAGGTCAAGCGCGGTCTGTTGGGCCATTTGCCACAGATGGCGATCGTCGACAGCATGGGTTCGACCGAAGGCAGCATGGGGGTCTCGATCACTACCGCCGAAAATGTCGATATCGACCAGACCGCCAAGTTCGACATGAACCCGACGACCAAAGTACTGACCGAAGACGGCCAGCCGGTCGAACCGGGCTCCGGTGAAATGGGTCTGATCTGCAACGGCGGGATGGTGCCGCTTGGCTATTATAAAGATGAAGAAAAAAGCGCGGCAACCTTCAGGACCTTTGATGGAGTTCGCTATTCTATCCCTGGTGATTTCGCGACGGTCGAGGCTGATGGCTCGATAACCTTGCTCGGACGCGGTTCGGCCTGCATCAACAGCGGCGGCGAGAAGATATTTCCGGAAGAGGTCGAGGAAGCGCTCAAGACCCATGAATCGGTATATGACTGTCTGGTTGTCGGCATCCCGGACGAGCGTTTTGGCCAGAAAATCACCGCCATCCTGTCGCTGGTGCCCGGGGCCCGGCTCGACGAAAATGCCTTGAACGATCATGTCCGCTCGCAGCTCGCGGCCTATAAGGCACCTCGTGCCATGGTCGTGGTCGATGAAGTACCCCGCGCCGCCAATGGCAAGGCCGGATACAAGGCGGCCAGGGAATTGGCGCTGGAGAAGTTGCAGGTGTCCGCATAGTTTCAGTAGTCAGCCGATGATCGTCGAACTCATCCACAACCCGGCCTCGGGCACCTTTAATGAACACCGGCTGGATGTACTTTCCCGGGCATTTCAGGCCTGCGGAGCGGAAGTCCGGCTCGGCCGGACCGAGAAAGACGGAAAGTTCGAGATATTTCCCGATTGCGATCTCGTCTGTGTGTCAGGAGGGGACGGAGCCTTGCAGCTGGTAGTTGCATCGATGATCCGGGCCGACATATCGAAGCCGCTTTGTGTGTTTCCTGCCGGCACGGTCAACCTTGTCGCGAAGGAGCTCGGCTATTCCCGCGAACCGGAAACATTTGCGCGCGAGATTATGACGGGATTCCTCGACAGGGAAACGGCTCGACTGGAGGCCCCGCTGGCTAGCTTCGACGGTCGACCCTTTGTGGCCTGTGTCAGTGCCGGCCCGGATGGACAGGCGGTCGCGCGGCATAATCCGAGGCTGAAGAAACGCATTGGAGGAGCCGCCTATGCCTGGTCGTTGATCCAGCTGCTCGGCAAATGGCCACAACTGCTCTTTTCCTTGGCAGTAGAAACCCCGGGTGGAACGACAGAACATCTAAACTGCGGCGCCTTCTATGTGATCAAGGCCCGTCATTATGCCGGAAATTGGGTGATGGCGCCGGCCGCCGAATTGGCATCGAGACATTTCCATGTGATATTGCTGACCCGGGCCCGGCGCAGGGATTTTTTCCGGTTCATTGCCCAAGTCGCCCTTGGCCGCGACCCCGCGCGGCTCGATTTCGTCCAGTCCCTGCCCTGCTGCCGTCTGACAATGATTCCGAAAGACAGAATCTCCCGCTTGGCTGCGTTTCAGGCAGACGGGGACACGATTGCGGCGCAACCGCACGAGATCAGGATGACAGACCGGATAGTCACATATTGCCTGCCGTTGCCGGAATAGACCGGGTTCTTCAGGCAGCCCGGCAATGGGCCGCGATCAGATCGACCATTTGAGGCAATTTGCTCGGTGGCAGATCGTGACCCATCCCCTCGACCAGCTCGAAGCTGGCACCTTTGACATTGGCCGCGATATCCTGCCCGCAAGCCGAGGGAATCAGCGGATCGTCTGCGCCGTGGATAACCATTGTCGGAACAGTGATCCGGTTGGCCACGGGCCGTAAATTCCCGGTGTCGATGATCGCCGCCATTTGCCGTTTCGGGCCTGGCGGATAGAAAGCGCGTTCCTGCGCCAGCTTCATCATTTCCCGGCGTTCCTTCGGCCGGCTACGCCCTTCCTCGGAGGCGATCAGCGACGAGAAAGCCAGACCCAGCTCAAGCGCCTCGTCCGGGGTCCGCGTTTTTGCCCGGGCTGTTTGCATCAGTACCTTGCGCACTTCGGCATCGGCTCCGGGAAGACCCGGGCCATTGGTCGATGACATCACCGGCGTGAAGGAAAGCACCCGATCGGAATGATCCGCGGCAATCAGCTGACCGATCATGCCGCCCATCGACGCGCCGACAATATGCGCGCGGTCAATCTTGAGTGCGTCGAGCACTCCGACGGAATCTCTCGCCATATCGCTCAGATTATAGGGTGCCGTTTGCCGCCGGGGGAAGAATCGCTTGGCGATCATCTGGCGGATCGGATGGGGGGCCCGAACACCATCAAATTTATAGGAAAGTCCGACATCGCGATTATCAAACCTGATAACCCGAAATCCTTTTTCGACCAGACCGTTGACGAAGTCGATCGGCCAGTAGACGAGCTGGGCAGTGTAGCCCATGACCAGCAATATCGCGGGATCCTCGGGATTGCCGTAATCTTCTGCTTCGATATTGATGCCGTTGGCGATGACTTGCATGGATTGTTCCTGATCTAGACGAAAACAGAATCAGTAACAGAAAGCGCAAACGTTACAAGAACGGCGGGCCAGTGTGGCTAAGGCGTATTTGTCCGGTTCGTCCGGCCGGCGCTATTTTCTGCCATATTGGCATCCGGAGCAACGGTGACGGTGCCCAGTCGTGCAACCTGGTTTTCCTCGTCGACCACCGCGCGCGCCGGCAGGACTGGCGAAACCTGGATTGCTTGCGCGGACAGTTTCGCGATCTGGACCGTGTAACTGCCATAGGGGACGCCGTCGAACAGGAAAAAACCGTCAAATTCGGTCTGGGTCGCACGAATGATGCGGCCTTCAACGTCGACAAGTTCCATGCCAACCCCGGCGAGCGTGCCACCGCCCTTGCGGATCAACGTGCCCTCGATCTCGCCGGCACTGACCAGTGGCAGTTCGACCGTAACCGCGACGCCGGGCCGCGGCGTGATAACCACGCCGGGGAGGGCAGGCTGCACATAGGGGTTGGGCAGGCTACTGCTATCTATGCCGATCAGAACCGGACGGAAGGGCTGCAGATTGTCGATAATCGCGCGCCCGTTGCCATCCGTAGCCGTCAGAGCCACCGTCCGGCCGGCGGTCAGTTCGACATTTTCGACCAACGGCTCTCCGGGCTGGCGTATACCGTCACGGTTCTCGTCCCGATACACAATCGCCAGTGCCTGCCCATTATTGGCCAGTTTGTTGCTCGAGAACCGGAATTTGCCGTTTCGCGGATCGGGTCCCAGACTGAAGGCCAGATTGAGACCAGCTGCCACCGAACCATCGGTCGCTGCCTCGGCGCTTGCGGTGATTGAAAATTTATCAAAGCGGCGGATAATGCCGATGCCCGCGCGCCCACGGTCAAGTCCGGCATCATAGCCAAGCTCCGCACGCCAGTCCGAACGCTCCCCGGCGCGCCATTCGCCGGTGAAATTAACCCTTTCGAAACGCTTTTCCGGCGCAAGACGATAAACCGCTTCCCCCCGCAGCCGGACCTTGCCGATCCGTCCGTTAGCGAGCAGTCGTGCATCGAGAATATCTGGCGGATCAGGGCCGAAGTCACTAAATCGTTTCTCCCAGTTCAATTCTCCGGTTAGCGATAAGCGCTTGAGATTAAGTGATATTCTTCCTGTTATGTCGAGGCTGTCCCGCCCGTCGGAGCGCGTTTCATATTGCGCATCGACATGAAAGGGCACCAGACGGCTGCCAATCTTGAAACTATGATCAACCGCCAGACTGTGGCGTGACGTAACATTTTTTTCGACCTGGTCCGAGATGAATTCACCCCGTGCCCAGATCGATTCGGCGGTAATATAGCTATTTCCGAGCTGGCCGAGCATCTGGCCGCGGAATGCCACCCCCTCGCCAAGGTTGGAAGAGGCCGAAAGCTCGACCAAAGTGGGTCCCACCGCCCGGCGGACCGATCCTTCGAGATAATTGTGGCGATCGCCGTCAATTTTCAGGCTGAACAGGGACGCGGCGACCGATGTTCTGGCATTGAGGCCGCGTTCGACACCAACGCCGCCGCGCCAGCCGGCCTGGCGGATCGGGATAAACTCGCCGAGCCGGATCAGATCCTCGCCCGCTTCGTGAACCCCGGCCCAATAATAGGTTTGCCTGGGCGGAATGGAATCGAGCCCAACCGGAATAACCTTGGTATCGCGCCGGATCTGCCCCTGCGGGCCATAGAGCACGACTTCGATGCGATTCTGGCCATAAAGCAACGGAACATCGAGAAATTCATAGCGGCCGTCGGTGCGATTTTCGGCAAAGGCCAGCAACTGGCCGTTGCGATAGAGTTCCGCATCCCAGCCGCTGGGCAGTTCACCCCGGAAACTGGTGCGATCAAAGCTGTCCGGGCGCTCCACAGGACGATTTGTTACCAATGCTCCGCGGCCTGCAATAGACTGGGACACCAGGGGAGTGGATATTGTCGATACATCGCCCAAAGCGAAGTGGGTCGCCTTCAGCGGACCGAGAAGATTGCCCTTTGGATCGGTCCGATAGGCCCGAAGCCTGAGATTTTCGGGCACGCCGCTGTTATCGGAGGACAGGCGTGCATCAAAGCTCGCTTTGCCAATCTCGCCGGACGCATAAAGCTCGTAGCGCAAGTCAAACTGCTGCCCCGACCTTTTGTCCTTGAGGCCGCCAGCCGAAACAACGGCATCCACCGACGGGGTGCGCCAGAATTTATAGGGCTCGGACGACTGGGGCAGGCCGGAGAGATCGAAACTCTTGTTCGGACGGATTTTGGCCGCCTGTTCCTTGCGTTCCAGGGCGCGCTCGAACGGCAATTGGGTATCGGACTTGATGGTCAGCAAAGCATTTGACAGATCGGGCACAAATTTGACATCAAACCAGTCCGACAGGCTTTTCACATCAACGCACCAGCCCTCCGGCACATCGTAAATCTGCCCGGACAGCAGTTTTGCACTGCTGTTCACCTTTTGTACCATATTATTATCGCGATCGATGATCAGCGTCTGGTTCTCCGTGAAGATCCAGCCAGTTGCGCGGCGCGACTTCTTGTCGAGACGAAGCGGAATATCCATCGCCATGATGATATCGGCAAGATCTACACACACGCCGGAGTCGGTTTGATAGCCTCTGACTCCGTCTCCCAGCCGGTATTTGCCCGAACGGAGGTCAAACAGCAGCGCATCATCGTCGCTCGCCGTCCAGTCGCTGGTCGCATGGGCCGGAGACGCCAGAAACAGCGAAGCCGCAGAGATCGCTGTGATCCCCGCGGCCTTGATCAGGGCTTCAAAGCCCCGGCCGATTATATTATGTCGCTGTTTCATCATCTTTATCATGATTTTGTGATGACATGAAGTCATACTAAATCATTGATATAAAATGCTTATCTTAGAACCATGTCGGTTTTGGCGATAAGTCCGCCACCGGCATTGTCTGGCTCGTAATATTCAACCGATACGGCTCCTTTGAGCTGTGCGGCCACTTCGGGCGGTATCGGTAGAATGACTTTGCGCTGAGTGACTTCGGGATAGACCGCGATGCCGCGTGCCACCATGACCGGCTCGTTCAAGCCCGCCTTGGTAACCCGGATTTCGCCGTAGGTCGAGCGATCGCCCGCTCGACTGAGGTCAAAGGTCAGCGCCTGCCCATCGGGATCCTGCTCCAGCTTGCCATTGGCGATCGCGGCAGTCGCCTGCAAATTACCCTGACGGATGATCACCGGGATGGTCACGCCGTAAATCGGAGTCAGCGCAATCGAGAATCCCCCATTGGGGACCTCTTGTTCGGTTACCGAACGTGCCGCGGGAATCGCGCGGAACAGAAGGTGGGCGCGATATTCTCCGTCCGGCAAGCCCTCGGGAGCCCGCACACCGAGGCGGATTGCCTGCGGCTGGTTCGGCGGCAGCGTCACTCTGCGCGGTGCATAGCGGATCATCGCCTTGGCGGCCTGCTCGATCTCGTTTTCCTGATCTTCGCTGACATCTTCCAGACGACCTTCAGCAGTCATCCGGCGCAATTCGAGGGAAATCCGGTAAGTTGCTGTTTCCGAACCGATATTGTTCAATATGACTTCGGTACCCCGCTGGCCGTCCAGGACAACGCGGGTCGGTGCTACCAGCAGATCACCCGCTGCCTGTGCCGGTGCCGATGTCAACGCGATCGCTGACGTCAAGGCGCCCAGCCCGATGCAACAATATTTCAGGAGTTTGAATCTCTGGATGGTCATTATATTCTCCGGCTTTAACTGGTCATTCGGAGAGGCTGGTCTCGACGCCTTTCCCCACACGGCCCTTATGGGCAAAGAGGGTTACCAAAGCGCTAACCATGGATGA
>NZ_JBATHY010000035.1:0-3623 GCF_049667325.1 Parasphingorhabdus sp. | reverse complement strand
CGATATTCCGATGTTGCGGCAGCAGAATTTTCGGCTTTCAATCCCTTCAACCTGATCACCGTGACACCGGACCAGGCGTTGGTTCACACCAATCGGCCCGACAAGACCACCAATGTACTTCAACATGGGATTCACGGATTGTCGAACGGTGCCATCCACCAACCATGGCCCAAGTCCCCGCAACTAAACGGGGCATTGGAGAAGTGGATGGCAGTAGAGTCAAATGACCCCGCGATGCTATTTGATGCCCTGCTCGACCAGAAAAGCTACAGACCAGAAGATCATTCTGATTCATCCTCACAATTTGACCTGGAACCCGAGCATTCCCCCATTTTCATCCGTGATCCAACCTATGGAACACGTTGCAGCACGGTGGTTGCCATCGACCACAACGGCAGCGGTATCTTCATCGAACGGCGGTTCGCGGCATCGGGATCAGCCATGGGCGAAACCCGTTTGTCCTTTTCCTGGCCCACATCATGATAATGATGCGATGACATGACATCCACCACCGCACCAACCGAGCCGCCAACAGCGCTATATTCCTAACCCGGACAGCGGAAAAAAACATATTCAGAAAAACCTCCGGAAACCGATTTTATGCTTTAAGTGCAAGAGGTTTCGCCGTTAACCACTATATGACGAATGTTAACGCTGACAATTTACCGGGACAGGTATCTACCGCGCAGCGCGACAAACGGGCATGCAAGCTCATTCGCGTAGATATCGAACGCGAAAACGGCCCCGGATTTTCAGCTATTGTAACCAATTTGTCAGAGCAGGGAATGGGGGGCCGTACCGAAGGCTTTCTCCGGCCGTTTGAACTGGTTACAATCATTAAACAGGGATATGGCCGAATTTCCGGGGAAGTCCGGTGGATCGAAGGCCAAAATTTCGGCGTTCTATTCTCGGAACCCGTCGATGTTGACCAGTTCAATTTCACCGATCACAACAAGCAAAAGCATTTTGTTCAACCCGGTAGCGACGGTCATGTCTGGAAAGGGTATGAAACAGCCAGCTCGACCAAAAGACCTGGCGTTACCAACCGATTTTCCAAATGACGCAAAAGACTTGGGTTCAGGGGATGGGCCCCGGCCTTCGCCGGGACTCGAATCCCTAATGCCGAAAGTGTCGCATCCCGGTGAACAGCATGGCCAGGCCCGCCTCGTCGGCCGCAGCGATGACTTCATCATCGCGGATCGAACCGCCTGGCTGGATCACCGCTGTGGCGCCCGCCTCGACTGCAGCCAGCAGGCCATCGGCGAACGGGAAAAATGCGTCGGAAGCGACCGCCGAGCCGATTGTGCGGGCTTCGTCCCAGCCGGCCTTTTCGGCTGCATCGCGGGCTTTCCATGCCGCGATCCGCGCGGATTCGAGCCGGTTCATCTGGCCGGCGCCGACGCCTGCAGTAGAGCCGCCCCTGGCATAGACAATCGCGTTGGATTTGACATGTTTGGCGACTGTCCAGGCGAATAGGCAATCGGCCATTTCCTGCCCACTCGGCTGGCGTTTGGTGACGCATTTCAGATCAGCCTGGGCAATCTGGCCATTGTCGCGCGATTGCAGCAGAAAGCCGCCGGCGATGGATTTGAAACCCATGCCGCCGCGCCTGGGATCGGGAAGTTCGCCGGTGAGCAGCAGGCGGAGATTTTTCTTTTTCGCGAAGATTTCCCGGGCCTCGTCATTCGCATCGGGTGCGCAGACGACTTCGGTGAAGATACCGGTCATTGCTTCGGCAGCAGGGCCATCGAGCGGGCGGTTGACCGCGATGATCCCGCCAAAGGCCGAGACGCTGTCGCAAGCGAGGGCCGCTTTATAGGCCTCGAGAATATTGTCGGCGCTGGCAACACCGCAAGGATTGGCGTGTTTGACAATGACCACGGTTGGCGGACCATCGCGAAATTCGCTGACCAGCTCGAGCGCGGCATCGGCGTCGTTGTAATTATTATAGCTCAGCGCCTTGCCCTGCAGCTGCTGCGCCTGCGCGATACCGCTCGCGGACGGACCATCGGGCAGATAGAGGGCGGCGCTCTGGTGCGGATTTTCGCCGTAGCGCAGCTCGACCGGGCGGCTCATGGTCAGCGGCAGCGTGTCGGGGAACATCTTGCCCTGATCGGCAAAACCGAACCATTGCGCGATCATGCTGTCATAGCTGGCGGTCGCGGCAAAGGCTTTGGCGGCCATATTCTTGCGGAAAGCCAGCGATGTACCACCGTCATTCTGCTGCAGCTCGGCCAGCAATGTTTCATAGTCCGACGGATCAGTCACGATCGTCACAAAATCGTGATTCTTGGCCGCACTGCGCACCATGGACGGGCCGCCGATATCGATATTCTCGATAATCTCGTCGCGTTCCGCGCCTTTGGCGACGGTCTGCGCGAAGGGATAGAGATTGACGATCACCAGATCGATCCCGGCGATATCATGGTCTTCCATCGAGGCAACATGACCAGCATCATCGCGCCGCGCCAGCAGGCCGCCGTGAACCTTGGGATGAAGGGTCTTGACCCGGCCATCCATCATTTCCGGGAAACCGGTCACGTCGGAAATGTCCGCAACCTCGAGCCCGGCATCGCGCAACGCCTTGGCGGTGCCGCCGGTCGAGATTAGAGCAACGCCCATCGCGGCCAGCTGTTTGCCGAGACCGGCCAGACCGCTCTTGTCGGATACCGACAATAACGCGCGTTTGATTTTGATATTTTCCGTCATTTCTACCCCATATGTTTGAGCAGCCAGCCGGTTGCACCACCGCCCTTGCCTACCGCTCCGCTGATCACCATTTGCCTGACTTCATGGCCAATGCCCATGCCGTCAACCCAGAGGCTTTCTTCCAGTTGAATTTCGCCGCTCGTCGAGCGGAACTGCCACAAATTTCCGTCTTTCAGGCGCAATAGCACGCCTTTGCCCTCCGAGATAAGATCGCTTTCGATATCCGGTCCGAGATGGAAGCGCAGGGCATATTCGATATCGTCCTTACGGCGCCGACGCTTCTTGCCGTCGGGGATCAGCATATCTTCGCCGCGCAATTCCAGACCGTCCGAACGCAACAGCAGCAGCCGCTTGTGGACCAGACCGAAGCGCCGGGCATAGCCATCGTGACTCGCCTCTAGCCGGGTTGCATTTTCGACATCGCGGCGGAACAGCTCGACTTCGCTGACCCCGCGCCCGAGCTTGCCATCGGCCAGGATCGAGGTGCTGTTGCTGTCGGCGATGCAGAGCGTGCTGTGTGCAGCCGTGGTCCGCAGGCCCCGCGCCAGCGCTGCCGGTATCGTTGCGCCGACCAGCCCTGCCCCGCCGCAATTGCTGATGATCCGGCAATCGCCGTTGGAAAATTCAAAGGCCAGGGTCGATGCGCAACCGGCCACCGCCATCCGTGCAATCGGTGGCGGTGCGGCGTCGAGGATCAGCACCGAGCGCCCGGAAGACACCCGCTGATAGCCCCATTCGCGCGCCTGGCGGAGCGGTCTTGCGCGAACCCCGCTTGCCTCGACAACCTGCGCTATCTGTTCGGCCGATGTCGCGCCGCTGCCTTGCCAGTTGCCCAGCGCTCCGTCGAAATGGGTGAGCGCGGTGAGCGGAGGAACAGCCTTGTTGAGTGCCTCTTCGAGAAATGCCGGTGGATC
>NZ_JBATHY010000034.1:0-4439 GCF_049667325.1 Parasphingorhabdus sp. | reverse complement strand
GATGATCGGTCAGGCTGGCGCCCGGGATGATATCGCCGAGCGTGTGAACGCCGCTGCCGATCCGGTTTTTGGCTTCATCCAGACCCAATTTGTGCGGAATATTGACGGTGACGGGCTCGCCCATGATAAATTCTCCTTTTCCTGTGCTTTATCAGCACTCCGTCGTACGTCAAAGCTTGGCGAGAGCGGAAATTGCCACTAGGCAGCTTTGCATGATCCTCGTCATCGACAATTACGACAGCTTCACGTTCAACCTTGTCCATTATCTGATGGAACTGGGTGCAGAGGTGCGGGTGGAGCGCAATGACGCGCTGACCGCCGCCGAAGCGCTCAGAACCAACGCGCAAGCCTTCCTGATCTCTCCCGGGCCCTGCACGCCCAATGAAGCGGGAATCTCGCTCGATCTGGTCGCCGCCTGTGCCGATGCGGAGAAACCCTTGCTCGGTGTGTGCCTCGGCCACCAGAGCATCGGGCAGCATTTTGGTGGAAAGGTGGTGCGCGGCGGATTGATGCATGGCAAGACATCGGCGATCAACCATGATGGCAGCGGTGTTTTTGCGGGCCTGCCCTCGCCGTATATTGCGACCCGCTATCATTCGCTGATCGTCGAGAATATTCCGGCCTGTCTGCCGGTCAACGCGACCGCGGACGATGGCTCGGTCATGGGTTTCCGCCACGAAAGCCTGCCGATTCACGGCGTGCAATTCCATCCGGAAAGCATCGCCACGGAACATGGCCACGCCCTGCTGGCCAATTTCATGGCGATCGCGGGGATCGAAGCGAAGGAACCGGCATGAGATTGCCCGATCCGGCGAGCCCCCTGTCCGAAACGTCTGCCCGCCAAGTGTTTGCGGCCATATTGGACGGCTCCTGTTCAGCAAAAGCGATCACTGCCTTTCTGGTTGGCCTCGCAGACCGCGGCGAAACGGCGACCGAAATTGCCGCAGCGGCATCAGAAATGCGCGCCCGGATGATCGGCGTTGAAGCGCCCGGGAACGCCATTGATGTCTGCGGCACCGGCGGCGATGGCAGCCACAGCTTGAATATTTCCACGGCAACCGCGCTGGTCGTTGCAGCCTGCGACGTGCCGATGGCGAAACATGGTAATCGCGCCGCTTCGAGCAAGTCGGGTGCAGCCGATACGCTCGAGGCGCTCGGACTGGATCTTGCGAAAGCGGCGACCAGTGGCGAGCAGAGCCTCCGCGACATCGGCATCGCCTTTTTCTTTGCGCCCAACCATCATCCTGCGCTCGGCCCGCTGGCCCCGATCCGCAAGGAAATCGGGCAACGGACGATCTTCAATCTGCTCGGACCCTTGTGTAATCCGGCACGCGTCAAACGCCAGCTGATCGGCGTTGCGTCGCCTGATCTGGTTGAAACTTACGCCGAAGCTGCGCTGCAACTGGACTATAAAAAAGCAATGATCGTGTCTGGTGAAGAAGGGCTCGACGAACTCAGCATCTCTGGCCCTAGCCGGGTTGCGATGATCGACAATGGCAATGTTACGTTGAGCCGCATCACCCCGGAAGATGCGGGCCTGACCCGCCATCCAGCGGAAGCGATCAGGGGCGGGGATGCACGATATAATGCAGCGGCTTTGCGTGCGCTCTTACAGGGCGAAAAATCTGCTTATCGCGATGCCGTATTGCTCAACAGTGCCGCCGCCCTGTTGGTCGCCGGCGAAGTGGACAGCTGGGAAGCCGGCGTTGAGGAAGCGGAAGAAGCGCTCGACAAGGGCCTTGCCAATGCCATGCTGGGTTGCTGGATTGCCAATCAATGAACAAGCTCGACGAAATATGCGCTGCCAAAAGGCACCATGTCCGGCAACGGCGCGCGATTATTTCGACGTCGGCAATGCTGGATGAAATCAAACGCCAGGCGCCGCCGCGCGGCTTTCTCTCCGCTATCAAGCGTAAATCCGGTGATGGCTACGCACTGATCGCGGAGATCAAGAAAGCCAGCCCGTCCAAGGGGCTGATCCGGGAGGATTTCGATCCCCCGGCCCATGCACGCGCCTATGCCGCCGGTGGGGCGGCCTGCCTGTCGGTTCTTACGGATATGCCCTATTTTCAGGGCAGTGATGAATATCTGACGGCGGCGCGTGCCGCTGTCGACCTGCCCTGCCTGCGCAAGGATTTCATGGTCGAGCCGTGGCAAGTCAAAGAATCCCGAGCGTTGGGAGCGGATGCGATATTGATCATCATGGCTGCTCTGGACGATGATCTGGCAGCCGAGATCGAGGCTGAAGCCGTCTCCCTCGGCATGGACGTGCTGATCGAGGTGCATGACGAGGCGGAACTCGAACGGGCGCTGAAACTGCAATCGCCTCTGCTCGGCATCAACAACCGCAACCTGAAGACCTTCGAGACCAGTCTCGATCAGACCGAACGCTTGGCAAAGCTGGTGCCGGATGACCGGATCATGGTATCCGAAAGCGGCATATTCACCCACGAGGATTGCCAGCGCTTGTCCCGATCGGGCGCGCGCACATTTCTGGTGGGAGAATCGCTGATGCGGCAGGAAGATGTCGAAGCGGCAACGCGGCAATTATTGACGGGGAAAGCATGAGCAAACTGACCCATATTGACGGTGATGGCGCGGCCCATATGGTCGATGTCGGCGACAAGGCCGACACCGTCCGCGAAGCCCGCGCCGAAGGCCGGATCACGATGAAATTGGAAGTCTTGGAAGCGATCAAGGCCAATATGATCAAAAAGGGCGATGTGCTGGCCACCGCCCGGATCGCCGGGATCATGGCAGCCAAGAAAACCAGTGATCTGATACCCCTGTGCCACCCGCTGGCGCTCAGCAAAGTGGCTGTCGACTTCGAATTTCTGGACGATGGTATTTTGGTCAGGACCGTGGCCCGCCTGACCGGCAAGACCGGTGTAGAAATGGAGGCTTTAACAGCCTGTTCTGTCGCACTTTTGACAATATATGATATGTCCAAGGCAATGCAGAAAGACATGGTGATCAGCGACATTCGGCTGCTCTCCAAAAGCGGCGGAAAGTCGGGAGACTGGACGGCATAATGAGCGCTCTGCTGCCTCTGGAAGAAGCGCAGGCGAGATTGATTGCGCTGGCTCACCGCCTGCCCGCCGAAAGTGTTTCTGTCCATGATGCTGCAGGTCGCTATCTGGCTGCAGACCTGATTGCAAAACGCGACCAGCCGGCTGCCGATATGTCCGCCATGGATGGCTATGCAATCCGCTTCGAGGATCGCGAAGGGCCATGGACGCTGGTCGGCGAGTGTAAGGCCGGAAGCCCGCCTTGTCGCGCGTTGAAACCTGGAGAGACCGCCCGGATTTTTACCGGTTCACTGCTGCCAGAAGGCGCCGATACGGTCGTCATGCAGGAAAATGTCGCGGCTGACGGCGCAAACATTCGCCTGACCGAAGAACCATCGCCGAGCAGAGGCCGTCACGTCCGCCACAAGGGCGGCGATTTCGCGCGCGGTGATAGCGGGCTGCAAGCCGGCAGCTTGCTCAACGCAGCTGCATTGGGCCAGGCAGTGATCGCCGGCTATGGCGAGTTGCAGGTTGGAAAGCAGCCGAGGATAGCGGTGGTTTCGACCGGTGATGAACTGGTCGCGCCCGGTGACGAAACCCTGCTGCACCAGATACCCGCCAGCAATGACATCATGATATCGGCAATGTTGTCATTGCTGACCGCCGAAACCCGCAGCCTGAGCCGGATAGCCGACGATATGAAGATATTGTGCGAAGCGCTGGAAAGCGCGCAAGATTGCGATATCATCGTCACCATCGGCGGCGCGTCGGTCGGCGATCACGATCTGGTCGGGCCGGCCTTTCGCAAGCTCGGCGCCGAGATCGACTTTTACAAAATAGCCATGCAGCCGGGCAAGCCGGTGATGGCGGGGAAGATCGGCAAGACGGTCATATTGGCACTGCCCGGCAACCCGGCCTCGGCCTTTGTCTCGGCGACCCTGTTTTTGCTGCCGCTGGTCCGCTATATGGCCGGGGCCGCACGCTATCTGCCCGACTATCAAAGCGCTCCAACCACCGAAGCCCTCCCCGCCAACGGCCCCCGCGCGCAGTTTCTGCGGGCCAAGGTCGACCAGGCCGGAATCACACCGTTCGATAGCCAGGACAGCGCCAAGCTTTCGGTGCTCGCTGCGGCGAATGCCTTGCTTTACCGCCCGGCGGATGCAGATGTGGCTAAGGCGGGTGCGTTGGTGCCTTATATTGCGATATAGGCATTAGGATCCCGTGGAGATGTTTCGATACCAGTAATTTAGGCCCATTATCTCGCGTATTTTACTATGGTTTTGCCTAATGACCGTCCGCTATCGGCGCCTTGCCAGAGCGCGATGTAAGGCTGAAAATGGGTGGAAAGCGGACTGGCTGCTATTGGGAAACAGAATCGAAAACCGGACTTTCATATTCTGGAGAGCAAATCAAATCGCCTCAGCATAGAGT
>NZ_JBATHY010000033.1:0-1678 GCF_049667325.1 Parasphingorhabdus sp. | reverse complement strand
ATAGCGGTGCAATATATGACCCCGGTTATGTTGCTGACCGACGGCTATATCGCCAATGCGGCAGAGCCATGGAAAATTCCGGATGTCGATACGCTCGAGCGTTTTCCGGTCAGCTTCATGACAGAGAAACCCGAAGGCCCGTTGTTGCCTTATAGCCGGGATGAAAATTTGAAGCGGCCTTGGATCAAGCCCGGCACACCTGGCCTGATGCACCGGATTGGCGGCATCGAAAAGGGCGTGGATACCGGGCATATCGAATATGGTCCGGCCAACCACCAGACGATGACCGAAATCCGGCGCGACAAGGTTCTCGGCGTTGCGGACAGTCTACCCGATCAGGATCTCGCCTTTGGCAAGGCCGGCGCCAAGCTGGCTGTTGTTGGCTGGGGGTCGACCTTTGGTCCGATTCATCAGGCCGTGTCACGCGCCAGCGCGGCGGGCAAGGATGTCGCCCATGTCCATATTCGCAATATCTGGCCGCTGCCGAAGAATCTCGGCGAGTTGCTAAAGAGCTTTGACCGGATCATCGTGCCGGAAATGAACACCGGTCAGTTGAAGACAATCTTGCGCGACCAATATCTGGTCGATGCGAAGCCGGTGAACAAGGTTTCCGGCCAGCCGTTTACCATCGCCGAAATTTCCGCGGTGATCGAGGAGAATCTGTCATGAACGAGATGACCAAAATCACGACCACGCTGAAAGACTGGGAAACCGATCAGGAAGTTCGCTGGTGTCCGGGTTGCGGCGATTACGCCATTTTAAAGGCCGTACAGCGGACCATGCCCGATCTTGGTGCCGATCCGTCCAATACGGTGTTCATCAGCGGTATCGGCTGCTCCTCGCGCTTTCCCTATTATATGGAGACATACGGTTTCCATACCATCCACGGCCGCGCGCCTGCGGTCGCGACCGGTGTCAAGCTGGCCAATCCGGAACTCGACGTCTGGATCATCACCGGTGACGGCGATGCGCTGTCGATCGGCGGCAACCACACAATGCATTTGCTGCGCCGCAATCTCGATTGCCAGCTGATGCTGTTCAACAATGAAATTTACGGGCTGACCAAGGGCCAATATTCGCCGACCAGCCGTCAGGGCACGCAAAGCCCCTCGACGCCTTATGGTTCGGTCGACCGGCCCGCTTCCCCCTGTGCCTTTGCGCTCGGCGCTGGTGCGCGGTTTGTTGCGCGCGGGATCGATATCCACAAGGGCCTGCCCGATGTGCTGAAAGCCGCGCATGCCCACAAGGGCACATCGTTCATCGAGATTTTCCAGAATTGCATCGTCTATAACAAGGATGTGTTCGAGGAATTTGCCGCCAAGAAAACCGCAGCCGACACGCAATTGCATTTGCTGGACGGCGAACCGATGCTGTTTTCCAAGGGTGAAAAGGGCATCACGCTCAATCGCAAGACGCTGCAACTGGAAGTGGTCGATATTGTGGATGGCGACTGGGCGGCAGCCGGTGTGATAGTCCACGATGTCACCAACCGCTCGGTTGCGCATATGCTGGTCGAGATGCAGTTCGGTGAATTCCCGATGGCATTGGGCGTGCTTTATGACGATCCGCGGCCGACATTTGAAGCGGCTGTGGTGGCGCAGAACGCTGCGTCATCTGCGGGCAAGAAACCCGATCTGCAAGGCCTGCTCAACAAGGGGCAGACGTGGACGGTGACCGA
>NZ_JBATHY010000032.1:0-46057 GCF_049667325.1 Parasphingorhabdus sp. | reverse complement strand
CGGGTGACGGTTTCAGCCATAGCGCATAGTTCCGGTATCCCGATGACAACTGCGATGAGATATATAAACGTTATGGTCGAGCAGGGCTTGATTGAAAAATCCCCTAATCCTGCCGACAATCGCATGATATTCGTTTCGGTTTCGGCCGGTAGTATGAGCAAGATAGAAAGTCTCCTTTCCCAAGCGCCGTTTTGAGCTCCGCGCTCCGGGTGTGCACCCAGGCTAACCGGGAAATCGAAAACTGTTCAATCCGCAAATTTTGGATAATGCCGGTCGAACCGCGCCATAACCTGCGGCCGATCCTGTGCCAAACGCGGGAATGTCGATCGCTATCACCGCCCGACAGCGATGTCCCTAATTCCCCATCCGAACACAGCGACAATGGCCGCCTGACTTGTCGCTTGCACAAATTACAGCGAAATTAAGCTGCATGAATCTGACGTCACTTCGTTAACCCATATTTAACCATATTTGTCCATTTCTGACGTTACCAGGTGACGGTTCGGAGATTGCGGGATCTTCGAACCACCCTTCCCCGGCAATTCGGGGTTGTGTGTGGATTTGTTATCTGGGTGGTTTAATGACCGATGTAAATTTAGAGACATTGCTTGCTGAAAAGCTGATCGGCGATAGTCCAAAAATGCAACAATTGCGTACCATCATCAAATTTGCCGGACGCTGCAACAGCTCGATCATGATCACGGGCCCTTCCGGTAGCGGTAAGGAAGTTGTTGCCGAGGCCATCCACTCTATTTCAGATCGCGGAAACGCAGCCAATATCGCCGTCAATTGCGGAGCACTCCCCGAGCATTTGATTGAGTCCGAGCTTTTCGGTCACGAAAAAGGCAGCTTTACCGGCGCCGTAAACCAACATGTTGGCCTGTTTGAGCAAGCGGATAAAGGCACGATTTTTCTGGATGAGATCGGCGATATGCCCGTCAATATGCAGGTCAAGCTGCTGCGGGTGCTGGAAACGCGGATTGTCAACCGTGTTGGCGGCAATCGCAACATCGGTGTCGACGTTAGAGTGATCGCCGCGACACACAAACATCTCGGCGAATGCATCAAGACCAAGTCGTTCCGTGAGGATCTTTACTATCGCCTTTGTGTTGTTCCGATCGAGGTACCTGCACTCAACGAGCGAGCAGAGGATATTCCTGCATTGATTGCACATTTTCTTAAAAATCAGAGTGTTGGAAACCCTCTCCCGATCTTTACTGGAGAGGCCCTGGCGGCGATGCAAGTTTATGATTGGCCGGGCAATGTGCGTGAGCTGCGCAACGTCGTTGAACGCGCGTCGGTTTTCTTTGCTGGCCGACAGATTTTAGCCGGAGACGTTGCCACATTGGTGCAATCCGATATCACGCCAGCCAAACACGTCGTCGATGCTGGCGTATCTGCGCCGACGGAATTGTCGCCTCCCGCTCATACTGCTCCTGGATTTGTTACTACACCCAGCCGGTATTTGGGACATCAAGAAGACAATGTTCGAGATCTGAACGTACATCTTCAATTCGAAGAACGTCGTATCATCATGAAAGCATTGGATACTTCGCATGGTGTGGTTTCCAGGGCAGCGCGCTCGATAAATATCAAACGGACCACGCTGATCGACAAGATGCGCAAGCATAATATCAACTGGCAGGTCGAGAATCGCGCGGATTACCAGATTGCGGTTTAACCGCCCACAACCGAACTAGTGGAAAGGCGCGATTGCAGTCCAGGCTTTCTCTATC
This sequence comes from Parasphingorhabdus sp., assembly GCF_049667325.1. Lineage (GTDB taxonomy): Bacteria > Pseudomonadota > Alphaproteobacteria > Sphingomonadales > Sphingomonadaceae > Parasphingorhabdus. The sequence continues at coordinate 44,321 of NZ_JBATHY010000032.1, read as the reverse complement.
TCGTGAATCATTTCCCGGGCTGATTCGACCCGCTCGACACAGGACTCCCTGCCTTCCATCTGGATGCGTTTTGCAGCTTCGGCGTATATTATGTGCAAGGTCTGCGCCAGGTCTCCGGCTGCGTCGAAGTTCAGTGATTCATCCAGACCACCGAGAATGGCCAAGGCTTTTGCGCGGTATCGGAAAATGCGTGCATCGTCGCCGCGCCGGGCACTTTCAATCATCAGGTTAAGTGTATCGCGCAGTTCTTCGAAAAGCACTGCAACGAGTTCATAGGGGTCTGCCGCCAATACGCGACTATCCGTTGCGACAGATTGATAGCTAGAGGCTCGTTGAATTCGGGACTGAAGTGTCATGTTCTAGTGCTTTCCCAGCTCAATTGTTGTCGTTGAAGGAGGCGAATTGTTGTTCCACATAAGATTGTGTCGAACGCAGAATCGAGAGTTGCCGCTCCAGTCCCGCAAAGGTGGTCTGCAGCTGTTCGCGCAGCTTCTCACCGTCTTCGTTAATTTTTTCTCGGGCTTCGGCAATGGATTCACGGATAGATTCCAGACGCGCCTGGGCTACGGTCAAAGCGCCACTCTCGCTCTTTAAGGCGGTAGAAATGGCATCGAGCGCGCCGGACAAGCCAATTTGGGTTTCACTAGTCACCGCAGGTTCAAGCATCAATTTGATTGCACCACTGTCCAATGCAAGGGCGGCATCAAGACGCGTCTTGTCAATACTCAGTGTACCATCAGTTTCTGTCCGCACCCCAATATCGGCAAGCGTCTTGAAGTCACCAACATCGGTAAGCCGGGTTGATGACAATTGGCTAAGCTTGCGGATGACTTCGCGGGCCCCGCGATCGCCGGCCAGCGGTCCGCCGCTTCCTCCAGCAAGTCCCGGTTTGGTTGCGGCATTCATTGAACTGCGCAATTCATTATAGGCGGTTACAAACTCCGTTACCAATTCACTAACGTCTAGCGGTTCCGAAGCACCGGTAATCGTAAATTGGGTGCCCGCTTGAGCCGCCAAAAGCGAAATTTGCACACCCGGTATCGCTCCGGTGACGGTGTTACTGCTGTTGGTAAGCTCGATTCCATCGATTTTGATGATACTATCCGCAGCCGTTGCGATATTGGTCAAGTTCATCGCGGGCGAGGCACCACCCTGTGTCACAGTAAAGGCCTTCGCTGTACCTTCCTGCGCTTCCATCACAAGACGGGCTCCTGCATTGTCGGTCAATATCATGGCTGTTACGCCGCTATTGCTCGCATTTATCGCGTCTCGCATACCAGTCAGGCTATTGTTAGTGCCGTCGATGACAATTTCAAAACTACCGCCGCTGTTGTTAATGGTGAGCGTTCGTTCCCCGACGGCGGTAGAGGCGCTAGCAAATACATCCGACATTTCGCGCTGGGCTACTGCAATTTGCACGACCTCAACCGAGGCAGGCAATCCTTCCGGACGGGCATCTTGTAATACCGATGCGGTTGCCAAATCCTGTCGACCGGAAACCAGTGCACCGACAAAAGCCTGCCCGTTCAACGTCTCCTTAACTGCAGCGGAAAAAGTAGTGAGAGCTGACTGGGTCGCGGCCATCGCGGAAATTCGGGAAGAATTGAGCTGCGAGCGCGTATTTAATTGAGTGAGTTTTACACCTTGGGAAGCCGACAGAAGATCAGTGACCAGTTGTGCCGTGTCAATTCCCGAGCCTACCCCTAGGCTATTTGCAACATTTGTGAACATGAAAAACTTCCTTTGGGTATTCTACGGTGCTTCGGGACGGGAATTAATGGGTTCGTACAATTTGAAATCAGGCCATCCGCGCGCCATCAACATTATATTTGACGTCATCGGGCAGCGAGATTTTGGGCTTGTGGATTGGACTGACCAATTTGGCATCTATCTGGATCAGGAAGCTGAGGATCATGGCTACCGCGGCGTAGAGACGATCATCAATCACGTCACCGACTTCCGATGTATAATATATCGATCGCGTCAGGTCCGGATATTCCATAACCGGTGTGCCGAGTTCGCCGGCCATTTCACGCATCGCCAGCGCAATGGCGTCGCATCCTTTGCCGAGCACGACGGGAGCCATATCCTTTTCGCGGTCGTATCGCAGAGCAACGGCGAAGTGAGTAGGATTGACCAAGATTACCGTAGCTTCCGACACAGCTTTGCGCGTGGAATCGTTGAGCATTTCTGCCCGTCGCTGTCGCTGGAGAGCGCGGACGTCGGGAGAGCCCTCGGCTTCCTTGTTTTCGTCCTTGATTTCCTGCTTCGTCATTTTCAACCGCTTGCCGCGTTGAAACAGCTGTATAGGAACATCGATCATCGCAATCAGCACCAAGCAGACGCAGATCCCAAGCAGGAGCTTGAGGAACAGTGATGCATAGCTGGCAATCGCGTTGTCAATATCCTGGGCGGCAAGCTGAGCGAGTTCATCAAGATGCAAAGATATTATCGATCCGCCCACAGAACCGATCAAAACCACTTTCATCAAAGATTTGCCGAGTTCCATGACCCCGTTGGATCCGAAAATGCGCTTCAATCCCTTTATCGGGTCTAGTTTTGACGGTTTCGGTTTCATCGCGGACCAACGAAAGCCTAACGAACCCAGCAATGCAGGCGTCGCAACCGCAGCGACTATCAACAATGCGAACAGGCTCATAAATGTCGGTACTATACTGGATACCAAAGCCACGCTGCGACCGCCGACGTCGAAATCCTCGATATCCTGGGGATGGATGACAAGCGCGCCGGCGACCATATCGGCCAACGCGCCGTAAAGCAGGCCGCCGAACATCAGGAAGCCAATCGTACCGACAAAGATAACCATCGCACCACCAAGATCGCGGGATTGAAGGACATCGCCTTTTTTGGAACTGTCGGTGAGTTTTTTAGGCGTTGGTGCTTCGGTCTTTTCTCCGCCACCGGGGGATTCTTCAGCCACTAGCCACCTCCGGCGACAAGCGTCGCCTGATCAAGACCCATTCCCAATGCCTGGATTACGGCATCGGCAAGGATCGGTGCAGTGGCCGCTAGCGCCACCAGACCAAAGGTAATTGTAACCGGTATTCCGACCGCAAACAGGTTGAGCGCGGGCGCCGTCCGGGCCAGAAAACCCATCATCATCTGCACGAGAATGAGTGCGCCACCCACCGGCAAAGCGATGAGCAAGCCCATTGAAAATAGCGTCCCGCCAAATTGCACCATACCGTAAAGCATTTCCGGCCCCATCATCGCAAAGCCGGGAGGAAGCGAGGCATAACTCTTAACAATAATCGCGATCAACATCAGATGACCGTCAATGGCGAGCAAAAGCAATGTCGCGAAAATAGTAAGAAACTGACCAATTACCGGTGTGGATTGGCCGGTTTGAGGGTCTGACATGCTAGCAAAACCGAGGCCCATTGCGTTGCTGATTGTCTCACCGGCGATCAATACGCTGGAATATCCAAGCTGCAGCGCAAAACCGATCGCCAGACCGGTAATGACCTCACCCAAAACAAACAAGCTATTGCCCAAGGTAATCGCTGTTTCGGTAGGCAAATCAAAGCTAACGCTGCTGGTAGCAACCATTCCGATCATGAACGCGAGCAGGATACGGACTTGCACTGGAACGTTGGCCGCACCAAAGATCGGTGCGACAACCATCGCGGCACTCGGCCGGATCATCGCCATCAGCCACATCCACATCTGGCCTTCAAATTCTGCAAACCCTGGCGCGATCATAGCAAGAGGTCCGGAATGCGTGCATAAATTTCCCGGGTGAAGTCCGCTATCAGCAACAAAATTGACCCTCCGAAAACACCAACCACACCGGCAACGACGATTAGCTTGGGAACAAAGGTCAATGTTTGCTCGTTGATCGACGTTGCGGCCTGCACCATGCCCAGCAACAGTCCCACCAGCAGGGCGGGGATCAGAAACGGGGCCGCTGCCAGAGCGGTGATCCACAGGGCCTGCTGTGCAATGCCGATGAAGAAATCTGGATTATCTGTCATGTTCTAGGTCGCAAAAGAGCCGGCAAGAGAACCCATGGTCAGTGCCCATCCATCAATCATCACGAACAGCAGCAATTTGAAGGGCATTGAAATAATCACGGGCGAAAGCATCATCATACCGAGTGACATCAAGACGGCTGCGACAACGAGATCAATGATGAGAAATGGCAGGAATACGAGAAATCCGATTTGGAAAGCTGTCTTGAGTTCGCTGGTTACGAAAGCCGGTAGCATTATTGAAAACGGAATCTCTTCTGCGGATGAAAATCCCTTTTTGTTAGACAGTTCCATGAACAGCTTCAGATCGCTCTGCCGGGTCTGTTTGGCCATGAAGCCGTGCATGATCGTTCCAGACTTTTCGATGGCTTCTGTCAACTCTATCTCGTCAGCAGAATAAGGCGCAATCGCCTGCTCGTTGATCTGTTCGATTTGCGGCGCCATCACGAACATCGACAAGAACAGCGCCAGGCCAAGCAAGACCTGATTCGGCGGTGACTGCTGCAAACCCAGCGCATGGCGCAAAATCGAGAGGACAATGATGATCCGGGTGAAGCTGGTCATCATCAATATGATCGATGGCAGCACCGTCATCAGACCCATTACGATCAATATCTGCAAAGTCGTACTCAGTGGTTGACCATCACCTGAAATGTCGTCCAGCGCTCGTTCCAAAGCGACAGAAGCTCCCGGAGCCGTATCCTGAGCGAATGCCGGATCTGCGGTATAAGCGGAAGCGAAGAACAGGACGACAGCTAAAGCTATTTTTACGCTATTTCGCATGATGAGTGTCAATTTTCTGAATACCGTTGCGGGTAACGGCCAACAATATCTGCTGACCACCGAAATCAACCACCGCCAGCTTACTCTGCACACCAAGGGGCAGCGTTTCGACGACATTTAGAAGATTGGAACTCGGCCGCATCATCATCTGCGGCTGATATTTTCGGTAAAGCCATAGACATCCGAAGATCAGCAGACCTATCAATGGCAACATGATGAACAGCTTGATGATATAGAAGGTCATCAATTGCGCCTTTCTACATGCGCGCGCGTCATTCCATTGGATACGATCTCCGCAATACGCACACCGAATTTATTTTTGACCGGAACAACCTCTCCCCGGGCGACAAGCGTTCCGTTTACGTTGATGTCAATCAGTTGGTCGACCTGTCTGTCCAGTTCGACCACAGACCCTTCTCGCAAGTTCATAATTTCGGAAATTGTCATTGATACATTGCCGACTTCGACCGAAAGCCGCACTTTGATATCGGACAAGAACCGATAATGGTCCTGGGACGATGCCCCTTCGATGTCGACGCGGGTTGCAGCGTCCAGCATTTCGCTATCATGAGTCATATCATTCATCATCTGGTCCTATAAAAAATTTGAGATTTTGAAGGCTACACCGCCGCTTTGCTCGCCAATGCTGCCGTGAGCAAAAACCCGGTCTCCAACGATTAACGGAACATTGTCCGTTGGTGCGACGGGTAAGATATCGCCGACGGCAAGTCGGGAGAGTTCGGATAGCTGCATTGTCGGACGGGCGAGTACCGAACGGACTGGTAGGTAAATTTGTTCGACGGAATCTTTGAGATCGGCCTTCCAGACAGGATCAACCGCATTCACTTCTCGGAGATGGGGACGGTTCAATTGTGGCTCGACCGCTATCAGACCATCTAGTGATTGGACGACATCGAATGCCGCGATCTCGTGCCCCGAGAGTTCAATGGATGTAGCGGAAACCAGAACATTGTCGTCTTCCAGAACCAATTCAATTTCATCCTTGTCGTAGATACAGCAGCTGTAACGGACCGTCGTCTCGAAAAGAGTTGACCAGGACTCGGTCAGGCCGGTAGCAATCGCACCACCCAACCGTTCGACCATCGCAATTTCTGATTTTTTAAGTTCGCCAGTGCTTTGGATATTGCCATCGAATTGCCCGCCAAAGAAACAATCGACGGATGCAGTCAGAAATGTCCGGGCGACCCGAACCAATATCGGATTCTCCAAAGCGCCCAGTTGAAACTTGAGATAAACCGAGTCGTTCTCCTGACCGGCAAGCCAATCTTTAAAGGACAGCTTTGCACTTTCGCCAACTTCCACGGCCATGTCACAATCAACGACATTTGAAAGATGAACTTTCAAAGCACCTTCCAGTTTTTTCTCGACCTTTTTATAGGCCAGCAACAAAATGTCGTCCGGGCCGCCTTTTTTTAGCAGGCTGTGATTTGCCGGGCCGGCGACATTCTCCGCTGCCTCGGTTCCGGATTCGGTTGGTGATGAATTGGAATTTGTCATGATCTTGCTACTTTCCGAAACCCTTATTGAACAACGATGTTGGTAAAGTAGACATCTTCGATTCCGCCAAAGCCGGTTTTCTCTTTCAGCGTTTCGTTGATTATATTTCGCAGTTTTTTCTTTAGCTTGAGCTTGCCTTCTGGAGCCTCCAGTTCGATCGCATCTTGCTGCCCCAACTCCATCAGGATAGCCGATCGAATGGCGATCTCATGATTGGTCACATTTTCGAAAACGCGTTCGTCATAGTAAGTAGACACAGCCAAGGACAATTGCGCGAAGCTGTCCGAATTCGAAAGATTTGATGTAAACGGCTGTTCAATCTGGTGATAAGTCACTTTGAAGGCACTGGACGACTGCTTCGGCGTGACCTGGCTCGCTTCCTTGTCGCTCACCGCGGTCCCATCTTTCATGATGATCTTCGGCTTGTTAGGGTCTTCAGCCTCTTCCTGACCTCCACCCAACATTCCGGCCGCATAAAAGCCTCCGGCAGCACCGCCACCTCCAAGCAATACAATCAGTATAGTGCCAAAAAGTATGGGCTTGAGTTTACCCTTTTTCTTGCTCTTTGGAACTTCTTCGTCTGTGTTCGTCTCTGACATTGTGACCTCTGGTTTAACTAGATTTCTGGATCCGGGATTGGTTTTCAGGCGTATCGGCTATTGTCGGATTCGGGATCGTTTTCGGCAGTGCTGTCGAAAGACGATGCGGTTTGGCGCCGCGGCGAGGGTCTTGCTTGCTGTTCCCGCGTGTCGCGATTTTCCTGCTGCGAAAGACTGGCACCATCGTTTCTTGTCGACGCGAACATATTTTCTTTCACATCAACGCGGAAGGTCAGGTCATCGCGCCCACTGGATTTCAAAATGTCCTGGAGCATCTGGCTATGCTGGACTATGACGTCTTTGGCCGCTCTGTGCTCCGTTTGAATTTCAATGATCTCCGCTGAACCGCGCGTGGTGAAAGTAATTTCCATCCGGCCCAGATTTCGAGGATTGATTTCAAATTTCTTTGATCCGCCGGTTACCGAAATATCCGCGATTTCAGCAGCAAGTCGCTCGGCAATCTGCGGGGTGGACATGTCGAAGGGAACGGGCTTTTGTATCGTGGCACGGACGGCCATCTGCGCCGAAGAATTGGTGATCGGTTGTTGGTCGATCGATGTCTCGAGGCTTTTGGTTGCCGAAGGCAAATCCAGCTTGGCCGGTTCAGCAAACTCACCGTCAGCAATGGCCGGCTTGAGCTGACCAGCTGGACGAATTGGCGAAGAATCCTGCGGCGATGATTGAAAACCAGACTGACCCTTCCCGGACCGTGCATCCTGTTGTTCTCCGCTGTTTGTTAAAAGCGGGAATAATGTCGGCGCTGGCTTGCTTGCTTCCGATTTGGCTGGATAAGCGGCGAACTGGACGTCTGTACGCTCCGATCCGTCCGATTTTGGCGGCTTTGCCGACGATGCCACAAGCTCCTCGATTTCACTGCGCAATCGCGGTTGCAGGCTTTGCAGTTTCAAAAGCCCCTTGTCGCTGCTTGGAAAGATTTCATTGCTGACCGAATTTTCACGAATCTGCGACCGCAGTTGAAACTCTTCGGCTGTCCGGGCGTGATGGTTCCGAAATTTATTCCCGTCTATCACCTCTCCCGTTTGCGCGGGCAGGAGCCCTTTATTGACCGGCCGACCATCGACCATATCTGGCGCGCCAATAGGAGATACTATTCCGATCTGCGACCCGATGCCTAAATTGACGTCTGCCTGCGGCGACAAAATATCCGGTGCCGGCTCAACGGTAGATCTCAATCCGATCTGAGGCCCATTACCTAAGTTAACGTTTGTCTGCGGTGACAAAATATCCGAGGTCGCAATCGCTGTTGCCTTCGCGAGATGGCCATCGGCACTAGGGTCAGTAGAGTTGGTGTTCTGCAATCGGTTCGGATTGTTCAACATATCCTGATTAAACGCGAGCGACAGTTTCCCTTGCGGTTTAGCGAAATCGCCAGACTCGACCGTGGCCTGGTCCTGCTCCACATTCAGAGCAGTTTGCTTCTGTCCAAATATTGTGTTGCCAAAACCCTGATTGATTAAAGGCAGGACATTGGTCGTGTCCCAGCGTTGGCCAGCAGCAGGATCGGTCTCGCCGGTACTGACATTATCAACTTCGAAAGCGGCGATTTCCTTACCCTCGGGATTGGAATGACGCTTTTCCTCGGGAGATCGCAGAAGCGATCCAAATTCAGAAATTGAAGCGTTATTTTCCATGACTAATGGCTTTGCAGAAAACATGCCAATTATAGAGTGAGCAGCTTCAGACATGATTTTACCAATCATCACAGGATTCCTTTTTTCTATATTTGTCTATGTTATACAATATGTTACTAGTAGCATCCTCTTGCCGCGCTACCGTTTTTCGGAGTATCGAAACTTTTGATTTCAGTAACTTTTCGGTACCTTCATGAATTGCCTGAGCGGCAAGATTTTGCCGCTCTGCCGCGGCAAGACTTTGCATCGCGGCTTGAACGGACACCTCGACCACATGCGACGCATCCAACAAACGATCAGACAGTTCCATTTTGGCAGCCAGAATTCCTGCCGTTACCGCAACTTCGCTCTGATGGGTTTCGGTGTGAAGGTTTCTGATTCGCTGTGCGTTACTTTCTAACTGAGCATAATGGCTGCCAGCCTTGATCAGAGCGCGTTCCTTCAAACGCTTCTGGGTATCGCGAACCTTTAACACGCGCCGCAGTCCTCTAACGCGCCGCTTCATGTCGCAAACAAATCAGAAAGCTGGGCCACGCTTGTTCTAAGATCCACCAGTTCCCGCGGTTTCTGCTTGATATATTCGATAAGCAACGGCCAGTTTGCGAGAGCCTCGTCAATGCTCGGGTCATTGCCCGCTTGATAAGCACCCATCAGGACCAGATCCCGGTTTTCCTCGTAAATGGACCACAGACGCCGGAAGTGAAGCTGTACATCTAGATGTTCGGATTCAATAATATCGACCGCGACGCGGCTAATTGACTTTCCCACATCAATCGCTGGAAAAATTCCCTGCTCCGCCAACGACCTGGACAAAATAATATGACCGTCAGCTATGGCGCGAGCACTGTCGACCACAGGATCGTCCATATCATCGCCATCCGCCAGCACGGTGTAAATTGCAGTTATCGATCCACCGGTTTCACTGTCGTTTCCAGCTCGCTCGACCAATCGCGGGATCAATGAGAGTGCTGATGGCGGGTAACCTTTCATAGTCGGGGGTTCACCGGCGGCCAGGCCAATCTCTCGCTGCGCATGCGCCACGCGGGTGAGACTATCGATAACCAGAACTACCGACAGTCCCTTTGATCTAAAATGTTCCGCGATGGCGGTTGCCCTGTAGGCGGCTTTCAATCGGGAAGAAGGTGAATGATCGGCGGGAACGGCGATGGTCACCGTTGGCACAGCATCTTTCTTTTCACGCCGGCGGCTGACAAAATCGTTAACTTCGCGGCCACGTTCGCCGATCAAGCCGACAACTACCACGTCGGCGACGACCCCGTCCAGTATCTGGTTGATCAACATTGACTTGCCGACACCCGAGCCTGCAATAATCGCAATGCGCTGTCCCTGTCCGATAGTCAGCAGGCCGTTCAGCGCGCGAATACCGATGTCGATGGGCCGGGAAACGCTGGCCCGCCGCAGGACATTGCCTTCTTGTCCCGCCAATGGAACAGTTTCGGTGGTCAAAATCGGGCCTTTGCCGTCAATCGGTTCACCCATAGGTCCAATCACCCGGCCAAACAGGGCTTCGCCGACCGCCGCCTGATTGGATTTGGCGTACGGCAATACCCGGCTTCCGCCCCGCAAAGGAGCGTCCTGAACCATCGGGATCATGAGCGTCCTGGCTCCTTTGAAACCGACAACTTCAGCGCTGATCTCTCGGCCGTCGGTCGCGGTTACCCGCCCCGAATAACCAAGCGGATACTCGAAACCGGTAACCTCCAGCATGCCGTTGTCATGGGCAGATAATTTCCCGACATAGCGCGGCTCGTTTCCAATATCATCGAGCCGCGACAGCACATTACACGCAGCTGACGGAGTTCCGGTTTCTTCGGTACCGGGGATAGAATGGTCAGTCATGATCAGCCACCGGTGCCGTTCCGCTAAACTCGTCGATCAGAGTCCTCAACTCGTCCAGTACCACTTCCGAGCCTTTTTCGATCCAGCCGCCGGAATGGCTGAGCTTAAGATTGCCCCGCAACATTGATGCATCGCCGCGGAGGGCCAGTTTGCATAAATTGCCATCGATTAGACCGACATCATCCGGATGAAGTACAAGGGTAACCCCTTGTTGATCCTGGTCTACCAACTCTGCCAATTGCAATGCCCACGCTTGTAGCAAACCCGGATCGGGGATCGCCAATTCCGCACATCGTCTAAACAATGATTCCACAGCCGATAAAATGAATGTATAACTGCCCCGCGACGACAGATCGTTCAAATGCCGGATAGCATTTGCCAATGCGTCGGTTTGTTGACCGGATGTCGCCTGTTCATCCCCGGAAGCAGCCTGACCATCTTCCCATCCCTTTTTATAGGCGACGCTGAATATATCGGCATCCTGATCGCTGGAAGCCGCCAGATTCTCGGACAGGTCCCTGCCGGTTAAATCCGAAAAAATGTCACCGTCTCGAGATTCGCTTTCGGTACCCCGACCACTGGTCCACGAAGAAAACTGTCTCTGTTCGGCAGTCGTCCGCCACAACGGGACGACGTCGCAAATTCCGAAGCTACCGGTTTGGTGATGATCAGACATAATCGGCTCCGGCACCAGCCATGTTTATTTCGCCGCTGTCGAGCATGGCCTTGGCGACTGCAATGACGGCTTTCTGGGCAGCAACGACTGCGTCCATCGGTTGCGGCGGTGCTTCGTCCATGTCATCTTGAATGGTTTCGGCGGCCCGTTTGGACATCGCGCCAAAGATTTTGGCCTTGAGCTCGACGGAGGCGCCTCTCAACGCAGGAACAAGAATACTGGAATCGACCTTCCGGACCACCGAACCGATATCTTTCTTCGACAAGTTCATAAGATCCGCGAAAACAAACAGTTCGTCTTCGATCAATTTTGCGGTAACCTTGTCACGCTTCATCAATTCCTTCAGCAGCGATCGCCCCCGTTCCTTCGAAAGACTGTTGATAATCGAGGCGCTGTCGAGCACGCCGCCTACCTGCATCGGCGGAGCGGCCTCTTCTTCTGATGGGGTCGTGTTCTCCAGGAGCCCGTGAATATGGGCGAGCGCCTTGGCACTAACAGGCCCAAGGGTGGCCACCCGGTAAATCAAGTCGGACTGGATTTCTGATGGCAGCAGCTCCAGTATCTTGGCAGCCACTTCGGGAGTCAAAAATGACATGAGCACGGCAGCAATTTGTGGCGGTTCATCCGACATCAAAAGCGCAAGGTCCTTTGCAGGAACCCATTTCAGCATTTCTGCGATATTGCTGGGTCGTTTGGGAGCGAACCGGTTCATGATCGTTTCTGCCCGGGAGGTACCAAGGGCCCGACGAAAAACGCGGCTCACTTTTTCATCGGACTTGTAGGACAGCATCGTTTGATTCATGGTCAACACGAGGAACCGATCCAGGGAACCGTCAATTTGCGTGGCATCGACATCGGCAACGCTGAACATCGCCTCGCCTAGCGCCTCGACTTCGTCTGGCTCAAGACGTTCCAGTATCTGGGCCGCTTCCTCGTCGTTGAACAAGAGCATCAATATCGCGGCGGTCTGACGCCCGGTGATCAGCTCCAATTGTTCACTTTGCTCGGTTTTTTCGGTGTCATCTTTTTCTTTGGTATCAGCCATCTGCTTCCTCCAGTGCGTTGGATTCTTTGAGCAACTCTTTCACAACCAGAGCCGCATGATCCGGATTCTGCTTGACGAAATTCTGGGTCAAAATGGCACGTTCCTGGTAGCTTTTTGCCGAGGTGATCATGTCGACGGTCACTGGCGGACCAAGTGCGCCTGCGGTTTGATTTTCCAGTGATCCGCCGTCCACGGCACTCGCTTGATTGAAATTTGTCGGCGCATTGGCATTCGGGAGAGCGGCTTTTTGAACCGGATTTGCAGGCCGGGATTTCTCCGAAGTTTGCCAGCGTTTTAGAACCGGGCGACCGATACCGAATATGATCAACAGGGCTACAACGAGCGCAGACAAGTTTCGCATCAGCATGCTGAACCACGACGTCTCGTACCAGGTTTCCAATACCGGGTCGTCGGCGACCGCTTTGAAACGACGCGATGTCACCGCAATCTGGTCTCCCCTGTCGATACTATAACCGACAGTGCCCTTGATGAGTTTCTCGATCTCCTGGATTTCCTTTGGAGACTTTTTATTTTTTAACGCCCGATCGTCAATTGCCACTGCGACTGATAGCCGTGACACCTGCCCTGTGGCTTGATTGGTGACTGCAACTTCACGGGCGAGCTCGAAGTTCCGGCGATATTCCTCACTGGTACTTCTGGGTTCAACGGTCCCGGCAGCTTGATCCGTATCGCCTTCGGGTTGATCGCCGAACTCGGCGGCCTCGGCTGGCCGATTGGAAAGTGCACCGGGTATGCCGCCTGCGCGGCCTCCGGTTCCACCAATCTCGTTCGACTTTTGTCCCTGTTCGGAACGCAGCACCGATCCATCGATCGGATAAGTCTCGCTCGTTGCCTGTTTCTCGTCAAAATTTACATCTGCGGTGACTTCTGCGACAAAATTTCCAGGACCCACCAGTGGTGTAAGCAAACTGGCAAGCGACTGACGATAGCGATCTTCGATTGCCGCCTTTACTTTCAGCTGTGTATCATTTCCAGAGGAAGACTCGTCGCCACTGCTCGACAACAGCCTGCCGTTCTGGTCGATCACCGATACGTTCGACGCCGAAAGTCCGGGCACCGAACTGGCAACGAGGTTCAGGATCGCCTGGGTTTCTTTTTCGTCCAGCCTTGCCGAACTCGCGAGATGCAATATTACGGAAGCGGAAGGCTCATTGCGGTCACGCAAAAATATGCTGGGCTGCTCTACAGCCAAATGAACCCGGGCAGACAAGACGCTATCGATCGCTTCGATAGATCGCGCCAGATCCATTTCACGGGCATTGCGCAATTTCTCTGATTCAACAGCCCTGCTGGCTCCCATAGGCATGCTCGACATAATGGTGTCGCCACTTGGAGCTGACCGCGGCAAACCCTGACCCGCCAGTTCGATCTTGGCAGAGTGATAGTCTTCATTACTCACGGTGAGCGTGCCTGTGTTATCGTCGACACCGTATGGAATATTGGCGACCTGCAATGCTTGCATCACAGCTGACTTGTCATTGTCGGGTAGACCGCGAAACAGATCTCGTTGGGGCGGCTCGCGAAGAACCAGCCACACAGTGATCGCGGCCAACACAACGGCCGACAAAATTATTAACGGCATCGCACGCGCGATAGCGGGTTGCTTGATGAAGGTCTGCAGCGAGCCCATCGGGCCACTTTGATTCTCAAAACTGCCTGTAGGCGGCAGTGATCCGCCGGGGCTCGCGGGAGTCATCGCCTGACCAGAAGATGGTTGCTCGGCCATCTATTATACCGACATGTTCATTATGTCTTTGTACGCGGACAAAAGTTTGTTGCGGACTTGCAAGGTGGATTCAAATCCCAGGGATGCCTTGTGCTTTGCTAGCATAACGGCGGCAACATCATTGGTTTCGCCCATTTGATAGGATTTCATTCCCTCCTCGGCAGTTTTTTGAAGCTTGTTGACTTCCTGGAGTGCGCTGGTGAGCTGCGTCGAGAAGCTATCCGATCCCGCCGTTTCTTTCGGAGCGGAAGTCTGTCCCGGTCCGCCAAGACCTGCATTTTTGGCAATATCCTGCAGCGCGTTGTTTTGGTTGAGGATGGCATTGCGAGCTGCCATCAGGCTGTTCATATTGACTGAAGACATTTTCTATCTCCTTTCTATGCCGCAAGCGCGCGCATGTCAGCCATCCGATAACGCAATGTGCGTTCCGAAATACCCAGCTCTTTTGCGGCGTCACGGCGGTTGCCGTTGGTCTTTTCCAATGTCTGATTGATCGCCTCATATTCGACATTTTTCGAAATCGAGTGCAAATCGCGGCCGCGAATGAATCGCGAGGAAGGCCTGATTGAAACGTCGTCCTGCTTCGGGGTTGCTTTCAGCCGCGCTCCTGAAAATATCAAATCACGGGCTTCGATCCGTTCACCGTCACACATCACCAGCGCACGCTGCAGGACGTTTGAGAGTTCCCGAACGTTACCCGGCCATCTGTGTTCTTTCAGGCGTTGCACGCAACAACGGGAAAGCGAAATGAATTTTTTGCTTCGCTTTTGGAAACCGATCATCATGAACGCCGCGATGGCGACGATATCGGCTGGCCGTTGAGCAAGTGGTGACAATTCGACCGGCATCACATTCAGACGCCAGTATAGATCTTCGCGAAACCGCCCTGCCCCGACCTCTTCGGCAAAGTCGCGGTTGGCCGCGCAAAATACGCGAACATCGATTTTTTCGTGACGCGATGCCCCGACGGGAAGTATCTCGCCTTCCTGGAGCACGCGGAGCAGCTTTGATTGGCTTTCAAGCGGCATCTCGGTAATCTCGTCGAGAAATATTGTGCCACCGTCAGCTTCCTTGAACAAGCCAACGGCACTATTATACGCGCCGGTAAAGGCGCCTTTCTTGTGTCCAAATAAAATGGACTCGATCATTGACTCGGTGATTGCGGCACAATTTACGGTGACAAACGGCTTGTTTGCCCGCTCGCTCTTTTCGTGAATGAATCTGGCCATGCCCTCTTTGCCAGTACCGGTCTCGCCGGTGATCATGACATTGGCATCGCTGCGCGCCACGCGGGACGCATATTTATATAGGGCTATTGAATTGGGGTCAGCATAAGCCGGCCCCTTGCCACCGCGCATCGATTCAACAATGCAAGACAGACCAAATTCTCTGTCCGCATTGCCGAACTCGATGCGCAGTGGTTGGCTGAGGGTAGCCGGAACGAAATGGAATGGTCCGTCGCGGTAAACCACGACAGGATCTTTTGCTCCTTCATATTCACCTTTGGATGCTTCGCGGGTTGTGTGGGGTAGTTGCGCGGCAGAAGATGAATGATGGTCGGCCGAGTGAATCATTTCAACACTCGCTAGCAAATCGACAAGTTCTGGAAACCTAGAGACCAGGCTAGGGTTCAGTTTATCGTTGATCATGGCCATTCCCTCACGTTTTAGATCGAACACCAGATCTAATATCCGGGTGCTCGCCAACTACTTTGCAATGGCCGTGCCAATCTCATAAACGGCAAAAATCTGCCGATCGTTTCCAAAACAACTGTCGAAAAAACGTCATGCGTGTCGGAAAGTGGACACTCTTCCGGCGACTTGTCGGAAACCCGACATTTTTCTCGCTTAATTAAACTTGCGGGTCACCGTTAACTCCTTCGAGGCCGCTTCATCTACGAGGTGACCCGCTAGATGAAACGAATATGTTAACTGTGAAAAGGACGACACCATGACTGTAATAGGAACAAACGTATCGGCCCTGCGTGCCAGCTATGCTTCAAGCCAAGCTGAAATGGGTCTTGCTAAATCGATCGAACGCCTTTCAACGGGTCGTCGTGTAAATTCTGCTGCTGATGACGCCGCGGGTAACTCGATTGCCACACGTATGACATCGGAAGTTCGTGGTTTGAACATGGCTATCCGGAACTCCAACGACGGCATTTCGGCCGCGCAGACCGCAGAAGGCGGAATGAACGAAATCACCAACATGCTGCAACGTATGCGTGAACTGGCTGTCCAATCTGCCAACGGCACGCTGTCATCTGGTGACCGGACTAACCTGCAGACCGAAGTTACCGCGCTGATTGCCCAGATCGGTGATGTTGCAACGCGGACAACTTTCAACGATGTTAAATTGCTTGATGGAACCAACGCTTCAATCGGCATCCAGACCGGCAGCGATGCGAGCCAGACAGTGTCCATCGGATTGACCGATGTGGATGCCACTGCACTCGGCATCGCCTCCCTCACCGTCGCTACCGACACAGGCGCAACCGCTGCATTGACCGCACTGGACACCGCTCTGGACACGATCACGACTGCTCAGGCTACTTTGGGTGCTTCGCAGAACCGACTGCAAACCACCGTTTCCAACTTGAGCGATCGCGTAGCAAATATCACAGAAGCGCGGTCAAGAATCTTGGACGTCGACTTCTCCGCTGAAACCACTCAGCTGGCCAAAAACCAGATCCTGAGCCAGGCTTCTACGGCGATGTTGGCGCAGGCTAACCAGTCTCAACAGTCTGTACTCAGCCTGATCCGGTAATATCTGACACCACCAAAACTAAAAAGCCTCTTCCCGTTCGGGAGGAGGCTTTTTTTATGAGCGCAAGTTAAAAGTTGGTTGAATGGCGGATGCGGTGGACGAACTTCAGTCCTCGGTCATCGCAACTTGAAGCTTCTCCAATGCGCGCTTTTTGATCTGGCAGATACGTACGGATGATACTTCAAGAATCTCCCCGATCTCGTCGAGCTGCATTTCCTCCACAAAATAGCAGTTGAGCACAAGTTGTTCGCGCTCGTTTAACTGCTTCAGCTTCGCGGAAAGAAGCTCAGCCATCTGGGACTTCTCCAGTGTTTCATGCTGGTCATCCTCCTGGTCCGTAAACCAGCTGCTGGAATCGCAATAGACTTCATCAAGCGAGCCCAAATGGACATCAATCGCCCGATCCGTATTCTTGCGAAAATCTCCAGGGTCCATATCCATTGCGAGAGCCAGCTCTGACTCGTTGGGCTCCCGGCCATGTTCCTGCACCAGCTTGTCCCGATATCTTCGCACTTTCTTGTGCCAATCGACAGAAGTTCTGCGCAAATTGCACGTCGATCTCAAGTCGTCGATCATTGCGCCACGCACACGCACGTAAAGATAGGTGCTAAAACTATGTCCTTGGTCGACATATTTCTTGGCAGCTTCAACCATTGCAACCAGCCCGACCTGAATCAGGTCTTCGATCTCCATTTGATCGGGCGCGAATGATTTTACCTGCCAGGCAATTTTTGTGACCAGAGCTTGGTTCTCTTCGATCAGCCTGTTTTCATCTGTTTTCATCGCGCTATAGGCTTTTGATGCGTGATTTTTTGTTTTCAACATATCCTATTCCCGATTGTTATCAGTTTTGGTTTGCATCAGTGACAGCCATTGACGGGCTGGATTGCGGAACCCCGATTTTGGTTAACACTTCGATTGATTTATCGTCCGGCAATTCTTGGTAAGACAGCACGGTCAGATCCGGGAACCGCTGTTTCAGCAGCGCGCCAAGCGGTCGTCGGACCACAGGCGAAGTGATAAGAGCCACATTGCGAGCTTCCAGAGGCAGGGTGTGCGCAGCCTCATCCACCGCTTCGATTATTTTTTGAGCCAGTTGCGGTTCGATCGGATAGTTTGCATCTTCGCCAACCTTCAGCGCCTTAACCAGCAGGTTTTCGAGTTCCGCGTCCAAAGTCACGACGGGAAGGGGCAGACTGATCGGCACCATGGTTTGGACGATCAGATTCCCAATTTTTTGTCGGATAGCATCGACTACTTGTGACGTTTCAGTGTGCAAGCTGGAGGCTTCCAACATAGCAAGGCAGATCTGCTGAAAGTCCTTCACCGGCACTTTATCGGTGAGAAGGTCACGGCATATTGCAGTAATGGCATATAACGACAAGGGCTGCGGAGTGAGACTGTCGACGAGTTGCGGCGAAGATTCCTTGAGGAAGTCGAGCAACTTCTGCGCTTCATCCATACCAAATAGCTGCGCCGCATTGCGCCGGACCACATCGTTGAGATGGGTAGCGATGACTGTCGGAGCGTCGACGACCGTATAGCCCTCGGCAATCGCCTGGGGTTTTTTGTCTGCGCTGATCCAGATTGCATCCATCCCGAAAGTCGGATCTTTGCAAGGTCGTCCTTCGATAACCGAATCCACGTGACCATCATCCAGCGCGATAAAGTCATTCGGCCAGACGGTGTCTTCACCCAGAACCATTCCGCCCATCATTATCCGATAGCTGTTAGGCTCGAGCGACAAATCGTCCTTGATCCGGACAAGCGGCACGACAAAACCCAGCTCTTTCGATATTTGACGCCGGATACCGGTAATCCGTTTCATCAATGGGGCGCCCTTGCGATCCTCAACCAACGGAACAAGGCCATATCCGATTTCGATTCCAAGACGCGCCTTTTCGGAAACGTCCTCCCAATCAATCTGTTCCGGATTTTTCTCTCTGACCGGTTCGACAACCGCTTCCACGGGCTTGGGTTTGCGGATCAGATAGAAAGCTATGCCACCCGCAACGCCCGCTGCCGAGAGAACGATGATGTGCGGCATACCCGGCAAAACACCGAGAATAGTTAGAATGACCGCGACCGGGACCCACGCCTGTCCCGAACTGAACTGACCCGTGACTTGATCGGCTAGATTCTGAGCCGAAGAAACCCGTGTGACAATGGCTGCGGCGGCGATCGACAGAATCAGAGCAGGCACCTGCGCAACCAAAGCGTCGCCGATGGCGAGCATCGAGTACGTACTAGCAGCTTCACTGAAGGACAGTCCATGGGTCGTCAGACCCAAAATGATGCCACCAATAATATTGACCGCCAGAATCAAGACGCCGGCGACGGCATCTCCTTTTACAAATTTAGAGGCACCATCCATTGAACCGTAAAAGTCTGCTTCTGTTGCAACGTCAGACCGCCGTTCTTTCGCTTCTTCTGGGGCGATCAGACCCGCATTCAAGTCCGCATCAATTGCCATTTGTTTGCCAGGCAAGGCATCCAGTGTAAAACGCGCGGAAACTTCCGAAACCCTGCCCGCACCTTTGGTGATAACGATCAGATTGATAATCATCACGATACAGAACACGAATATGCCGACTACATAATTACCGCCCAGTAACAATCCACCGAAGGCTTCGATGATCTGCCCGGCGGAATCGCCGCCAGCATGGCCTTCCATAAGCACCACGCGGGTAGAAGCGACATTCAGTCCCAACCGCAAAAGTGTGGCAAAGAGGAGGACTGTTGGGAAGCTGGAAAAATCTAGCGGCTTGTTGGCATTAAGCGCAACCATCAAGATCGCCAGCGATAGCATGATATTGGTGATGAAGCCGATATCCAACAATATAGTCGGTAGCGGCAGCACCATGAAAATGACCAGCAACAACGTGGCCATTGGCAACAGTCCGGATTTGAGATGACCGGCAATTTTATCTAGTGCGAAAATATTCTGTATCATGTTCATTTACAATCCGAGTGAGGCGAGCATCAGATAGGCAACCCGAGCCGGTTCATCGAACGGCTTGGGATTTCCTGAATTGCTCTGGTCATTGATGTGGTTTCTTGCGATCCGAAGATAATCTGCCGGTTGAACCATCGGCAGCGGCTTTTGTGACTGCGGCAAGTTTCTTCCTTCCGTCGGAAAATTATTGCCGCTCCCTGCCAACATGGATGCATCTTCCAGTTTTTTGGCGAAGAGATTCCGGATTTCCGCAAAGCTTCGGGCGTTGCCTGATTTGTTATAAAATATCGGGCGATTGGATTGTGCGGCACTCGCAAAAGACGGCGCTGCCGGTGCATGCGGATTGGCATCAAATCCACTCAAGAATTTGCTGGCGCCTGCGGGCCCCAGAAAATGTGCGAGGTACAGGTCAACCGATGCCGGTTCCCGGCCGATGCGGCTTTGGAGATAGGCGCTGTTATCGCGAGCAAATTCTCCCGCCAGATTGGCGGAAAGAGCTGGATCGTTTCTCAGGGCAAGAATGCTTGATTTCTGGGACTTGTTGGCAATAGTAAACTTGCCATTCCGGTTCTTGGAAATTGCATCTTGAGCCCAGGCCAGACCATATTCATCGCCCTTTTCTTTGACTAGGCCCAGCCATGTTTGCTCGATAAACTGGTAAAGCCCGGTAGCGGAAGATGTATTCGCCTTGGCATCCGGGCGCATGCCGCTCTCGAGCTGTGCCTGTGCCATCAAATATTTGAAATCGACTCCGGTGCGCTGCGCGGATTGCGCAATCACGTTCGGCAAACTGCGCCGTTCAGAGCTTTGAGTGATGGTAAGGTTGGACATGTCTAGCTTGAATTCTCCCGTTAAGAAGATAAGCAATGATCATGCCAATAAGTGCTTTAGATGCGCCTGTCCGGAATTAATGTCCGGGAGAGTTGCGATTAACGACCCCGCGCGGCATTCGAATATGTATCTGCCTGATTGGCTCGCCATCCGGACAAAAGCTGCAAGCGGGATGAGCTATGGTCTCTCAGAAAACGAAGGCGGTAAATTGATGCCTGCATCAATTCGTCAACTTCAGACATCAGTGGTCGCAAATATCTTTCGACATCGGCTGTTTCCAGTGTTGCCAACTCCGAAACGGCCTTGCCAAGTGCTTTGCTGGCATGAAAGATCGCATCGCTGTCATGTCCATCCAATGCGGCGACCAGACTATTTTGCGAGTTCTGGAGTGCTTCTACTTTCGGGTTCATTTTTTTGAGTCCACACCAAGTACGCCTGCATCAAGCATCTTTGCAGCCAAGGCGTCGGTATCAACCTTGTAACTGCCAGAAGCGATTTGCTGTTTTATATCCGCAACCTTCTGTGCATCAAATGGCAGTGGTCCGGCTGCCAGTTTTGACGCTGTCGTCGAAATCGTACTGGGAATTTTTGCTTCTGCGGGATCAGTGGCACCCGCCAAGGATTTTACCGCAGCTTCATTCAAAGCCGGACGATCCAACCGCGTATTAATCGCCGAATAGCTATCAACAGGTTTCATATCACTACATCCTTACTGCGCCACATTGGCAAATTCGAAGTTTGCTGTCCCGTTTCCGACGGCGCTTATAACTTCTTTCATAAACATTTACGGCCTGTTGCGAAAAAATTAAGTTCTTTATCCAAAATTATTTCAGTGCGTCAATTCGACTTCGCCGGCCCCGGATATTCTAGCCATTAATTCCTTACCTTTGCGGTCTGACCGGACAGGAATATAGTCTCCCATCACACCACTTTTTTGCGCGATCACACCATAGCTGATGCTGAAATTTGACCGCCGGACGATCAGCGTGACCGGCTGATTTCGTTGTACCAATGGTTCGACAGAACCGCCGCTGCCTTGGCTACTTCTATTGGCGCCAAGCCGAATAGGCACGAATATCCTCCATCCCAGGTCTTGGCAACTTACCTGCAGCGCGTTCCTGTTTGTCTCAGATATCTCGAGCGCGTTTGGACAGCGCTTAAGTTTGAGCTTGGGGTCTACCGCGGCATGAGCACCGCCCACATCCCCCACGACTGCCCCCAAATGCGCCGCAACCTGGCGATCAAGCAATGTGGTGTCTTCAAAGGGCGCACCGGCGCCCACAGACATGATGGAGACTATCGGAAGTAGAAAATGATAACGTGGCATGTGATTATTCCTATTCTGTAATCAAAGGAACCACGCAGTTATCATGCCAGTTTCGATAAATATTTTGTGGAGCCGGAATTAATCCGTTTCGGGTGGCAGAAAAGTCAATCTAACGGTTTGCTTCTCTCCGGGCTTTGAAACCAGTTTTTCAGGAACTTTCAAGACGATCATTTTACCGTTCTGGCCAGCCTTTTCAAAGGCATCTGCAATTGCCGCTGATCGCGCAGAAACTGTCTCCCATTGACGCAGGCGCGATCCGTTTTGAACCTCCGGTGCCGCAGCAACATCTATGATCAACAATTGCTTTTGTTGAACCGTCATAATTTCCGCGATTTCTGTTCTGGCAAAATCGGTAAGCATCGCATTGCCATCACCGAAAAAATCCGGTGCTGTATAATTATAGGAACCCAGCACCGCAGCAGTTTGTGCATTTTCTGCGGCCATTTTTTTTTTGGTTTCGGAGTCCGCGATATTTACAAAATGCGTATAGGCAAAGGCGCTGAGCAGCATAAGAGCCAGATCAAGAAAGGATAAAGTGGTGCGACCGGCATTCATCAGTCATGCGTCCCTTTTTGTCGGTTTCACCGGAACAAAATGTACGGGCGCAACGTCGGCAAGTTCGAGGTTTGCGATGTTAATCGTATGATGGACTACTTTGGATCTATAGGCATTCAGTATTTCTGCTCTCGAGTGCAGACGCACATAGATCGGAAAAGCGATGATATGGGAAATGAAAAGACCATATAGACTGGTAAGCAATGTGAAGCTCATAGCCGGCCCCATCTTCAAGGGATCGATGCCGGTAGCGAATAGCTGGATAAGCCCGGTAATTGTCCCGATCAGTCCGATTGCCGGTGCAATTTCCGCCGCCGAAAACCAATAGCTTGCAGATATGTTTTGCCTGGTTTCTGCGGCGTGTTCTTCCAGACGCACCCATTCTTCAAAACTTTTTGAATCCTTTGCATTGACCAGATAGCCGAGGATCCGGAGCACGAATGCATCCTGGCTGCGGACCGTTTCCAAGCCGGCAAGCCCCTGTTGTCTTAGTGTGAAATCAATTCTCCGGCACATGTATGTTGCGTTTTCACCGCTTTCCTCAAACGGATCACGACCCCAGTTAGCAAGCGCAACGACTGCCCTAACGATCGAGCGACGGCCATTTTGAACCCACGCCATAATCAACACACTGCCTAGAACCAGGCCAAATAACATCGGGTCGAAAAACCGCCAGATGTTTGTTAGTAGAATGTCCATCGATCCCAATCCTGATTTGACCGGCAAAAACTTGCCGGTCAGCGGCAGAATTTTGCCACCTTGGCAAAACCCGAAACAAACTACCCGCAAATATTGGACGGAGGCCCTGAAAAACCGGCACTTTCCGAGCGGGCCGGATAAATTGGCACACCCTTTGCATCGTCCTGTTTGGGTACTCCAATAACGGCGTAACTCATGAACAAGAACGGTCAGCAGGCCGAATAGTTAATACGGGATTAGAAACGATGCCTAGTTTGGATCAGATATTTGCATTGAACGGCGGGGCATTACAGCTTCGCTCTCAACGCCTCAATATGCTGGCGTCAAATATCGCAAACGCCTCGACACCTGGGTACAAAGCGAAAGACCTCGATTTTGATCTTGCAATGAAGCAGGCGCAAAATGGCAGTTCGCTCGATCAGGCTATGGACGATCACACTGGTTACCGGATTCCGCTGCAACCATCACTCGACGGAAACACCGTTGAGCTGTCCGTCGAACAGACGTTGTTTGCTGAAAACGCCATTCAGTATCGAACGACCCTGTCCTTCTTGCAGGCGCAAGTGTCTTCAATTCGGCGCGCCTTGAAGGGAGAATGAACATGGGTAGTATGAATGTATTTGATGTAGCAGGCAGAGCAATGTCAGCCCAGATGGTCCGGTTAAACACCACCGCGTCCAATCTGGCCAATGCCCGGACGGACTATGCCAGCGAAAATGAAGCTTTTCGCGCCATGCGGCCGGTATTTCGTTCTGTGGTCGAAGACAATCTCGCGACTGTAGATGTCGAACGCATCGTCAAAACCGATGCCGCGCCTCAGAGGCGTCACGATCCGTCAAATCCCATCGCGGATAAAGAAGGTTACGTCTGGGAAGCAGCTGTTGATGAGACGGCTGAACTGATCGACATGCTCGAAACCGCCAGAAATTACCAAAATAATGTGCAGGTTATGCAAACCGCAAAGTCTTTAATTCTTGAAACAGTGAGGAACCAATAATGAATATTGCACCAGAAATTTTCCAGACACCGGTAACAAATCTCGCCGGTCTCTCTCAGGCGCAACCGGAAAACGCCACAGGTGACAATACACTCGACCAAGATTCTTTCCTGCGTCTGATGACGACGCAGCTAAAGTTTCAGGACCCCTTTGACCCGCTCGACAACCAGGCAATGGTTGCCCAGCTGGCACAATTTTCCAGCGTCGCCGGCATTTCAGAAATGAAGCAGTCGCTGTCCGAGATTGCCTCAATTTTGGGTAACAATCGCCTCTCCGACGCCAAGGAATGGATCGGTCATTCGGTTCTGGTACCCGGGAATATCTCGGTTGCAGACAAAAATGGTCAGTATGCAGGCGAATTCGAACTCAACCAAGCAACAGACAATCTTTCTATTGATCTACTTAATGATGCCGGTGAAATCGTCATGTTTGTAGAGCTCGGCCAGCAAAAAGCCGGCCCGGTAGAATTCAATTTCGATAGCAAAGATGAATCCGGAAAGCCGCTAGATCAGGGGCGCCTGCGCGTCCGCATCAACGGCGGGTCGGTTTCAAATCTGGCGACATGGGTACCGGTAGCATCCGTAAAAACAACCGAAGGCAATGGCCCGCCCATTCTTGTCACACCAATCGGCAATGTGTTTCCCGCCGAGGCGCTCAAAATCGGATAAATCGGACCATTCGACATCTAGTTCAACATAGGAGAAGATAAAATGTCATTCTTTACCTCACTTAGCGGCCTCAAAGCGGCCCAAACTGACTTGAATGTTATTTCCAATAACGTTGCCAATACCAACTCGACCGGTTTCAAAAAGAGCCGGGCACTGTTTGGAGACCTTTTTGCAGCTGGTCCCACCCAACAGACAAAATCTGTTGCGGGCCAAGGCGTGCGTCTGAACGGCATCACGCAGCAGTTCACACAGGGCACGTTACAGTCAACCGATAAAACACTGGATCTGGCGATTGCCGGCGACGGCTTCTTTTCCGTCAAGGGCCAGCCGCCGCGTCAGGATTTGACCTTTACCCGCAATGGAGCGTTCTCGGTAAATAATAGTCGTGAAGTGGTAGATACCATTGGCGCGAAAGCCCAGTTGTTACCGGTTGACGCGAATGGTGTCGCCACTTCGACCAGCACGGCAGACATGTTCGACTTCGTACTACCGGTTGCCGATCCAGCCGATCCAGCCGCGCTGCTGACCAACATATCAATCAACAACGAAGGCGTTGTTTCAGCAACATTCTCCAACGGTAACCAATTGAACATCGGTGCCCTTGCGTTAGCCAGCTTCTCGGCCATTGAAGGCCTCCGCCCGGTCGGTGATGCCCATTGGCAATCGACTGGCGCATCCGGTCCGGTACAAATTAACCAGGCTGCGAATGGTCCGCTCGGACAGGTTCGCTCCGGTTCACTGGAGCTCGCAAACGTCGATATCACCGAAGAGCTGGTCTCGCTGATAGCCGCTCAGCGCAATTTCCAGGCCAATGCGCAGGCGATTGAAACATCCAATACTCTGACCCAGACGATCATAAATCTTCAGATCTAATTTCTGATCAGTTGAAGGAATGAATCATGGATAAGCTTGCATATACGACGGTCAACGCGATGAAATCGCTGATGAACCGGCAAACGGCCATCGCGAACAATATGGCGAACTCGGACACCGCGGGTTTCAAAGCCGATATGGTTTCGGCAAAGGCCCAGTATCTGAATGGTCCGGGCCACAACAGCCGCGCCATGGCTGTTGATCGGGATATGCAGGCAGATATGAACGGGGGGGTGATCACAAAGACCGATCGCCCTCTCGACATAGCGCTGGAAGGCGATGCAATGCTCGCCGTTCAGGCCGCCGATGGCGAAGAAGCATATACCAAGCGCGGAGATCTTATGATCAGCGCATCGGGCGCCATGCTTACCGGGGACGGCTTTCCGGTTTTGGGGGAAAGTGGACCTGTAACCTTACCGCCTTCGGAGCGCGTCGACATTGGTGCGGATGGAACTATTTCCTTCATACCGGCAGGTGGCGATCCCACTCAGCCGCAACAGCTTGGAAAGTTAAAACTTGTCAGCGCGACAGGCAGCCAAATGTCAAAAGGTACGGATACTCTATTCCATGTAGCCGATGACGGCACGTTACCCGTCGATGAAAATGCAAAAGTCATTTCCGGCGCCTTGGAACAGTCGAACGTCAATATGCCCAGCGCCCTGGTAGATATGATTGAAACCAGCCGTGCGTGGGAAACGCAGGCGAGGTTGCTTAAAATGACCGAGGAACTTGATGATAGCGGCGCGGGTGTAATGTCCATGCCGCAAGGATAACCGTATTCAGGAGATGATGAGATGAGTAACGCTGCCCTACAAGTTGCGCGCACCGGACTGGATGCGCAGAACACAAAGATGCGCGTGATTGCCAACAATCTGGCGAACGTTAACACCACGGGATTTAAACGGGACCGCGCGGACTTTGCCACCCTCGCATATCAAAATGTCGTTACACCTGGCGCACCGTCGGATGCACAAAACCGCTATGCAAGCGGGATACAATTGGGAACCGGTGTCCGGCTATCAGGAATCGGCAAAATTGCTACCCAAGGCACTTTGCAGAATACAGAAAATGCCATGGACCTGGCGATCGAAGGCGCTGGCTATTTCCAAGTGGAACGGCCGGACGGATCAACCGGCTACACAAGAGCAGGTAATTTCAGCCTGACCGCCGAGGGCAATATGGTGACAAGCGATGGCTTGCCACTGGTTCCCGCGATCCAGATTCCGCAGGGTGCCACAGCGATTTCCATCGGTACGAATGGGACAGTTTCGGCTTCGCTGGCAGGACAAAGCGAGCCCAGCGAACTGGGCCAAATTGAACTGGCCAATTTCACCAATCCAGCCGGACTTCTGTCGGTTGGTAATAACATCCTTACCGAAACAGCGGCAAGCGGTGCCCCGCAAGTGGGCCAAGGTGGGCAAGAAGGTCTTGGCAATATCCGGCAGGGTGCCCTGGAAGGATCCAACGTCAACATTGTCGAGGAACTGGTCAACATGATCGAGACGCAGCGCGCCTATGAAGTCAATTCCAAAATGATCTCGGCAACCGACGATATGCTGCAGTTCGTTAACCAGCAACTTTAATCTACCGCAGGAAAGAAGCGTAACCATCATGATAAATAAACCGTTTCCAAAACGTAGCTTGCTGATCAGTATGACGCCGTTCCTGCTCATCGGTTGCATGGGGTCTCACTCCAGCATCTCGGCACAAGATTTCACCCCGGTTACGGCCGCACCAGCTCCTGAACCTGTCGTTGCAAACGGCGCGATCTTTCAGGTCGCCTCCGGTTATTCGGCTCTAACAAACGGGACGCGAGCAAGCCGGAAGGGTGATATTATCACGATACTGCTGGTTGAAAAAACACGCGCCTCGAAATCCAATAGCGCATCCAAAGATCGCAATGGCGGATTTTCTTTGACACCGCCTACTTCCGGTCTTTTCTCGCTATTCTCCCCCAGCGATGTCGCAACGAGCGGTTCTCAGAATTTTTCTGGCACCGGCAGCGCAGACCAATCGAACAGCCTGCAGGGGCAAATTAGCGTGACCGTAGCGGAAAGCTATCCCAACGGGACCATGCTGGTGCGGGGTCAGAAACTGACATCGCTAAACCGGGGTGATGAGCATACCCAATTTAGCGGACTTATACGCGCCATCGACGTGTCCGCCGACAACACTATCCCGTCTAACAAAGTAGCCGACGCGCGGATCATCTATGGCGGTACGGGAGAGATCGCGTCAGCGAGTAAACAGGGCTGGTTGCAGAAATTCTTCTCGTTTATTTCGCCATTTTAGCCCCAATCATAAGAGATTATATGCCCCAATCATCTAAAATATACCAGTCACTCAGATGGTTAGCCACCATACTCGCACTGGTGTCAGCAGCTCTCGTTGTCACCCAGCCGGTCCAGGCCGAGCGGATAAAAGACATCGGGACTTTTGCCGGTCTGCGGACCAATCAGCTGGTTGGTTACGGCGTCGTCGTCGGGCTAGCCGGAACCGGCGATGATAGTCTGGAATATGCCACGGTCGGCCTGAAAGGTGTCGCCAACCGTTTTGGCCTGACCTTGCCTCCCGGCGTCAATCCGGCATCCAAGAATGCCGCCGCCGTTTTGGTCACCGCCGAAATGCCTG
This sequence comes from Parasphingorhabdus sp., assembly GCF_049667325.1. GTDB lineage: Bacteria > Pseudomonadota > Alphaproteobacteria > Sphingomonadales > Sphingomonadaceae > Parasphingorhabdus. The sequence continues at coordinate 16,146 of NZ_JBATHY010000032.1, read as the reverse complement.
CCTTCGCAAAACCGGGCCAACGCCTGGACATCACAGTGTCGGCCATCGGAAAGGCAAAATCATTGCGCGGTGGTACATTGATATTGATGCCTCTTTTTGGCGCTGACCAGCAGATATATGCCATGGCTCAGGGGAATCTGGCGGTCGGCGGCTTGGGTGTCTCCGCCGCAGATGGTTCCAAGCTCACGGTCAACATTCCCTCCGTCGGCCGAATTTCCGGCGGCGCGTCGATCGAACGAACCGTTGCAACCGGATTTGAAAGCGAGCCCTTTCTCAGCTTCAACTTGACCGACGCAGACCTGACCACCTCCTTGCGCGTAGCAGATGCCATTAACGAAGCCCTGCAGTCCCAACAGGCGATTGCCGCAGATGCCGTGACGGTCCGTATTGCCGCCCCGCTCGGCGCACAGGAGCGCGTGATGTTGATGGGGAAAATCGAAAACCTGATCGTCAAACCGGCTGATGCACCTGCTCGGATCATCGTCAATGCCCGGACCGGGACGGTCGTAATTAATGGCGCGGTGCGCATTGGCCCCGCAGCGGTAAGTCACGGAAAGCTGACAGTTCGCGTCGAAGAAAACCCTACAGTCATCCAGCCCGCACCGTTTAGCCGCGGCAACACGGCAACTGAACAGAATAGCAATATTGCCCTAGATGAATCCCGCAATCCGGCCTTTGAAATTGGACGGCGCGCGTCGCTCGCGGAAATCGTCGAGACTATTAATTCTCTTGGCGTTTCACCGTCTGATTTAACAGCAATATTGGAGGGATTGAAACAGGCCGGCGCCTTGTCCGCGGAATTGATCATCATATGACCATAATTTCACCCCCATCACTTGCCGCAACTTCGCCTTTAAGCTCGAACAATGCTGCGGCCGACAAAAGGCAGGCTGATATCCAGTCAATGGCAGCTGATTTCGAAGCGATATTTGTGCGGCAAATGCTGAAAACGATGCGGACGTCTTCTCTGGGTGAGGGGCTGTTTGACGGCCAGGGAACCGAGCAGTTTCGCGATATGCAAGATGCAAAGGTCGCTGAATCTATGGCTGAAAAAGGAGTTTTCGGGATAGCCCAGCTGCTAACCCGCCATTTGGAGAATAATGATGTCTGACCTTCTCAACATTGGACGAGCAGCTTTAAAAGCCAACAGCCGTGCATTGGAAGTCGTTGGATCAAACGTCGCTAATGCAGAAAATCCCGATTATGTGAGACGATCTCTCAACATCGGCGATACCACAATGTACGGCGCCACCAACCCCATTTACAGCAATTATACCGGAACCGGAAGCGTAGCGGTCAATGGCATCACGCGTTCCAGCGATCAATTTCTGGAAGCGGCAACGCGACAGACCGGAGCAAGCCGTGTCAGTGGGGAGGTTGTTGAACAATGGCTCAACCAGGGAGAAATTGCACTTTCCAACAATGATCTGGACATTGGTGCTCAATTGACTCAACTTTTCGGAACTGCTGAGGAACTTTCGGCAGTTCCATTTGAACCGGCGTTGCGCAATCAATTTTTAGGCGATGTTCAGACTTCGGTTCACCGATTCAACCAAACTGCCCTCAATCTGTCATCTACCATCAATCTGATCAACGGTGCTGCCTCCCAAGAAGCGGTAGAATTGAATACCGCGTTAAGCGAACTCGCGCAGGTGAATCAGCAATTACGTCCGACGCGCGCCGGCACTGGTCAACACACGGTTTTGCTCGATCGTCGCGACGCAGCATTGACGGTTATCACTGAAAAACTCGATGTTCAGATTAGTTTTGGCGATAATGGTACTGCAGATATTTCCCGCAATGGAACCGATCTGGTTGCCTTCAATATTGCCAGCCCGGTGACCTTCGTTGCCAATGCCGGAGCCAGTTTCGATATCTCAATCTCTGGCACTGTGCAGACTGCACCAAGCAACGGAACCTTAGGCGGGTTGCAACGCGCACAATCAAGTCTGGTCAAGCTTAACGATGATCTGGACAGCCTAGCGGTGCAATTTGCGGGTGAAATCAACGGATGGCAAGCCAATGGGCGAACCGATGCAGGGGCCGCTGGCGCGGCGATCGTTTCCCACAGCGGTACCGCTGCAAGCCTTTCGATTACCGGACTTTCCGCAGATGATCTTGCCCTCGCCTCGGCTGCCGGCGTAGCCAATGGCAATATCCTGGCGTTTGTCGACTTGCGCACCGCGACGGGCACCGAACAAGGCTATGAGAAAATAGCAATCGGACAGGCGCAATCTTTGTTGACGGCCCGCAGCGAGAGCAAGGCCGCAACGGCATTTGACCGCGCTACCCGCGAAGCGCGTAACAATATTTCGAGCGTTGACCTTGATCGCGAAGCGGCTGACCTTATCCGACTGCAACAATCCTACGAAGCGGCCGCGCGCGTCATACAGGTCGCACGGGAAACGATACAATCCGTCCTCGCCATCTTCTAGTTGATCGCGCGCAAAGGAAAAAACCATGGAATCGATCAACAGAAACAGGCCCAATGATGCCATTCAAAAGCAATCAGAATTGTCCACGCTTATCGGTAAGACACAGGAATCCATTGCAAGTGGTAAAAGCTTTTCCCGGCCTTCAGAAGCACCTTCCAGTTGGCTAGAGATATCTAGCCTCGGTCGTAAAGCCGCAATCGAAAATTCATGGCTCAACAACATCGGTCGTGCAGGTATTATGGCACAGCAAGCCGAATCCTCCATCGACACAATTTCCAGCGGCTCTATCAGGGCCAAGGAATTGGTCATCCAGGGTAACAACGGGACTCTTTCTCCTGAAGATCGCGCAGTGATTGCTAATGAACTCGACAACCTGCGCGTCCAGTTCAATCAGCTCACGCAAGCTCAAGACAGCTATGGCGGTCAATTATTCCATGCCGGTGACCCGATTGAAATGAGGATCGATACAAACGTACTGGTGACACCCTCACCCAATTTTCAAACTGTTGCCCAGTCCATAGATATCGGAGGCGGCACCAGTGATCTCGATACGATTATGGACGAAATGATCACCGCGATCCGAACCGGGACCGCAACTGACCGAGCCGACCAGCTCGGCCGGGCAGATTCGCTGATCAACCATTTTTCGAACCTGCTCGCCAATCAGGGGATGCTGGTCAATCGCCTCGATGACCAAGAAAACCGCCTGCAAAAGTCTCAGCTCACATCGAGCGAGAGACGAACCGTGCTGGAAAGTACCGATGTGACAGAGGCTGTTTCGCGTTTCCAGTCCCTGCTGGTTAATCTCGAGGCGGCGCAGAGACTATACGCAAAATCCACCAGCACGACTCTAATGCAGTTGATACCCTAGGCGCGCCGGATTCATTGCTATCAGGCCCTTAACCATAAGCTTTTTTTTCCGTTCATCATAACAATGTTTGTTTCCTGAATTCACTGAACAGGGAGCAAACTTCGCAATCCGAGTCCGTTGATGGGGAAATTGATATATGTTTGCCGCAATTGGTATAGTCGTTCTGCTCGTCATGGTTTTTGGCGTATTCATGCTTTCGGGTGGCGACATGGGCGTGGTCTTGCATGCTCTACCAATCGAGATGGGTATTATCGGCGGTTCCGCTGTAGGCGCACTGATAATCGGCAACTCAGGCGCACAGCTGAAGGCACTGATGGGTGGCTTCGGCAAAGTGTTCAAGGGTCCGACCTACGTCAAACAGGATTTCATGGACTGCATCCTTCTCACGTCCAAATTGACCAAGATTCTCAAGAGCGAAGGGCCGGTAGCGCTGGAGCCACATATCGAGGACCCGAAATCTTCGCCGATATTCAGCGAATATCCAAAGCTGCTCAAAGACGATACACTGGTCCATCTGATCGCGGACAGCCTGCGCCTGGTCGTGGTTTCCTCCGGAACGCTTGACCCATATGCAGTCGAAGACGTTATGGATCAAAGTATCAAAACCCATCACCACGAAGCGATCGGGCCCGCCGACAATCTTCAGAACCTCGCCGACGCCTTGCCGGCTCTTGGTATTGTTGCAGCCGTTCTCGGCGTTGTCAAAACGATGGGTGCGATCGACCAGCCACCGGCCGTTCTCGGCGCGATGATCGGCTCCGCACTGGTCGGAACGTTTTTGGGCGTATTGCTCGCATACGGTTTTGTTGGGCCAATGGCCCTTCGTGCACGTACTGTGATCGAAAGCGATGGCACTATCTATCAGGTGGCCAAACAGATCATCATCGCAAGCCTACATGGCCATCCGCAACCATTGATCATCGAAGCAGCACGCACCAGTTTGCAACATGCTAACCAGCCCAGCTTTGCCGATGTTTTCGATGCAATAAGGGCACGTTGATCGATGGCAAAGAAAGCTGATGCGGGTTCAAATCAACCGCCAATCATTGTCAAAAAAATTATCATGGAGCAACATGCCGGCCATCATGGTGGTGCCTGGAAAGTGGCTTATGCCGATTTCGTGACCGCAATGATGGCATTCTTTCTTTTGATGTGGTTACTGGGAGCCACTGACGAGAAACAGCGCAAAGGATTAGCGGACTATTTCGCCCCTACGCTGGTCGAGTTTCGCCAAGAAAGCGCCGGTTCCGACGGTATGTTTGGCGGAGATTCTCTAACTGCCAAGGATAATTATCCGCACGGAGCGAAGCAGACTGGTACGCAATCGATAACCATTCCTCGCGATGCGACAGGCACTCAAGATGACCAGGGCAAAAGCAGCAGTAGCGCCCGAAAAATGGATGCCAAAGAATTTGAAAAGCAGCTTCGGGAACAGCTCAAGAAAGATCCGGAAAAACTGGCTCTGCTCAAAAATATTCGGTTCACAGATACCGTTGAAGGCCTGCGTATTGATCTGATCGATGAAGCCAATTTCAGCATGTTCGCGCTGGCCACCGACAGTCTGAACCCCAAAGCCAAAATATTGATCGGCGAGGTGACCAAAATCATTGATACAGTTGACAACCTGCTCGTCATCAGGGGACATACCGACAGCTTGCCCTACGCAAGCGGGAAAAATATGAACAATTGGCTCCTTTCGTCGGCCAGAGCCGAGGCAACCCGGAAGGAAATGGTGCTTCAGGGTATTATGAATACCCGTATGGCGCGCATTGAAGGAGTGGCCGATACCGAGCCCTATAATCCGAAAGACCGGATGGATGACCGGAATAGGCGCATTTCCATCACCATGAAACGGAACTGACCGGCGTCAAAGCCTTGTCAGCCGTCCAACGTCATCCCCATTTTGGATATAAAAACGTCTTATTTCGCCAAATCGGATCGGATATGATTTGATCTAAGCGGCTCGGATTCGGATAACGCTCAGCAAGAAAGGTTGAAAACTTTCTACTGAGGCTGTTCAGCCCCCGCAGGCCACAGCCTTGGTGAATGCAGTGCACCTGGTATGCGCTCTTCAGGATTGGGTAGGACGATTATTATCGTCCTACCCAATTGCATATGGAGAGCCGGCGATGCAGCGTATATTGCTTAACATCACGGGATTTCTGCTTCGTTCGGTGATGGATGATTTATTCTCGGCCAATGCGCCTTGGGCGGGGACGGCATGTGACGAACCGGCGCAACAACACCAGCATCATTAGGGATCATGCCTGCCAACGCGCTTGAGATATCGCCAAGGCAAAGGAGAGTGCAACGATTCTGTTGGATGTCGGCACGATGCTACAGCGATGTCGATACGTTCAAGTATATTTTGCGATATGGATGTTAGCGATCAGAAGCCCTGCGGTTCTCGAAACCATTAGAATATTTCGATACCATATTTCGGCCTTCCGATTTCGCATTGTAGAGCGCACCGTCAGCCTTTCTCAGAAGCGTCTGCTTGGTATCAGACGGCAAACATTGGGCCATGCCTGCCGAGAAAGTCACTCTGCCAATAGGTTCTCCAGATCCAATGTCCACGAGAGATTTTTTCGACAGCTCAAGGCGACAAGCCTCGATTCTTTCAAACGCACAGTCCATTTCAGCATCTTCAAATAATACCGCAAATTCTTCTCCGCCGTAGCGAGAAATATTACAACGATTATTTGACAGTAGAAACAATTGATCTGCAATCATTCGAAGGACACGATCGCCGCAGTCGTGACCGAAAGTGTCATTAATGCGTTTAAAGTGATCGACATCGACAAAGGCCAAAACAAACGGCCGTTGCTCGTCTTGCATTCTTTGAAAGACGATATCGAAATCCCGATCGAATTTTCGACGATTGGGTAGCCGCGTCAACTTGTCATGATCAGCTTCGCTTCTTGCAACTTCCAGATCTTTCTGCAGCTCTGCGAGCTTTTCGTTAGTATGTGTAATCTGTATCTGGTTTTCACGGGTAGATTCCACCATTAATCGAGATAGATTCAACATCTTTTGAATTGCGTTTTCGAGGCTATCTTTCCCGCCTCGAATATTTTTGGCCTGCTCGATCAACTGGTTCTCGTGCCGGACAGCGTTCTTGCTGCCGGTACTCAACAACTGTGTCGTATTGCGAATTTGCTCGACAGCTTGCAGAAAAATCCTCTCAATCTGTGCGCCGATATCGACGTTGAAATGTTTTTCGTGCAGGTCGATCACCGATTCATTATTGATTTCAGAAGCTGATATGGCCTTATCCAATTCCGCCTTCAATTCATTGTTGTCACCACAAAGATACTCCCAAGTTATCTCAAGGTTTTTCGCGTTGAGTGACAGATTATGGAGCGCCAGAAAATTTCTTATCTCAGCCAACGGGGAATATTCGCCTTCCTGGTCGGTACAGACCGGACATGCGACTTCACCACGCTTTTCGCGCAGGTAGGATTCCAGGATATTCTTTATATCGATCTTCACTTCATGCCCTCAGTCTGGGCTTTGGCAGCCGGTTATAGGCATCCAAGGCAGCTACTTTGTAAGCTTCGGCAAGCGTTGGAAAATTGAAAACATTGTCAGACAGATAATCAATTCCACCGTTTAAATTGATTACTGCTTGTCCGATATGGATCAATTCTGTCGCACCCTCTCCTACGATATGGACACCCAGCAGCTTCCGATCGCTGAGGTCAAAAATACATTTGAGCATGCCTTTGCAATTTCCAAGAATATGACCGCGGGACGTTTCCTGGAAACGCGCAACGCCGATTTCTACCTGGTAACCCTTAAGCCGTGCGTCTTCTTCGGACAGGCCAATACTGGCGATTTCGGGAATCGAATAAATGCCCAATGGAAAACTATTTCCCGAATGATTGATTGGCACGCCAAAGGCATGGCATGCAGCCTGACGCCCCTGTTCCATCGAAGTGGAGGCCAAAGCCGGGAATCCGATAATATCGCCAGCTGCATAAATGTTCGGTTGGCTTGTTTGCAGGGATTCCCTGTCGACAACCAGCCGTCCGCGACTATCGCATTCAATCCCGACTTTCTCCAGACCGAGATTGTCCACCGCGCCTACACGACCTGCTGTGAACAAAAGCATTTCAGACCGAAGTTGTCGGCCGTCATCCAATAGGATGTTTGGGCAGTTGTGATCATCCAGGGTTATTTTGTTGATTTTTCGGCCCAATCGAAGACTGATCCCGCGTTCCGTAAGTTGATGAACAAAATTTGCCACGATATCGCGATCGATGAATTCCAAAATCCGTTCGCGTGCTTCAACGACCGTTACCGGGATTTCCAATGTTGAAAAAATTGTCGCATATTCGAGACCTATGACGCCTCCGCCAACTACCGTTATGCTTTTGGGCATCGGCAGATTTGCGGCGACACTATCGCTGTCGATCACGGTGGTGCCGTTGAACGGGATATTTTTGGGTCGAAACGGCTTGGTACCGACGGCAATCAGAAACTTGTCAGCAGTGACCGAAAAACTTGTCTTTTTGCCTTGGGAGTTTTGCTGAATTGCTAGCTTGTGGATACCCGAAAACTTAGCTCTTCCCTTCAGTATTCGCACATTGTTTCGTGCGAGCTGGCTATCGATGACCTCGACTTCATCTCCCAATGTTGTCGAAAGGCGGGAATTGATGGAATCTTGCATCATCTTGACGCCGTCGCGATGCTGTCGGGACTTGAAATGTTGATCTCGCCAGCCCGTGACGGATAGCACCGATTCACGGATCGTTTTTGATGGCAAGGTGCCGGTGTGAACAGAGACACCACCGATCAGTTTCTGGTCGTCAACCACAGCCACGGATTTTCCGAGTTTTGATGCCTGGATCGCGGCTCGACGACCAGCGGGCCCTCCTCCGATAATCACAAAGTCATAGTCATATTCAGCCATGTGTTGTTCCCTTCACGCTATGGTTAACGGTGAAGGGTAGAAATCTTAAAGCCATGCGACATTCTAATTTCAATTAGTCAGTTGCGACCAGATTGGAAAGTTTGGCTGTCGAACTCCGGTGAAATTTGCCGACCGCAGCCGTTAAATGGCTTGTGTCACTTTGGAACAAAGTGATTGAGGCCCCTGCAAACCGCCACAAACGCAGAGTTTTTGTTGAAATTATAATCACTTAAACGTAATGCGTTGGCGTGAGCTGTCCGATCAGCTAAACTCTAGCGTCAAAAAACGAGAATTTATAACATGATGTCGCTCAATAATGTTCCGAACAAGCAATGTCAGCCGGCATGACGAGTGGGAATATCGATGTGCATGCGCTGATTGAGAAGCTTCAGGATATTTTGAAGTTTCTCGATGAAAATGAATTCGCGATTCCGGCAATCAAAGTCGAAGAGGCGATCAATGCATTGCAACAGATCCAGACGGATCAATCAGCGGGCAAGAAAACTGACTGATAAACCGACAAATATCGGTTCGCATTGAGCATTATTGAATTTCGTAAATCAGGAAAACGCACTCCGCTTCTATCCGGCGAGTTTCCGGATCACATTCATGTGCGTCCACTTGTATCAATTGGTAACCGTCCAAAAGGTCGGATTTGATTGATCCATCTTGTCTCAATTCGACCCGGCGTTGGATAATGGCTTTGGCTTCGGCACCTGCTGAGACGACACCGGTGCGATCGGCAGCCTTTGTTCGCCCGCCAGGACCGTACACACAAATCACAAGCGATAGCACAGAAACCACGATCAATCTGAACGCCGGAACAATCGCATACGAAGCAAAATGCTGTAAGATGACGACCAACCCCTCCGAGACTGACGTAAAATCTCTGTCTCAGGATCAAGGACGGTAAAAACGGGGAGTGCCTAAGCCGTCACTTCAATTTTGCTGGATTCATATACCACGATCTAGGTCTATCTTGACCGCATGAGAAGCAAGGATGCTAAAGCTCAATAGACAATTGTCTCGTGGCCCACGATTTGATGTCCTTCGCGATAATCTGATTATTGAGTCCGCAGATATCTAAAACACTCGTAAAAATTCCACCCAGAAACTGTCGCAAATCAACTATTGCATAGGGGGATCGATAGGCGTCGTTTCCATCAACAGACAAAATCTCCGTGATATCTGCGAAAGATAATATCTTACATTGCTGGTGCCAGCTATCTTCAGCCTTCAACGTCAATAAGGCCGACAGTTCCGCGAAAAGGAAATGTTTGCTTTGATCGGAACCATCGGGTTGTTCGGTGGCCAGAATTACCTTGGAAAGCCCAGCCAATAGCATATCTTCGATCTTGATAATTTCCGCGATCGAGCGATCCGGCGTCGAACCTATTTCCAGATATTCAAAAGCCAGCGCCATGAGCAATAGCTCCCGCCAAGTATAGGAAACACGCTTCCCCTTCCCCGTATTAACACCGGTCGGGAAACCGAGCCGCTGCATATGCTGGATTCTACCTCGGAACGCGGTCTGATTGGCATGGGCAATACGATGCTTCTGCGCCAGAATTTCTTGAATCTCTTTATACGTAAATTCCATTATCATTCCCGAAACTGAGCTCGATGTTCCGATATGAACATCCAAGCCTCATATTGGGTCAGCGGGAGGTTTGTGACAATCAGTTATTATGAAAATCGTTGTCGTCCGGTTTCAGGTCCAAACATTGTTCACACCATGCAACGGCATCCACCGTCAACTTGAAGCACCGCAGATCCCGATTGTTGTGCGAACGACAACGCTCTACATATCCCTCCGCTTCCAAAATCATCGCCAATCTGGTGACTATTGGAGCGGGTTTACGCAAATCATCGCTCAAATCCGATAGGGCCACACATCTGTTATCGCTCGATGCGATAAATGCTTCAAGCACGAGTTCCCAAGCCGGATCACCGAAGATATGGGAATTCAGGAAATACAGATGTCGTTGCCGTTGGTTCCGAAGTTCGGATTTCGCAAGATCGATATAGTTGGCTTCCACCTCAAGGGTCATATTATTTTCAACTTTCTAAAGCTGGTCCAGCGATCGTTTGTGATAATAATATGATCGTGCAATCGAATTTCGAGCTCCGCACACAGCGATTTGATAGACCTTGTGAACTCGATATCCGAGTTGCTCGGCGTGACGCTCCCACCAGGATGATTGTGCGCTAGGATAATGCCGCTCGCATCGAGTTCCAGCGCGCGTTTCAGAATACTCCGGGGTTGGACAAACATTCGTCGGGGAGAACCAGCGCCAAACTCCTGATCACCCAAGAGGTGGTTTGAGCTATCCAAGAACATCACACGCATTATCTCGGTGGTGCGCGAGCCCATGCGTGCTTGTAGATATTTGATAAGTCTTCGATCGGTGGCTGAAATCAACTTCCGTGGCAATTCGTTTTGCAGATTGGCGAGCATGAATTTTTCGGTTGCCTTGAGGAGCCTTACTACTGCCCTATTGGTCCCGAGAACTCTCAGCAAAGCGGCTTCCGATTCACCAAGCATGCGACCAATCGAACCAAATTCGTCTAACAGTTCATTGGAGAGTCGGCGGGCATCGACCGGTGCAACAATCTCTATGAGCTGCGCCAGGACATATCTGTCCCGATGGCTCTCAATCTTTTCTGGTGGAAGTATGTGCCGATCATCAGAACGGCCAGCAACGGATAAGAAGAAGCGATTTGCATGATCATATAGGCTTTTGGGTGTATCGTCACATCGAGCAGCTTTGCCGTATGAGCCACCAGCGCTATTGTCTGAAGCGAAACTACGCATAGCGGCCAAAACCGGTTAGCGCGAAGCGCGATCGCGAAAAAACCGGCCCACGCCGCCAAATCGATAACCAGGTGCCCGGGGTCCAGAGTGGCGTATTCAAGCGGAGTAACCAAATGAACCGCAGGATCCAGTACCAACATACCGACGACGATACACGCAGCCCAACGTTCTGGCCCTCCTCCCCGATACAGCGCGTAAGCGCAAATCGCACCGAGGAAGAGGAAATAGACGAAAGTTCGCATGGTCTAGATGGAACATCCTCAAGCATTTCAGTCAACCACTGATCGCTTAAGCGGCAACAGAAAGCAATTTACCTTTGGCAGCAGACGCTTGAGCCGGTGGGCAGGTTTCGTGCACATCCAAGCCAGCATATTCTCGGCCGACTTTAGCAAGCTCACCGTGCACTCTCAGGACGTCGCTGCTGGCCTCGACGAGCGCCATTTGCGCTTTTGCCAATCTGCGAACGGCAATCTGCCCTGTCGCGGCTGGAACACCCGTGTCCAGGCGCGCCCGCACTAAAGTGGACATCAAGTTAGATACTGAGATTAGGGCTTCGTCGATCGATGCTTCTGTCAGGGGTACATCTTGTTTGATCTGATCAGTTGCAATCTTGATTTGATAAGACATAGTTTTTCCTTCCCGCAAATCGCGGATTTTTGATGTTTCAAAAATAAGAGAGCCCAGTGGCTGTTTAAGCCGCCAACAGACTAGAAAGAGACTGAGAGACTGACAAACCAATCAAAACAACTGCCAAGATTCCGATCGTCAAAACAACTATGATGGCAATCCTCTGACCAGTTCCCAGTGAACCTCCCGGCTCCTTCTGGATTTGCGACCAAAAATTCGTGTCATGCGCAGTATCAATGTCATAAGTGCTTGATACTTCTTCGAGCATAACAGAATTTGACCGCTCGTCCTGAGGTCCTTGTGAACCGAAACTATCATCGAAGGGAACACCTACCGGATCGTATAGTATCCGATCATAGGTCCCGGAGGCCCGGGCATAGATCAAAGCGGCCTCATCGCGTGTAGCCGCTCCCAGCACTCTGCGCGCACCGATCAGGCGTTGATCTACAGCCGGTTTGGAAATCTCCAGAATCCGGGCAATTTCCTTCGAGGATTTTCGTAGCACCACCAAATGCAAGCATTCTCGCTGCTTCGCAGTCAGCTTCGCGACACGCGATGATTCTAGCGCGATATCTTCCAAAATTTCTGCCCCATAAATATCTCGTTCACCATACATTCGCGATGCAGTGAACGCAACCAGCTCGGTACAATTGAATAGAATACAAAGTATGGATTCAAAGCAAAAAATCATGCGCATGCGGATCGAACAAACAAGATTAATTTTTATCGCACTATACCGTTAACCAAGAACTGCCGATCTCATCGTGGCAATCCGCAAAACGTTGATGAATTGAATTTGATGAAGGAACATTCGAATGACCGACGATAACAAAAAGCATGAGAAAGATGAGGTCATTAGCACTCTTGAAGAGATACTGTCCGAGCTCGACAAACAGCGTCTCTTTCTGCCGGCCTTGAAAATAGTCGAGGCTTTGGATGCTCTCAGTGCGACCGCTGCTCCAGACGCATCTTCCGATGGCTGAGGGAAAAAGCGACCACATGAACCTTCGCGATATCTGAAAGTTCGGCGACCAATACGCCAGCCAAAATTTTCTATTCAACGGCCAAAGCTCAAGGCTTTCGGCCTTCATCCATTAAAAAACGCGTAAGCGGAGAGACGATGGTGCCGTTACGATAGACGGTCCGAGGACCCGAATGACATGAACCGGCCACAGTTCAAAACGTTAAACAAAGCGAACAAATTCACACGCGCCCTGCAAGGGTCGCCGGCGCCGAGTGAACAGGCCGTCATTTTAATATGACCGCGTCTATAAGATCAGGAAGTTCGGGCTTATGAGTAGGCATTAAGTGGCCCAATTGAATACTATTTTCTTCAAATCCTCCATTGCCAGCGGCTTCGCTAGATGTGCTTGCATTCCAGCTTCAATGCAACGGTCAACGTCCTGGTCAAACGCGATTGCGGTTAGCGCTACGATGGGGAGCGCGTTTGCGTCGATTCCGTGACCACGAACCATGCGGGTTGCTTTGATGCCATCGACATAAGGCATCTGTAAATCCATCAAAACCAAGTCATATTGCTTTTCTTCCATAACCGCTTTTCGGATCATCGCGACCGCCTCCGCACCATCAACAGCGAGATCATGATCATAGCCTAGTTTTGTGAGCATTTCTCCAATCAGCGCCTGGTTCACATCATGATCTTCCGCGACCAGAATGCGTTTCACGATTCCTGCATTTTCGCATCGGGCTAACAGATTCGTCGGAATTTTTACGAGATTTTCGTCGGCTTCCTCGTCAAATCTGTCCACCGGAATTTTGACAGTGAATTCCGAACCACGACCAAGATGACTTATCATTTGAATCGAGCCGCCCATCAGCTCGACAAGCTGTTTGCTAATCGTCAAACCCAATCCGCTGCCGCCATATTTTCTTGCGGTTGAATCATCCGCCTGAATGAACGGTTCAAAGATCGCGGCTTGGCGATCGGGGGCAATGCCTGCTCCGGTGTCGGATACAGATATATGCAATTCTGAACGACAGGCATCGGCTTGCCCGGACTGAGGAGTTTCGGTAATTACGGCCGATATCGTAATATATCCGGATTCAGTAAATTTTATCGCGTTCGCCAACAAGTTCATCACAATCTGACGCAACCGGAACCCGTCCACCTTCACCCAGCGCGGCAGGTTTTTGTCGAGATCCATCAAGAGTGTCAGCTGTTTTTCTTCCGCGTTCGGGGAAAACAGCTTCACACAACTATTCAGCAGATGACGGACATCGGACGGTTCCGGCGAAATCGCCATCGTCCCGGAATCTACTTTCGAAATATCCAGGATATCATTGAGCAAGGTCATCATCGAGGACCCGGAATCAGATATCAGCCTGACATATTTCTGCTGGGTATCGTTCAGAGTTCCATCGTCCAACAATTGGGTGAAGCCGATAACACCATTCATCGGAGTACGAATTTCGTGACTCATATTGGCAAGAAATTTGGACTTCGCACCCGTCGCAGCTTCGGCGACATTCAACGCGCTCACAATCTCCCGTTCTTTATCTACCAGTATCTGGGTTTTGCTTTTGACTTCCGCTTTAACATACGCTTCGCGCCGAGCATGGAATATTACAAGCGTCGAAAAGGCCAGAATGAGAGCCAATCCGCCAACCATGACGAACATCGGTTCCTGTGTTCCCACACTGCTTTCGAATTCGGGTGTGCTATGCCAGGATACCGTCCATCGCTGCCCCATGATAGGCAGGGTTTTGGTCACCGAATATTGAGGAGACCGAGACCGCCTGGAAACTTCTTTGCTGGCGAAAATCAACTGGGCTTCATTTGTGGTAACGCCGTCATGTACGGTGATGTCGAAATTGCTGCCCTGACTTGCGGTCAGGTCCTGCATGAACCGGGACGCTACAAATGGTGCGTATATCCAACCTCGAAATGCGGCACGCTTCCGCGCCACGGAGGTCAGCGAACGACCGGAGTGGTAAATCGGTCGAAGCAAGAGAAATCCTGCGCTTTTTGTTTTATCCTGTACAAGAAATATCCGCTTCGTAATCGTCGCCTTGCCGACATCCCTTGCCCGGTAGGCAGCCGAGCGACGGTTTGTCTCGAAACCAATATCAAGGCCGACAGCTTCTTCGTTGATCGAAATTGGCTCGATATAGGAAATTGATAAAATTTCAGCCCATGATGTCTGCGGGTGCACGGTGACACCAGTGACACCGCGGGCTGATAGATCTTCCAGATACTCGCCTTTTCTTGATCTCAATACCGGCTCGATATAGCCAATCCCGTTGATCCCGGGCAGCGTTTCATCAATCTTTAGAATACTGACAAATGTCTTCCAATCCTGCAACGTAACGCGATCAGACGTCGCGAACAAAGCGGCTCCGCTATCCAGCGATTGCCGATATGATTCAATCCTGTGGGTAAGTGCCTGCTCGCTATCCTTTGATAAGGTGTTAAAGGCCGCGAGGTTTCGCTCGTATGTCGTGGTTTTGGTCAAATTCCAGGAGAAGACCGTGACACTGAGCAGCACAATTATTCCAAAAACCAATGTGATGACGGCCGTGCGGTCTAGCGCGAAAAAGCCTTGAACTCCTGTTGCCAGACCTGTGTGCTCGGACACGGGCTCCACTATCACAACCCAACTTGTTGCAAATATTGCTGCGCACCCAACAACGTTGATATCCGGTTGGCTAGATCTTGTGGTGAAAACGGCTTTTCCATATAGTCTGCAGCGCCTGACCGATACGCATCCACCATGTCGTTGCTGCTCGTCTGGTTCGTCAGAACCAGCACGGGTATCGCCGTTGTTCTGGCATCCCGTTTGAGATTATGCAGGACTTCCGGTCCTGTCAGGCCGGGCATGAGATTGTCTAGAATGATAGTGTCAGGGCGCACACGAAGTGCGGCGGACAGAACGCTATATCCGTTGTCCACAACCGTAACGCTATGACCGCAAGACTCGAGCTTGTGAAAAACCAGATCGCCCAGCAAAGCATCATCATCCGCAAACAAGATTGTCGCCACTTCAAATTCCTTTGTCATCGAATTTCCCGCGAAAGTCCGCGTTGGAAAATAAGGTTTTTAGATTTTGGCCAAACCGACCACGACCGTGTCTTGATGTAATAACGGGTCGAACAGCGGTAAATTAACCATCCCGGCCGGAACCAATTTCGCTATAACAGCCACTTAGCGCGTAATCCGGCGAAATTTTGCGGCCCTATTTTTACCAGTAAAAGCTTCGAGACCGGGAATTGGCTGCATATTCTCAGCTTCTCAGCTAAAATTCTGCCCTGTGACTATCGTGCACAGAAGATTGCTAAGCCCGCCGCCATCGGCTGCAACGAGATTTGTTCCTTAACTAATGCTCCAAATCACCGTCATTCATATCGGCCCACGTGACCCCATTTTGAAACGGGAACCCAAATTGCGAGAGCCTAAAAATGGGGAACAAGCATGAGCCAAACTCAAAATCATAGTAAAACGCCGGCAGAAAAGTCGCTGCCGAGC
>NZ_JBATHY010000031.1:0-8186 GCF_049667325.1 Parasphingorhabdus sp. | reverse complement strand
GATGACGGCGGCAACGGCGGCGGAAACGGTAACGGCAATAACGGCAACGGAAATGGTAACGGTGGCGGCGATGATGGTGGCGATGACGGCGGCGATGACGGCGGCGATGATGGCGGCAACGGCGGCGGAAACGGTAACGGCAATAACGGCAACGGAAATGGCAACGGCGGTGGAAACGGCAACGGCGGTGGAAATGGCAACGGCAACAACGGCAACGGAAATGGCAACGGTGGCGGAAACGGCGGCAAGGGAAAAGGCAACGACAAGTAGAAAAGCAATTTGCGAAACTCAAAAGCCCCCATTTTCAAATTCTGATCATCACGGATTGTATGCGTTAACGCAAAATAGATTGGTCTTCTGCTAGACATCTTCCGGGTATTCCCTGGAGATACAATTGAAGGCCATTTTTTCCTCTTTCGACGCAGATGCGTTCTACCAGTTTCTGGCAGCATGGATATTAGCCTTGTTGGCCGCATTGGCCCTTAGTCTGGCGGGAGTCGGTAACGAGGTCGAGCAGCAGCTTGGCAATTTGCGCGCCAGCTTGCTGGAAAAGCCGGCTTCCGGTCAGATCGTGATAGTCGAGATTGATGCCAAATCCTTGCAAGCGATTGACAATTGGCCATGGCCGCGCGAACTTTATGCAGAAACGGTAGAAGTGCTGAACAAGGCAGGTGCAACGCAGGTTGCGTTTGACATCGATTTCTCTTCGCGCTCAACCGAAACGCAGGACCGGATTTTTGCCGATGCGATCGCAAAGTCCGACGCCACAATTATTCTCCCGACGATGCGTCAACGAGCTTCGACCGTGCACGCGAAATTTGTCGAAAGCCTTCCAATAGAAATACTTCGTGA
This sequence comes from Parasphingorhabdus sp., assembly GCF_049667325.1. Classification (GTDB taxonomy): domain Bacteria; phylum Pseudomonadota; class Alphaproteobacteria; order Sphingomonadales; family Sphingomonadaceae; genus Parasphingorhabdus. The sequence continues at coordinate 7,334 of NZ_JBATHY010000031.1, read as the reverse complement.
ACATGCTTTTCTGGCTTCCGTCAACGTCCATCCCGACAATCACGGTCAGTTGAACGAATATAGTTTCGGGACCACCACCGGCGGTACCGCGCGTCCATCGCTTGCCAGCATGATGGCAGAAGTGTCGGGTGATATTGACCAGAGCTTTGCGATCGATCAATCGATTGATCCGGGAACCATTCCCCGTCTGAGCTTTGTCGACCTGATCAGTGCAAATGGCCCTGCCGTCGACCTTTCAGGCAAGAAAGTCCTTATCGGAGCCACCGCAATCGAACTGGGCGACCGCTATCCGATCAGCCGCTATGGTATCCTTCCCGGCGTAGTCATCCAAGCGATGGCAACCGAAACGTTGATCCAAGGGACAAATTTGAGAAGCCTTGGCAACTTGCCCTCCTTGTTCTTGTCTGCGATAATCCTGCTAGGCTGCATCCTGACCCAAAAAGTGTCTTCCGCGGGGATGATCCGGGTAGCGGTGGGAACAGGAGCCGTTCTGTTGGGACTGGTACTCCTGGCGGAATATCTTCATATCCTGACCTTTCTGAACGTACAGGCCGTGCTCTTTCTGGCGTCCTATATCCTTTTTCAAAAATTCCTGACGACCACAAGGGCTCTGGATCGAAGCCGCTTTGTGAATGACGGAAGCAGTCTGCCGAACGAAGCAGCCTTGTTGAAAGTCATAGCCGCCAAACAATTCGGCTATATCGCAACCGCCAGAATTTCAGACTTTAAGGAATTGCTGGTCATGACGAACAAGGATTCGCGCCGCGATTTGTTTCAAAATATTGCCACCCGCCTCGCGTTTCTCGCCCAGGATGAACAGATTTTTCATCTCGATTCCGACCTGGTAGCGTGGATTGTGAAGAGTGACTATGTTGACGATATTCCGGGTCATTTTGATGCCGCAACCGCCCTTTTGCAGGCTCCGGTGATGGCCGAAGAAACCCGAATTAAAATTGGTGCAGCTTTCGGTATCAGCGGAGAAACGGTGGACAAGGCGAGAATTGCTTCGGAACAAGCATTTGCCATCGGAAAAAAATGGGCATGGCACAATGAAGAAGTAGACCATGCCATAGGCCAAAAACATAATCTCCTGATGGAACTGGATCGGTCGATCGATGACGGCGATCTTGACGTTGTGTATCAACCCAAATGGGATCTGTCAGCAAACCGCCTCGACGGTGCCGAGGCGCTTGTCCGCTGGAGTCATCCGGAGCGAGGCCTGATCAGCCCGGAAATATTCATTCCGTTGCTCGAACGGGCCGGCCGAATTGACCAACTGACCTTTTTGGTACTTCGCCAAGCATTGAATGACTTGAGCAGTTGGGAAAGCCAGCGTCCGGGGCTCACTTGCTCTGTCAATATTTCTGCCAAGCTGCTGGGTGACAGCGGCTTTGTCGATCAGGCCATTGCGATGGTCAACGCTACCAAAATTCCTAATGAACAAATCGTATTCGAAGTGACAGAAACGGCCACCATGGCCGACCCTGAAGCATCGCTATTCGCGCTTAACCTCATCCAGAAAGCTGGCATCAGAGTATCTATCGATGATTATGGCACAGGCCAATCGACCATCAGCTATTTGCAGCGTCTTCCCATTAGCGAGATCAAGCTGGACAAGAGCTTCGTGAAAACCATGGGCACGGACAATGCCAACCAGGTGATCGTGAAATCCACTATATCGATGGCCCATGATCTGGGATTGAAAATTGTCGCCGAAGGAATTGAGGATCAGCAATGTCTCGATTTGCTGGTCAAATACGGATGCGATATTGGTCAGGGTTGGCACATTTCCAAACCGGTTACTTCGGATGTTTTTACCGCGATTTGGCTGGACAACAAATTCGAGGAAGCACGATTGTCAGCCTGATATAGGCCTCGCATCGATCGAGCCGGTAAACTGCAAACTTGGTTCCAGCACACCCCTTCATAATTGACTAATCGGCAAGCGCAAATGCCACGATATTATCACCCAGTTTTGTGCCAACCCGCGCATGTCCACCGGCGGCGATGACGACATATTGCCGGCCTTTCCAGACATAGCTCATCGGCGTCGCCTGGCCGCCTGCGGGGAGCCGGCCTTTCCAGAGTTCCTTGCCTGTCTCGACATCGATCGCCCGCAAATAATTGTCCATCGCCGCGCCGATAAACACGAGCCCGCCAGCAGTGATCATCGGTCCGCCAAATGCAGGCGTTCCCAATTTCAATGCAAAACCGCCCGGTGCCAGATCTTCGGTTGTCCCCATAGTCTGCCGCCAGACAATCTTGCCGCTATCCAGATCGACGCCCGCCAGCACGCCCCAGGGCGGAGCGGAGCATGGCAGGCCGATCGGTGAGAGAAGCGTTGCTCTGGTCATGGCATAAGGGGAGCCTTCCATTGGTGCGAATTCATCATCGTCGCTAATCTCGTTCACTTGTTCTCGCTCGGTGGTATTGGGATGCATCGTCATATAGGATGCGACATTGTTCATGTTGATCACCAGCAAATTACGGCTTGGGTCATAGGCAGAACTGCCCCAATTTGCGCCGCCGCCTGTAAAAGGCAGCGACAGCGTGCCGTTGACGGTTGGTGGCGTAAACAGCCCTTCACCGCGCAGGTTTTCGAGCTTTGACTTGCAAGCCAGTTTATCCCACAAGGTAAGCCCGAAAGCATCTGCCGGATTCAACCGATCAGGTACGATCGCCGGTGTTTTTACCGGGAAGGGCTGGGTAGGGGAGAGCAATTCTCCCTCAACGGCGCCCTGCGGTACTGCCCGCTCCTCGATCGGAAGAAAGGGCTTTCCAGTTTCGCGATCGAGCACGAAAATCAGACCCGTTTTTGTGACCTGAGCCACAACATCATGCGCCTTACCGTCGCGCCATACCTGATACAGGCCAGGCTGCGCCGGGAGATCATAATCCCAGACATCGTGATGAACGGTTTGAAAATGCCAAGCAACGGTGCCGTTTTCTCCGTTGAGGGCCACTACGCTATTGGCATAGAGATTATTCCCTGGTCGATTGCCGCCATAATAGTCGGGACTGGCGCTTGAGGTAGGCAAGATAACCAGCCCGCGCTTCTCATCGACAGCTATGCTGCTCCAGACATTGCTGTGGCCTCCACGAATTTTTGGCGAGCCGCTCAACGGATCAAACACCCATTTGGTTTCGCCGGTACGCGCGTCAAAGGCAAACACGGTTCCCTTCGGTGCATCAGTGCGCAGATTGTCGCCGATCGCGGTTCCGGTTATCACGGTATCACCGATGATCGCGGGCGCTGAGGTGATCTGAAACTCGCCGGGCCAACGCAGCGATATCGATGGTTGGACACGTTTGGTTCCGGCTTCACCAAAATCCGCGCAGGGCTCTCCGGTTTTGGCATCCAGCGCGATTATCCGGGCGTCCACGGTCCCGGTGAATAGCCGCGAAGCACATTTCGCGCCCGCTGCTGCCGACTGATCTTGCCAGTAAGCAACTCCGCGGCAGGTATATTGGTTAGCAGGGCGGCTATCGGTCGGCACCTTGGGATCAAACCGCCATTTCTCCGCGCCCGTTCCGGGATCAAGAGCGATGACTTCGTTAAATTGGGTGCAGTAAACCAGCGAATCTTCAACCAATATGGGAGTAGCCTGGAGGGATGCTCGCGACAGAGACTCCGCGCTACGATCTTTGAGTGTACCGCTTTGATGGGTCCACGCAATCCGGAGATTTGTGACATTGGTTTTGTTGATATCACGGGCTGCGACATAGCGATTGCCGCCCGCATCACCGCCATAAAAACTCCATCCGGTTCCCAGGCCACCGCTGTCGGACCGCACGATCTTGGCTTTCCCTTCGATCGTCAGATCATCGGCGAGACCGAGTGCAGTCCAAATAGCCGAGCCACCAAGAAAGCTGATGGCAAGGAATATGGCGATCAGGATCAGAAAGGTGCGAATTTTGGGAATCCTCATCCTCGAGACCTATCAAAATCCCACACGCATGGGAATGATGCGTTTGCGTTTACCTATCCAATCGTCGCATTCTGTTGGAAACCCGCAATCGTGGTGTTGTCGCCTCCGTCTGTTTGAATACTGGGTCCAGAATTCGACCGAGTAACGAGCGATGCAATATTAGCGAAGGAAAAGCGGGACCTAATGAAGGCCATACCCGAGAGCCCGTCAAAGAACATTTCAAGTTCTCTATTGTGTCGTAAATGTTATTGGCGGACAGGGTGGGATTCGAACCCACGGAGAGCTTGCACCCTCGGCGGTTTTCAAGACCGCTGCATTCGACCACTCTGCCACCTGTCCGCATAGCCCTTGGGGCCGGGTCGATCGCGTCCTAGCGTTCCCGATTTGAAAGCGCAAAACATTTTACCAACGATTGAATTTCAATCGCCAAATTTGGGTCAAGACGCGTTTTCGGGGCGAGTGGTTGTATCTATCGGACATTTAGGGATTCCCCTGCGACAGGCTTTGTGCGACAATGCGGTGACGAAAAGGAAGTATTCATGCGTATCATGACCGCTATCGCCTGCAGCGCCATTGCACTTTTCGGCATCAGCGCTGCAACACCGATGGAAAATGCCAAAGCACAAAGCAGCACCGCCAGCTTTGAATCCTATTTACAGGAGGTGCGCCAGAAGGCCTTGCAGAAAGGCGTGCGTGCGCAGACTCTGGACCAGGTTCTGCCTGGCCTGACCTATAATCCGCGGGTTATCCAGCTGGATCAGTCCCAACCTGGCGGCAGCACAAATAGTGCGATTCCGCCCTTTGCTCCATATCAGCGGCGACATATCACGCCGGAGCGGATCGCCAGTGGCAAAGCAGCCTATCGTCGTCTGATCGCCAAACTTATCGATGTCGAGCGCGAAACCGGTGTGCCGGGGCCTATCATCATGGCGATCTACGGAAAAGAAACCAACTACGGTTCCTACATGGGCGACTTTGATATTCCCCGCTCACTGGCAACGCTGGCCTATGAAGGCCGGCGACGCAGCCTTTTCGAGCCTGAATTGCTTGCCGTGCTGAAGCTCATCGACCAGGGCGTTCCCCAATCCGCTCTCAAGGGTAGCTGGGCAGGGGCCATGGGCATGCCTCAATTTCTGCCCTCGGTTTATTTGCGACTGGCGAAAGATGGCAGCGGTGACGGATATGCGGATATCTGGAATAGTGAATATGACGCGGTCGCTTCGATCGCCAACTATTTTGTGAACTCGGGTTGGCGTCGGGGCGAGCCTTGGGGCATCGCGGTCAACGTACCATCTTCGCTCGATCGCTCATCAATAGAAAGCAAGATAATACCTACCCGATGTCCTCGCGTGTTTAATCGCCACAGCCAGTGGAAAACCATGGCTGAATGGCAAAGGCTGGGCGTTGTGCCGGCAACCGGAATGCGTCTCGACGAGAGCGTGATGGCAACCCTGCTCGAACCTGATGGCCGCGGAAACCGGGCCTATTTATTGACCGGCAATTACCGTGTCATTCTGGATTATAATTGTTCGAATTTTTACGGGCTAGCAGTGGGGTTATTGGCGGATGAAATACGCAGTTGAATTTGGATTACTCTCAACCATAACGCTGGCATTGGCGGGTTGCAGCGGATCTCGCGAATTTGGTAATTTTCCGGATGGCTCTCCCCCTCCCCGCAATGTGGGCGTACTTGCAGGGTCAGCGATGGTTTCCGACTATCCGCAAAAAATCGGAGAGCCCTATCAGGTGGGCGGGAACACGTACACGCCGGAGGATGCTCCCAGTTATGACGAAGTGGGATATGCCAGCTGGTATGGCGAAGAATTGTCAGGAAATCAGACGGCCAATGGCGAATCATTCAATCCCCAGGGCATCTCGGCAGCTCACAAGACCTTGCCGCTTCCTTCCTACGTCGAAATTACCGCCCTCGATACAGGACGCACGATACTGGTTCGCATCAATGACCGCGGGCCATTTGCCAACGATCGGTTGATAGACCTGTCTCACGGCGCCGCCAAGCAGCTTGGAATAGACCAGCACGGCGTCACCGGTGTCCGGGTACGGAAGGTCAACCCCAATGAACAGGAGCGCGCTGTACTTCGCGCCGGTAACCCTGCAACCGAGCGAATCGCAACGCCGGATTCCCTGCTATCGATTCTGAAGCAAAATCTCGGCAAGCTTCCACGGCCCGCATCGCCAGTCAGGCAGGCCGCTGCGCCCGCTTACTCGCCTCCGGATTCGAACCGAGCACCCAACCGCCCAGCGTCCACCCCCTCGCAAGGCGCAGGAACCCGAGAAGGTCGCTTCATCATCGAAGGCGGCGGGCGTCCAGTGGCCGTCGAGAATAGTGTCGGAAACAATTTTGTCGGCGGCTTGCCCGGATCTTATGTTGTCCAGGTCGCCGCTTTCAGCGAAAAATCACGGGCAGACACGCTTGCCAGAAAGATCGGAGCCAAGGTCATGACCGATGGCACACGATCCATCTGGCGCGTGCGATACGGCCCATACGCGACCGAACAGGATGCACAAGCAGGGCTGGCACAGGCACAGCAGCGCGGCTATAGCGGTGCCCGAATCTTGCGGGCGGACAAATAGCCTTTTTGTCGCTTAATTTTAATCGGGAACCCTGGTCTTAATGAAAAAATATCTCTTGGCGTCACTGCCTTTCATCGCGGTATCGTCCGTTGTTTTCGCGGCACCCAGTTTTGAAACCAATGCACCTATCGCCTATATGACAGACTTGTCCTCTGGCGCGGTGCTGTTCGAAAAAAATGCGGACAAACAGATTCCGCCGGCTTCAATGGCGAAGATGATGACCGTATATGTAGCATTCGATATGATAAACAAAGGCAAGCTAAAGCTGGATGACAAGTTTCGCGTCAACGAGGAGACCTGGAAAAAGTGGAACAATCAGGGTTCTACTATGTTCCTAGGCGTGGGCAGTCAGGTCAGTGTGCGAGATTTGCTACACGGAATCGTGACCTTGTCGGGCAATGATGCCTGTGTGGTTCTGGCTGAAGGTATTGCCGGGACCGAGCAAGCCTTTGTTGGTCTGATGAACAAGCGTGCCAAAGAAATAGGCATGTCCAAGAGCCGCTTCGGAAACAGCAACGGCTGGCCGGACGAGGGGAGGACCATGGTCACCGCACGAGATCTGGCAGCCTTGGGCGCAGCGACCGCGAACAACTTCCCGAAATTATATGATGATTTCTACGGCCAGGATGAATTTGAGTGGAACGGTATCAAGCAATCCAACCGCAACCCCCTGATGGGCAAAGTGGCCGGATCAGACGGACTGAAAACCGGTCATACGGAAGAAGCCGGCTATGGCTTTACCGGCTCGGCTGAACAGAAGGGCCGGCGACTGGTGTCGGTACTCGCGGGGCTTACCAGCTATGGCGGCCG
>NZ_JBATHY010000030.1:0-1681 GCF_049667325.1 Parasphingorhabdus sp. | reverse complement strand
GGTTCACGGATCGGGCACACCGGGAAACCTGATTGCGGACATTGCCGCATCCGCCATGAATGCCAATCTCGGGGGGCGGGATCACGGAGCGATGTATGTGGAAAAACAGGTCATTGACTGGTGCCGGGACCTTTTCGATTTTCCACCGGGTTCCAGCGGGCTCGTGGTCTCGGGGACATCGATTGCCACAATCATCGCGCTAAAGGCTGCACGCGACCGCTGTTTTGCTTTTGCCAGTCGGCAGAAGGGACTCGGCGGGCAGCAGCTGGTGGGCTACACATCAACCCAAACCCACACCTGTGTTTCGCGGGCCTTTGACATTCTCGGCATTGGCTCGGACGCGTTGCGCAAAATTCCGGTAAATAGCCGGTTCGAGATGGATATTGAGGCGTTGAAAAAGGCAATTCAGGCGGATCGGTCAAATGGTCTGAGGCCCTTTGTCGTCATTGGCACAGCAGGTTCTGTGAATCTCGGGGCTATCGATGATCTTATGGCAATCAGCGCCATTGCCAAGGCCGAGAATCTCTGGTTTCACGTCGATGGTGCATTTGGGGCGTCAGGCGTGCTGAGCAAAAAATTGAAACCCCGTCTGGAAGGAATTCACCATGCGGATTCTCTTGCTTTCGATTTTCACAAATGGATGCATGTGAATTACGACGCGGGGTTCGTGCTGATCCGCTCGGAAGAGGATCACCGCCACGCCTTTTCAGAACGCCCCGACTATCTGAAAGGCGCTGAGCGAGGGCTGGCGGCTGGCAATCCCTGGCCGGTTGAATATGGGCCCGAGCTTTCCCGAGGATTTCGCGCTCTGAAGATCTGGGCGCAGCTGAATGAGCATGGATCAGAAAAATTCGGTCTCCTGGTAGATCAGAATTGCGAACAGGCCGCCTATCTCGGTGAACTTGTTACCGCTCATGAACAGATGGAAGTGTTGGCGCCGGTAACGATGAACATCTGCTGTTTCCGTTATGTATGCCCGGGTCTGGATGCCAAGGCCCTGGATGCGCTCAACGATGAAATCGTCATAATTCTCCAGTTGGAGGGAATCGCCGCGCCTTCAACCACGCTGATAAACGGTATTAATGCCATCCGCGTTAACATCACCAACCACAGAACAAAATTTTCTGACCTCGAGCTTTTGGTCAGGGAAGTGAAGCGAATTGGCGACCAATTATACGAACAGGAGAAAACCGAACGCGCAAATCGTTGATCGCCAACAAAGCCCGAGGTCAATTCGATATTGCCGGCCCGGACGTCACTGTGTCCCACAATCTGGTCACCCCGGGTCGACGCCTGTGCATTGAGCAGTAGAGGATGATTTCCAGGGCCGGTAGGGCGGATGAGCCGAAGGCGTTATCCGCCGAATGTGGTTACCCTGCGGCAGAAGACGCTGCGCTTTCCTGCCCTGCGCGAGCTCAATGCCCTTGACGGTGAGCCCGTGTAGGGCGGAAAAGCGTAGCGCCTTCCGCCGCATGCAATCGTTCGACAGCCAGCATACTGCTGCGCGGAAGTCCAACCAGGTCGGGGCACCACGGAGTCCAATGTCCTTGCCGGTGAGCCTGCAGGTGAAGGGCCGGTCGCTCGCACGACGCGCCAAGCGCCCTTCGAATCCGAGTAACGAGTGGTTGTTTGCCGTCCGGTGCGTGCGGGGCGAGCGAGCGCCCCGGATGTCGTTCCATCC
>NZ_JBATHY010000029.1:0-5351 GCF_049667325.1 Parasphingorhabdus sp. | reverse complement strand
GATCTCACCATCTATGAAGATCATGCCGAAAGCGGCAATGTTGTTCTCCGCAATTTTTGCGGCACCTGCGGCTCGCCGGTGAAGACCACTCTCCCGACCCAGCCGGGCATGACTTATATCAAGGCAGGAACACTGGATGATACCAGCAAGCTGCACCCGCAAATCCATTTCTGGACCAGCAGCAAGCAGTCGTGGGTCGAAATTGATCCCGATGTCCCGCAAATGGAACGCAATCCGGGGTGACCTTCTTTTCCAACAGAACCAAGTGCCCGCTTTTTGTGCTGCTGGCCTTGGCACTTCCCGGGTGCATGAATGGACCGGATTTGGAACCAGCCATCGGACCCGCGCCTCGACCCGAGATAGGCTCGGTGGAGCAAACCCGGTCTAGCGCGACAATCATCCTTCTGGCAACCGGCGTGCGATTCGAGCGCGATGAAACCGTCAAGCGGATCGAATTTGGAAGCACGCGACAGCAGGTCATAGCGGAACTCATCATTGACGGCGGTCAATTTAACTTGGCAAAAAACGATGAGTGCGGTGCGGGACCAATGGTCTTTTTGGACATTGCGGCTCATGATTTAATTTTACATTTTCAAGACAATAGATTTGTCGGATGGTTTCTCGATGGCTCTGTTACGAAACTCAAGACCGAAGATGGAATTGGTATCGGATCGCGGCGCCGGGAATTGGAATTAGCGCCGCCGTTCGAGATCCAAAAGAATAGCACGCTTGGTATCGAGTTTTTCGCTTCACGCCCTGATGATGGCTTCATTGGAGGTTTTCTTTCGGACGAAAGCGAGAATGCGGTGGTCGAAAGCCTCTATTCGGGAACAACCTGTTTTTTCCGCTGACCCAACCAAGGGCCAGCTTCAGGGAGACAATATGATCAGTTTAAGAGCGCGGTTGCTGTTTTTCCTAGTCCGGATCTCGGGGTTGAAGAACTATCTGCTCAGACCGGGGCGGGATGAGAAGTTTGTCGCCCGTAATCATGCGCGCGGTCCGGCCTCTCCCGTTCGCTGGTTGCGCAAGCATTGCGATATCGAGAAAACGGAGATCGAGGGTCAGCCGTTATACAGGCTTAAGCCGAGAGGAAATAGCTCTCCGCTGCACATTTTCTATCTGCATGGCGGCGGTTATGCGTTCAATATCGTTTCGCTTCACTGGTATTTCATCAAAAAATTGATCCGCAAAACCGGGGCAAGTGTTACCGTCCCCATCTATCCGCTGTCCCCGGTTAGCAAATGGGATAGCAGCTATGCGATGGTGATGCAGGCATTCGAACAGGCCGTCGCCCGTCATGGCGCGGACAATATCGTGGTGATGGGGGACAGCGCAGGTGGCGGTTTCTCGCTCGGCTTGGCCCAGATGCTGCGCAACCAGGCTAAGGCTTTGCCCTGCAAACTGGTGTTGCTGAGTCCCTATCTTGACCAGACTGCCGCGGATCCTATGCAGGTGGAACTGGAAAAGACCGACGTTTTGATTTCGGTCGAGGGTATCCGCCGCCTCGGTTCATGGTGGATGCGCGAAGGCGAGGATCCGGCAATGTTCCCGGCCAGCCCGCTTTTCGAATCGGTTGATAGATTACCGCCGATGCTGGTTTTTGCGGGAAGCGATGAGGTGCTTCTTTCCGACTCCTTGCGATTGAAGAAAAAAGGCGACGAAATTGGCGCCCGGATCGACCTTAAAATCTATGACCGGATGCAGCATGTCTGGATGCTGCTTCCTATTCCGGAAGCCAAAAGGGCATTGAACGAAATAGTCGAATTCCTGCTCGCTCCGAAAGCTTAGCTCCGGTATTACAACAGCCCTCAGTCGTCATCTCCAGCTTCATATTTTCCGGCGATTTGTGCGCCCATCGCGCCTGTCATGGCGAAGCATTGCTCGGGATCGCTCTGGCGCAATTTGGCGATCATCAGTTCCGTCCCCTCGGCGATGATCAATTCAGGCACTTTATTGGAAACGGCGTCGAGGATTTGTCGCGCACATTCGGCTGGCTCCATGCCGTTGTCGATCACCGCATCCGACTTGCCCCGACTCTCGCCTTCCTTGTTCAGGGCGTTGCGCGATACATTGGTGCGGATTGAACCGGGCAATATGTTTGTGACATGGACGTTGTGCAGTTTTTCGGTCTCGGCGCGCAAGGCATCCATATAGCCGATCAGACCATGTTTGGCAGCGCAATAAGCGGTGCGCAGCGGGACGCCGACGCGGCCGGCCACAGAGCTGATCCCGACAATATGCCCGCCCCCGGCCGCGATCATGTGGGGCAGTAAAAGCTGCGTCAGCCAGATCGGGGCGAGCAGATCGACATTGATGATCTTGTGATGGACATCGGGATGGGTGTCGAGCGCCAGACTGCGCTGGCTGATCCCCGCATTGTTGACGAGGATGTCAACCTTGCCCTTCCAACTTTGTGCTGCGTCGACTTTTGTAGGCAAGGAGTCATAATCTGTTGTTTCAAAAGGCAGAATCAATGTGTCGGTTTTGATGCCCGCGGCTACTTGTTCGAGAGCTTCCGTCCGGCGGCCGGACAGAATGATCTGCGCGCCGGCAGCGGCAAAGGAAGTCGCCAGAGCTTCACCAATTCCGGAGGATGCCCCGGTGATCCAGACTATCTTATTGGCAAATGTCATAACGTCATTCCCTGTTCTATCGCTTTGGATTTCTTCCAGCCGACATAGCATAAAGCCAGCATGATGACATTGCCCACCGCGTCTAGCAGCCCCATGTTGGTGAAGACAGGATCGTGGAAGGTGAAATAATAGTTGAACGCGAAAAATGGGAGCAGTGCGATTCCGTAGACTAGAAAGGTCAACGACGTGAAGCGAGAGAAAGCCGCGAACAGTCCTGACAATAGAGCCTGAGCGCCAAAGCAGGCAATTGCGAACGGCAACAGGCGCCCGCCTTCGCGATATTCTGCGAGGAACACCATATCAATCACATGTTGTGGGAAGAAGGTCGCCCAACCGCCGAGTATGAAGAACACCAGCGCAATGAAAAACTGAATGCGCTTCGGTGTCATCGGCTATTCCTGTGGTTAGGCGCTTTTGCTCAACTTCGGTGCATCATCACCGAGATCTTCGAACCAGGCCTCGACTTCGCCGTTGAGCTTGATCAGCAAGGGATTGCCCTTGCGATCCATCGTCTTGCCGACCTGGACTTTTACCCAGCCTTCGGAAACCGAATATTCCTCAATATTATGTTTGCGGGTACCGCGAAAATTGATGCCGATGCCCCGCTCCAGCAATTCACCGCCAAAATGAGGGCTTCGCGGGTTGATGGCGAGATGGTCGGGCGGGGTATCCTCGCCGGATGCCGCGCTATTGGCCTGCTCGGATTTATTGTCTTCGGTCATCGATACAAACTCCTGATGGTTTGAAGCGCATTGCCAGAAACAACCGGATAATCAAGCCCTCGCTGTGCCATGAATAGTAAAACAGGAAGCTGAACACGTCTTCGACACCCCCGATGCATTTGCTTTGTATATTGAAAAGACCGTTCCTGCCTCAGCAACCGCGCGTATCCCGGAAGATAGTACGTCCTCATGAAAGAGGATCGAAGTCCTCCGCCCTGCGACCCTTGTTCCCCAGCCAAAATGTCACACTCGCGCACTTTTCACCATGCGATGGAACCATATCGATCACCATGCGCTTCAAAGGTCTCTTAATTGTTAGAGTAAAAAGAGGAGTTTACTATGTCCCCCACAAAATACGCGCTTACCGCGACCACAATCCTGATCGCGACCATTTCCATTCCCGCCCAGGCGCAGGAGGTGGATAACACCGAGTTCGACGGTTTTTATGTCGGAGGATCATTCGGTTTGGGTGCGCAAACCAATGACCAGTACGAAGGCGTTATATTCGATACCGACCGCAACGGCACTTTTGACAATAATGTTCGAACGGTTTCTGGCGCAAATGCATTCTCGCCAGGATTCTGCAATGGAGCCGCAACAGGCAATGTGCGCAGTGCTGGCTGCCAGAATGACAAAGACGATTTGGATTATTACGTCCGTGCCGGAGCCGACAAGCAATATGGTGATCTTGTAATTGGTTTCATGGTCGATGCAGGCCGCAGTGAATCCACGGATAGTGTGACGGCATTTAGCACAACGCCAGCATCTTACACGTTCACCCGCCAGCTAGATTATGCCATCGGTGCGCGCGGACGCGTAGGCTATACTCCGGGCGGCGTGCTGTTTTACGCGACCAGCGGTATTTCCTACGCCAAAATCGACAACAGCTTCACCACCACAAATGGCGCCAACAGTTTTACCGATAACGGAAAAACCGAAAGCTTCGGTTGGACTGGCGGGGTCGGTGCGGAGGCCAAAGTGACAAATAATATCACCATGGGCCTCGAGTATCTGTTCACCCGTTATACCGACGATGATTATGTCGTTAACGTTGGGCCAGGGACCGCAGGAGCTACCAACCCGTTTCTGCTGGTGTCCGGCGGCACGGACATGAGAAGAAGCGATCCGGACTTCGATCTGCATAGCATCCGGCTCACCGCGGCATTTCGCTTCTAGTCAATGGATCGAGCACATGAAAAAGGCGGCCCCGACAGCCGCCTTTTTTTTTAAGCCGCCGCTGCCTGGCGTGACGCTTTCTTGCGATCGTTCGGATCGAGATAGCGTTTGCGCAAGCGGATGTTCTTGGGTGTGACTTCAACCAGTTCATCATTATCGATGTAGGCGATTGCCTGTTCCAGCGTCATTACCTTTGGCGTAGTCAGGCGAATGGCATCTTCTTTTCCGGAAACGCGGAAGTTGGTCAGAGCCTTAGATTTCATCGGATTGACATCAAGATCGCCGGGCTTCGCATTTTCGCCGATGATCATGCCTTCGTAAACCGGCGTTTGTGCGCCGATGAACAGAACACCGCGTTCTTCGAGCATGTTCAATGCATAAGCAGCGGTGTTGCCGGTGCCATTGGAAACCAGCACGCCAACCGGACGGCCTTCGATAACGCCTTTATATTCGCCATATTTTTCGAACAGACGGTTCATCAGACCGGTTCCACGCGTGTCGGACAGAAACTCGCCATGATAGCCGATCAGTCCGCGAGAAGGCGCGGAGAAGGTCAGGCGGGTCTTGCCCGCGCCAGAGGGCCGCTGTTCGGTCAATTCCGCTTTACGGCGCTGCATTTTGGAAACGACCGTGCTGGCATATTCGTCATCGACGTCGATAACTACTGTTTCATATGGTTCCTGACGCTTGCCATTTTCTTCGCGGTAAAGAACGCGCGGACGGGAAATGCCGAGTTCGAAACCTTCGCGGCGCATCGTTTCGATGAGTACGCCGAGTTGCAATTCGCCGCGGCCTGCGACTTCAAAGCTGTCGCGGTCGT
>NZ_JBATHY010000028.1:0-9231 GCF_049667325.1 Parasphingorhabdus sp. | reverse complement strand
CGGTAGAGACTTTAGATATTTTGGAAAACGGGGAGCCTCAGCGCTCCCCTTTTTTTGGCTATTTCCGGTCGGGAAGTGCCAGGGTGAAGGTATAACCTTTACCAGTCGAACTCTCGACGGTGAGACTGCCGCCCATAGCACCAGCGAGCCGGCGAGAAATAAACAGCCCCAATCCGCTGCCACCATCGCCGGATCGTCCAAGCCTTTCGAATTTCTCGAAAATCCGGTCCTGATCGTCCGCAGCAATACCGTCACCTTGATCGCTCACAGAAATCCGGGCAAATTCTTCATCGGCAGAAACACGCACTTTGATGACCGAACCGTCCGGCGAATAGCGGATGGCATTGCCAATCAGATTGACAAGAATTTGCAGCGATCGGCGAAATTCGCCGCGAGCCGGAAGTGTGTCACCCTCATCGGGAAGATCGATTCGTATCTGATGGTCGGAAGCCTTGACCGCCAACAAGCCGGCGGCACGGTGAGCAAGATCGATAAGATCGATATCATCCGCAGCAACCGTAAATTCTGGCCTTTCAATCGCCTCCAGATCGGAGAGATCATTGACCAGATCCAGCAAATGGCGTCCCGCCGAGGCAATATCCTTGGCATAGCTTGCATAATCGCCGCGTAGCGGACCTTCCAGCTTGCTACTGATCGTTTCGGCGTTGGCGATGATCTTGCCGAGCGGCTGGCGCAGCGCGGGACCCAGTTGGAAACCGAACAGGCTGTCGCTGATCAGTTTCCCGCCCACGGGCTTCGAATCTCCACCGCTTGTTTCGGAAATATCCGGGGCGGCGGTGAAACGATAGCCAGCATATCCTCCGGCGTTGTCGATCAATGGTTGCCCTTGCAGCACAAACAGGCGCTGGCTTCCGCCTTTCTCCCGCACCCGCTGATTGCGGATTGGTTGCCGCTCGGCGACTGCCTCGAGCAATCTTGCGTGGGCTGAAGGCGGAATGACATCATATATATCGAGCAGGGACTGGCCGATGGCGTCGGAAACCTGTGTAGAATCGCTCGGCATTTGCTGAGCTATAATCCGCAATGCGGCATCGGTCCTGATCGCGCCCCGGCCTTCCAACCGGTCAAAATCCCGTTCGCGTGCCGGATCCAA
Organism: Parasphingorhabdus sp.; assembly: GCF_049667325.1. GTDB lineage: Bacteria > Pseudomonadota > Alphaproteobacteria > Sphingomonadales > Sphingomonadaceae > Parasphingorhabdus. The sequence continues at coordinate 8,117 of NZ_JBATHY010000028.1, read as the reverse complement.
CTTTTGCGAATCTTCGTGAGGGCGCTCTTTCCAGTCGATAATGGCAAGGCTCAGCTGCTGCTCTTTTTCTGGCGTAGCAAGCCGGGTTTCAACCCACATATCAATCCGGCAGTCGTCATCAGACGCCTGTGCCGGACGCGACAGGTTCATCCCCAGCCGCCTGCTGAGCCGGCATAATTCTGCAAGCTCAGGCACGGCCAGCGGTCCACCTTCGGAGCCGCCACTGCGCAGATGCAGCCGCATGAGCAGCGGGTCAGCCGACAACAGCAATCCGTTGACATCGACCTGTGCCCGCACCGGTCCGGCCAGTTTTTCCGATGCCGTCATTTTCCGTTATCGCTCAAGCTATCATCGGCAAGAATTCGCCGGGCATTCTGGTAAGCGCGAGGTGCCGCCCATCTCGATACCAAAGCCAATGACCGGTCCCGGTCGGTCTCTCCATAGGTTGCTGCGGTCAGAATATGGTCATCGCCATCGAGAGCCGCGAACACGGACAGCGCCTCGGGAGCAGGATAATCTGCCGCGCGCATCGCCACTACGAAGCGCACCATGTTCGGTTCGGCGGTGAAGGCAATGATCTGGTCACCGGTCAAGCCGGATTGTCTGGCCAGTCGCGCAATGAACAATGACAGGCCATCTCTCATCGGATGCGGAACTTGATTCCCGGAAATATCGGATTGCTCGAGCAATTGAGCGAGCCGGTCCGCCTTGCGCGCCACTGCGGCACTCTCGTCATGCGAGGCCAGCAAGCGTTCGGTTGCCTGTTGCAATTGCAGGCCTGGCAGGTCTGAAATTCTGGTCAACGCTGCGGTTACCGGCCAGGCGAAAGCATAAGCGATTTCAGCCGGCATATCTGCGAGGCTCGCGGACATTTCGCCCACTGCACCAGAGGTCTTGGACTGCGCGACCAGCAGGCCCATAGCAGCTTCGGCGATGACTGGATCACCATGATCCAGATGTCGGGTCAATGTCGCCTCGAGATCCTGTTGTGAAATTTTCTGCAACAATCTGGCAGCCAGTTCGCTATGCTGTGCTTTGACGAACAGATGCTGGACAATTTCCACCGCCTTGAACAGTCCGGAATTTTCCAGCAGGCGATAGGTCTGGCCGGCATCGCCTTGCCCGATCTTCACGAGTGTTTCGTGAGTGACTCCAAGTTCCTTCGTCGCAACTTGGCAGATACATTGTTCAATCTGTCCGATCATATTGCGCAGATATTGCCGTGCATTGGACCGCATGCGATCGTTAAACACGACGTCGGTTTTGGGAAACAGGGCCCGAGCGAAATCATCGGCAACAAACGAGCTTTTGTCGTCCATCGCCGAAGCCGCTCGGATGATATCGTTATGCATCGTTTCGTTCATCGAAAAAACTCGCTGTGCCATAGCTTGGCCGTACGCTAATGTGGTTAACAAGCCGCTAAGCGGGCTGTGACGCTATTCGTCCTGCAAAGCGGAATTGTCCGCCGAATCCTTCGTCAAATAACGATCGAAAACCAGAAGCAGGGAGGAATAAAGCGCTGCACCATAGAGGCCAAATGCAAACTGCCCCAAAACGGTTGCGACGAGCAAGACAAGCAAAGTCAATCGCATATCCGGCTTGACCAGTGCGAGGCGCTTGTTCACCGGGCCGGCCTTCAAAATCAGCAGATGGGCGAGCAACACAGCGGCAACAACCATATTCGGTGCCAATGTCGTCCCGTCGGACGCCTGAACGACAAGGATTGCCACTACGCTTGTCGCGAGCAAATCCAGAGCCTGACCGGTCCAGTCGCGTATCTTCACCGCGTTGCCAAATTGTACCATGGCGGCCCGCGCAAATTGCGCCACACTGGCGAAAAAAAGCAGGGCCAGCGATGCGACAGGATAGCTCAACACCGCCGTAATTACGGCCGCAATTCCAGCGGTCAGACTAAAAATTCCGAGATATTGAGGTGCAGCCTTTTTCTTCCAGAGCCGCGGGAGGCTGCGCTTGGTCAAAGGCTGCAACAGAAAGCGGTTTAAAAAATTGCCGTTCTGCGCGGGCATGTTTCTCAACTGGCGGCGGGTGAATTGCTCTGCACTGACTTCGCTTTGAACATGAGCGATCGCTCCCGAACCCATTCTGCGGTCAGATATAATCGCGCGTGGGCAATCGGCCTGAACCGCCGTTCTGAGCAATGCGGAACCGACTTCCCATTCGTCGGGGATGTCAATCAGAGCGCTCAGCCGGGACGCATTGAGCGAGACGATACCCAGCCAGCGCTGGTTGAGATCGATGCGTTCGAATTCCTGATACTCCTCGCCGTGCAGCACGGTGAACAGCACCTCCTGCGGCGCCCCGCTTAACTGATCGACAATCTCTGGATTGGGCAATATCCCATCGGCGATATAGATCAGGTGATCCTGATCGCTCGCATATTGCACGAGATCGCTGGGGCTACGGACATATTCAGCATCCAGCCCCTGCTGCTTCATCGCATCAATCTTTTGTAAAAGGGCGCCATGCGTTACCGGACACAGGAATATGAATTTCTCGCAGCCAAACCGCTGCGCGGCCCTGATCTGCAAGTCGAGCAAAGTCCCGTCGAACAACGGTAGCAAGGCAATTGGGCCGTTTCCGTCGAGATCGTCTTTAGCCAGGGAAATCAGTGCCAGTTTCACGAATATAGGGGTCCTGATCGATGGATGGGAAGGTTGTTCCCGTCCATAGATGGTGACGCCCAAACATGCCAAGCGATAATCTGGTAGAGGGTGCTGTCAATGCGCGGGAAGCGAAAACTTAGTCCCGATGGACCTCGACGGCCGCAACGGCCCGTTGCAATTTGCGCAGAATCACCGGATCGCCCGGTGCGGAATGGGCGGCCTCATCGGCCAGTTGCAGGATTTTGGTCGCGGCAAAGCTTGCGGCCAGTCCCTTGAGACGCCATGCAGCATATTCCCAGTTGGCATCGCAACGCGCTCTGCCCAAAAGGTCAACTTGCCGTTTCGCACTTTCCAGAAACGCCTCACGCAATTCCGCGACAAGGGACTGATCGTCCCCCACTGCAGCCGTTAAAGCGGCATCCAAAGCCCCGTAATCAAATGACATTTGGCTCTATTACAACTGATATGGTTAACTTATGGTTTCCATGATCTCATATTGTGTTAAATAGTCCCTATGGCAGGTGAATCTAAGATTATCGGGATGTGGCGCGACCGGGACGAAAGTCCAGTTGACGACCAGACAGTGGCAACTTCGGGTGTAGAAAGTGACGCGCCCGATCCGGAAGCGGATCATCGGGAATTACCTGAAGAAAACCAGCAAAATGGGGACAATTTGTCAGAAGACAGCTGGAACCACTATGCCGACGACATAGCGCCTACGCCCGCCCGGTCCCGGTATATTCCGGTGCTCCTTCTGGTTGTTTCCATCCTCGGCTGGACCGGTTTTTTTGCCTGGGCAAATCGCGACATTTTTACAACTATACCAACGCCCCAGGCTGGCATTGACCTGCTAACCCAATGGTGTCTGCCGATCGCGACGCTCGGCGTCGCATATCTGCTCTATATGCGCAACAGCACCAGAGAGGCGAGTCGCTTTGCCGATGTCTCCTCATCGCTGCGCGCCGAGTCCACGATGCTGGAAATGCGGTTGAAGACCGTGAACAACGAACTCAGTGTCGCCCGCGAATTCCTGAGTCAGGAAAGCCGCGAACTCGAATTCCTTGGAGACCAGTCTTCCGGCAAGTTGACATCCGCTGCCGAAATGATCAGGAAATCCTTGGAAGACGGTCTTGGCAAGATGGAGAAGCTGGATACCGTCGGTGATGCCGCTTATAAGAATCTCGAGCAGTTGCGCGAGCATTTGCCCGTGGTCATCAGCACCGCCAAGGATGTCACCAACCAGATCGGCAACTCCGGACGTACAGCGCAGACCGAAATGGCAGCGATGGTTTCAACCCTGAGAAAAATTGCAGACGTCGGCGCTGCGGCCAAAACCAGTCTCGATGAACTGACCGACAAATCAACCATCTCCGTCGAGAGCCTTGCGGCCGAAGCCGAAAGAATCAAAATCAATTTAACGAAACAGCTCGAAGACGCAGAGGCCGGTTCGAACCGGTTGGCTGGCTTGTTGACGAAAACGACCGCCGAAACAATCGAAGCACTCCACAAAACGCGAACCGGCCTGGCAACTGAAACGTCGGAATCGGCCTTGGCAATGCGCGTCGATCTCGACGCACTGGAAGCAAGCCTGGCAGCAGCCGGAAAAGTTGCGGATAACGAAGAAATTCGTCTAAAAACCCTGGCTGCGACGCTCAATCAGAATATCTCCGAAATCACGGAGAACCTTAAAAATCTCGACAATGAAAGCGGCGAAAAGACAGCCAAGCTCGCCTTTGCGATGACCGCGATGGAACAGAATAGCGCTGCTCTGAAGCGGTCGCTGGAAAGTGGCCACGGCGCCGCAGATGGCATGATCGAACGGATGGAAAAACTGCTCGTTGCGCTCGATAGCAGCGCGCGGGAAATGGATGAAACCCTGCCCATTGCTTTCGAGCGGGTCTCCGAGAAATCCAGGGAAAGCCTAGCGCTCTTTGATCAGATTGCCAGCGGAGCCAACAAGGCACAGGATGATGCCGGCAAAGTCGCACAACAAATAGCCCTGACCGACCAGTCGATCAGCGAACAGCAGGAACAGCTACGCCAGTTGCGCGAAGAGGGAGATGTTACCGGCAAGTCCATCGTCGAACAGATCAGCGAAATTTCCAAATCGCTTGAGGAAATCCGCCAACAGAATGAATCGCTGGCTGAAAGCGCGGGCGAGAAGCTGATCAGCGCTTTGCTACGGGTGAAGGACACGGCGAAACAGGCTTCCGAACATTCACGGGAAGTGCTTGAAAAGTCTATTGCCGGTTCGACCGAGGCTTTTGAAAAGGTGAGCGAAGAAGCACTCAACCGGATTATCGATAACAAGATCGGGTCAATAGCGCCGAAGCTGGAGAAAGCTGTGTCGAGCGCGGTTGCGACGACCGAGTCAACCGCTAAGCATCTCACCGATCAGTTGACCGCAATAGAGGATATGACAACAAATCTCGAGCAGCGCATCCTGTTTGCCAAAGAAAAGTCCGAACAGAGCAGCGACGAGAATTTCACCCGGCGAGTGGCCCAGCTAACGGAGTCGCTCAACTCCATCTCGATCGATGTCGGAAAGATCCTGTCAAACGATGTCACCGACACCGAATGGGCCGCCTATCTGAAAGGCGATCGTGGTATCTTCACCCGGCGCGCCGTTCGCTTGCTCGACAATCGCGAAGTGCGCGAAGTCCTGGCGCAATATTCAGCCAATGACGAATTCCGCGAGCATGTGAACCGCTACATCCATGATTTTGAAGCGATGCTGCGCGGTGTGCTGGCCACCCGTGACGGCAGCGCGATCAGCGTGACCTTGCTGTCATCGGACGTCGGTAAATTATATGTCGCACTGGCTCAGGCCATTGAACGGCTGCGCAGCTAGCGCATCCGTTCGCGGCTGTTGAAGAAATCAATGTCGTCCAGCGTGATCCAGCCATAGGCATAGTTGACATAGAATAGCCCGAAAGCGGCGGTTGCCAGCGCAGTCGTCAACAGCAACACCCGCAGCGGGCGGAAATTTACCGGCGCGCCATCGGCCTGCCCTCTGACCATCTCCTCACCCGATTCATGATGATTGCGAATGCCGATCGGCAGAACGATGAACGCCGCCATCACCCAGAATAATACGTAAATCGCGATGATGGAGGTAATTTCCATAGCGCTTTAAGCCTCCACAGTGAGCACCGAAACGATGGGCTTCTTGCCAGTCCACTCAGTCGCGCTGCGACGGACAAGCAGGCGAATCGCCTCGTTGAACTTGTCGATGTCGCCGACGGGTTGGGAATATTTGGCAACAATCTTGTCGACCACTTCGTCGAGGAAATCCTCCTCGTCTTCCTCAAGCGGCACGCCGTGCATTTTGAGCACCGGCTGCCCGAAGATATTGCCTTTGCGATCGAGACCGATAGCCACCGAAATCATCCCGTTATGCGCTGTTTTGCGCCGGTCGTTCAAGGTTTTTCCGTCAGCGGGAATGATCACATCGCCATCGACAACAAGCCGTCCGGTGCGTTCCTGTCCCAATATTTTCGGTCCATTGGGAGCCAGTCGTACAACATCGCCGTTCTGCTGGAATATGGCTTTCGGGATGCCGTGCTTGAGACCAAAGCGAACCTGGGTTTTCATATGACGGATTTCACCATGAACCGGGACCAAAATCTCCGGCCTGATCCAGTCGTACATCTGGGCCAGCTCGGGTTGCCCCGGGTGACCGGAAACATGAATATGTTCCTGACGCTCGGTAATCATCACGACACCCTTGGCCGCGAGCTGGTTCTGGATCCGGCCAATCGCAATTTCATTACCTGGAATCTGTTTCGACGAGAACAGCACATGATCGCCTTCGGAAAGCTTGATCTGGTGGCTGTCGCCGGCAATCCGGCCCAAAGCGGCCCTCGCCTCGCCCTGACCACCGGTTGCAATGATCATTACCTTGTCGCGCGGCAGGCTCATCGCTTCCTGGAAATCCACGGTCGGCGGAAAATCCTTGAGATAGCCGTTTTCGCGGCAATTTTCGATGATCCGGTCGAGCGAACGGCCCGCCACACAGAGCTTGCGGCCTGCATGGATGGCAACTTCGCCAAGAGTCTGGAGTCGGGCAGCATTGGATGCGAAGGTCGTCACCACGATCCTTGTGTCGATTTCCTCGACAACCCGCATCAGGTTGCGGCGCACTTCGCCTTCTGATCCGGATGCCTTTTCATTGAAGACGTTGGTCGAATCGCAGACCATCGCCAAGATGCCGTCTTCGCCGATCTGCTGCAGCGTTTCGGGCGAAGACGGCACTCCAAGAACCGGCTCGTCATCGAGCTTCCAGTCGCCGGTGTGGAAAATTCGGCCGTAAGGCGTGTCGATCAGCATCGCATTACCCTCTGCAATACTATGGGCGATCGGCAGATAGCGGAACCCGAATGGTCCGAGATCAAAGCTGCCCTCGTTGGGAATGATGTTGAGCTTGACCTGATGCTCCAGGCCGACTTCTTCCAGCTTGCGACGGATCAATCCTGCGGTGAACGGAGTCGCGAACAGCGGCACATCGAGATCGGCCGCGAAATAGGGGACCGCGCCGATATGATCTTCATGACCATGGGTCAGCACGATGCCGAGCAGATCTTTGCGATGCTTCTCGATAAATTCCAGATCGGGGAGAATCAGGTCGATCCCCGGATAGCTGGGGTCGGCGAAAGTCATGCCGAGATCGACCATCACCCACTTGCCGTCACAGCCGTAGAGATTGACATTCATGCCGATTTCGCCGGAACCGCCAAGGGCCAGGAAGAGAAGTTCTTTTTTGGATTTTGTCATTTAGCGTGTGTTGCTCGCTGATAGAGGAAGTGCAGGCCCTGAAGAGTCAGGTCTGATTCGAGATGGTCAAATGCGTCGGTATGTTGGTCAAAAAGTACGGCTAGCCCGCCGGTGGCAATGATCTTGGTCGGCCGGCCGATTTGCGCCTTGGTCCGCGCTACTAGCCCTTCGATCATCGCAACATAACCCCAGAAAATGCCAATCAGCATCTGGCTTTCGGTCGTGGTGCCGATGACATTGTCAGTCTCGGGCGATTCCAGTGCGATACGCGGCAATTGCGCGGTCTTGCCGACCAGCGCGTCGAGCGAAAGATTGATCCCCGGGGCGATCACCCCGCCCTTATAGGCGCCCTCATAGTCGGCGACGTCAAATGTGGTGGCGGTACCGAAGTCGATAATCACGATATCCTGCTTATATTTCTGGTGCGCGGCGATGACATTGAGCACGCGGTCGGCGCCGACTGTATCGGGCTGCTCGACGTCTAGTGCGACGCCCCATTCCGCCGCACCGCGGCCGGCAACCAGCGGGGTCACGCGAAAATATTTTTCCGAGAGAACCGTCAGATTGTGGAGTGCGCGCGGTACCACGGTTCCGATAATCACCGCGTCGACAGCGCCAAGCTCCAGGCCTTCCAGCTCGAGCAGCTGCCGGAGCCAGACGACATATTCATCTGCGGTGCGGCGAGCATCGGTTGCGATCCGCCAGCGCGCGCGAATGTCG
>NZ_JBATHY010000027.1:0-10186 GCF_049667325.1 Parasphingorhabdus sp. | reverse complement strand
GAACAGATCTGGGGCTGATCCGGACCAAGGCGGAACCCATGCCAGGCGGCAGCTATTCGATCACCGGCCAGAAGATTTTCATCTCTGCCGGCGAGCACGACATGGCCGAGAATATCATCCACCTAGTTCTGGCAAAGACTCCGGATGCACCGGATAGCTCCAAGGGCATATCGCTTTTCATCGTGCCCAAATTTCTGGTCAATGATGACGGATCGCTGGGAGAGCGCAATGGCGTGAGCTGTGGTTCGATAGAAGAAAAAATGGGTATTCACGGCAATTCAACCTGCGTGATGAACTATGATGGCGCGACCGGCTATATGGTTGGCGAAGAGAATAAAGGGCTGCGCGCCATGTTCATCATGATGAACGCTGCGCGTCTCGGCGTTGGCTTGCAGGGTCTGGCTCAAGGCGAGATCGCCTATCAAAATGCCGTGATCTATGCGGGCGACCGTCGTCAGGGCAGGGCGCTGACCGGAGCGCAGGATCCGGAAGAAAAGGCGGATACATTATTCGCACATCCGGACGTGCGCCGGATGCTGATGGACGGCAAAGCTTTTACCGAATCGATGCGCGCGCTGGTTCTCTGGGGAGCGTTGCAGGTCGATCTGGCGGACAAGGCCGAGACAGAAGAAGAGCGCGAATTGGCCAATGATCTGGTCAGTCTGTTAACGCCCGTGGTCAAGGGCTACGGCACGTATATGGGATACCAGATCGCGACGGAATCGCAGCAGGTATATGGCGGACACGGCTATATTCGGGAATGGGGCATGGAACAGTTTGTGCGCGATGCCCGGATTGCGATGATCTATGAAGGCACCAACGGTATCCAGGCGATGGATCTTGTAGGGCGCAAGCTTGGTTACAAGGGCGGCCGCGCGGTCCAGGCATTTTTCAAAGTGGTCGCCGACGAAATTGCAGAAGCCAAGGGCGATAACAAACTTTCCGGATTTGCTGAAGCGCTGGAAAAGGCCAATGGCGAACTCCAGAAGGCAACCATGTGGTTCATGCAGCACGGGATGACCAATCCGAACAATGCCGGCGCCGGCGCTTATCATTATATGCACATAATGGGGATAGTCTCGCTCGGACTGATGTGGATGCGGATGAGCAAAGCGGCCCAGGCGGCATTAGCCGCGGGTACCGACAACCCCAAATATTATGAAGCGAAGCTGGTGACAGCGCAATATTTCGCCGAACGTTTCCTGCCCGATGCAGGATCGCTCCGTCGCAAAATCGAAGGCGGCAGCGAGGCGATAATGGCACTGGAACCGGAAATGTTCGGGGTTGCCTGAACGGCTTGATCAAGCGGCTTCATTCCGCTCCGCTTGCTTATAGGCCTCTTCCCACTTGTCGAGATTTCGCCGGGCATCCTGCACAAAGGGTGACCGGCGAATACCCCACAAGGCCAGTTCATTGGCGAGCTGGCCGAGCAAGCGCATCGGACGCTTCACCTGAACCAGCAGGATGACCCGGCGCTGATCGGTGCGGTTGTGGACCTCGTGATAATAGCTGTCATCGAAGATCAGCCACTTACCTTTTTCCCAGAAGCGAGTAGTGTCTTCAACCTGAATCGCGCAATTTTCGGGCCTGTCGGGGATGATCAATCCCAAATGGCAGGTCACCAGACCACGGGTAACCCCCCGATGACGGGGAATCACAGCTCCGGGCTCGAGGATGGAGAAGAAGGCCGAATTGAGATCGGGAATCTGGCGCACCAGTTCAGCGGTCACCGGAGCCCGCGCGCAGTTTTCCGGGACCTCATAGCCATAGCCGACAAGGAAGAACGAACGCCAGTTGCCATCGCCTGCAATCCGCGCATGATCGGGCGAAATATTATTGAGTGGCGGCACGGCATCGCGGTGCCGCAAGATCGAAGCGGCTTCCTCCGCCATAATTTGCCAATTCTCGGAAAAGCGATCGAGCCATGGAAAGACACTGGCCTTAAGGATAGGTTCGTTCGGAATTTTTGATTGTGCCGCCGACAGTCTGTTCATTGTCCCGCGCAGGCGTTTGCCAACCTTGATTATCAATGGCCGATCATTCGTGTCAGCTACCGTCGCAGATGCTTCGTGAACCTCTTTCCTGGACATGGTGGGCAACCTTTCCGTTGAACTGTCCCGGACCCGTTTTTCGGATTATACCGAAGAATGTGACAATTTTTTGACGGACCGGTGCCGATAATCTGTCCGGGACAGCATCGATAATCGGGTAAGCCAAAATGTGTTTATTGGCCGATAGATTGCAGACAACAGCCGTTTGGCGTTTCTTTGAACCATATGGTCGAACGCCGCTGGACCCGCGGCCACAGTTCCGCCAGCACGTCGATGACAGGGGAATGATATGCATAAGGAGTATATGCAATGCATTCCAACCAACCCTCAAAGCGCCCGCGCCGGCTGACACCTTATCTGATTACCGTCGGATTGGGACTATCGGTCGCCGCCCATGCTGCAGAGCCCGAATTGTCCGATGACAAGAAATCTGAAATCCCGGCACCTACCATCGACACCGACGGTGATGGTCTAGTGGACGCATGGGATCGTCGCGGCGACGGTCAAGCGGATGCCTGGGATACTGACGGAGACGGCCAGCCCGATCTGCTCGACGACAATGGTGACGGAAAGCCGGACTAGATACCGAGCCTAATGGAACACCGGACCTAATATTGGTCCGGTGTTTTTTTGGTTTCAAATACTTCCTCAAACATGCTGAGCATGGCAGCCTTGCTTTGCCGGTCCGCCGATGCATTGTATTTGACCGCGTCCCTCGACCTTGAGCTGCTTGTAATATCGGTGAATCCGTGGAGCACGCCCGAATAAATATGCACGTGACAATCGGCTCCCGAAATATCCATTTCTTCCAGAAACGCGCGGAACTGTTTGGGTGGTACCAGTGGATCGGCTCGACCCTGGCATACCAGGATTCGCGCTTTTATGGTTCCACGCTTGGCCGGCAAAGGCGTCGCGAGCAGTCCGTGGAAGCTGACTACCACCGCGATATCTTCTCCACCGCGGGCCATTTCAAGCACGATTTCACCACCCATGCCGTACCCGATCGCGCCAATCTGATGGTTGCCCAGCTTTGACCGCTCGCGCAATTCGGAGAGTGCGCAGCGGAACCGTTCGCGATAATATTCAGCATCGGCACGCAATTCGTTCGCCAGCGCGCGCGCTTCGCGCATATCCTCGACGAAGCCCTGGCCATAAATATCGGAGACCATGGCACTATAGCCCAAAGAGGCGAGCCACCGGGCGCGATCAAACATCAGCTTGTTCGGTCCGGCCATGGTCGGGACGATCAAGATGGCCGCACGCGGATAGCGGCTCGGTTGAGCCATATATCCGGACAGTTCTATATCACCATGCCGATAGGTGAAATTATGGACCTCGATGGAGCTCATTCTTCGGGCAAAAACTCGGGGACGGACAGATATCGTTCGCCGGTGTCATAATTGAAGCCGAGGATTCTTGCCTTATTGCCTAACTCTGGCAGCTTTTGCGCAATCGCCGCCAGCGTCGCGCCGGATGAAATGCCTACCAGCATGCCTTCTTCTTTGGCTGCTCTCAGCGCCATCGCCTTGGCATCACTTGGGTCAACCTGGATCTCCCCGTCGATAGATTTTGTGTGGAGATTGCCCGGGATGAAGCCGGCGCCAATGCCCTGGATCGGGTGCGGGCCAGGCTGGCCACCGCTGATAACCGGCGAGGCAGATGGCTCGACCGCATAGACTTTCAAATGGCTCCAATGTTCTTTCAGCACCTCCGCGACGCCGGTGATATGGCCTCCGGTGCCGACACCGGTGATGATCGCATCGAGAGGGTCATCTTTGAAATCATTGAGAATTTCAATGGCGGTGGTGCGCTTGTGCACTTCAAAATTGGCCGGGTTTTCAAACTGATGCGGCATCCACGCGCCGGGATTCTGGTCGATCAGCTCTTGGGCCCGCTCGATTGCGCCCTTCATGCCTTTTTCTTTGGGGCTCAGATCGAAACTCGCGCCGTAGGCGAGCATCAGGCGGCGGCGTTCCAGTGACATCGACTCCGGCATCACCAGAATAAGTTTATAGCCTTTGACCGCAGCCACCATCGCCAGTCCGACGCCGGTATTGCCCGATGTCGGTTCGATGATCGTGCCGCCGGGCTGGAGCGCGCCGGATTTTTCGGCATCCTCGATCATCGAGAGGCCAATCCGGTCCTTGATCGATCCGCCCGGGTTGGAGCGTTCCGACTTGATCCAGACATTGGCATCGCCAAACAGCCGCTGCATCTTGATATGTGGAGTATTTCCGATTGTTTCGAGTATGTTATTTGCAATCATTATCCTGCACTCCTATCCGTTTTTTCGCTCTTTTCTGCCAGTTCCGTTTCCAGATCGTCCGGCGGATCAAATGTTTTGGCAGCACCCAGTTGAGGGAACAGGCGCGACCATAGTCCGGTTACCGCTATAGCACCGGCTCCGCCCGCGACAATGGCAGCAATTGGTCCCACCAATACGGCAAGGCCGCCGGAGAGCGCATCACCGAGTTCGTTCGAGGCGCTGATGGTCATCTGGCTGACCGCATTCACGCGGCCCCGCTTGGCATCCGGCGTGTGCAACTGGATCAGCGAACTGCGGACATAGACGCCGAACATGTCGGCGGCCCCACAAATTCCGAGGCAGGCCATCGACAGATATAGATTGGTGCTGAACCCGAAGCCGATTGTGCCCAGTCCGAACACGCCCATCGCCACCAGCATGCTGTTACCGACATTCTTGCTCAGCGGGGCAAAGGAGAAGATGAGCGCGACGATCACCGCGCCGACGGCTGGCGAGGCAGCGAGCAGCGAAAGACCGATTTCACCAGCGTGCAATATGTCTTTGGCGAATACCGGGATCATCGCCGTCGCGCCTGCGAGGAACATCACCAGCAGATCGAGCGTGATCGCGCCGAGCACCAGCTTGTTGGACCAGACATAGGTCATGCCGTCGCCGACCTGCTGGAAGGGGCTTTTGGTTTTGTCCGCTGCAGCACGCGGTACCGGGCCGATCAGGAAAATTGCCAGTGTCGCCAGCGCATAGAGTGCAGCGCAGACAAAATAGGGCAGGGCTGCATCGACCTTGTAAAGCGGACCGGCCATGCCCGGTCCGGCGATCACGCCAACCTGCCAGGCGATGGTCGAGAGCGCGATGGCGCGGGGAAGCGATGCTTTGGGGACCAGATTGGGCGCCAGCGAGGTAATCGCCGGTCCGAGGAACGCCCGGCAGATACCGAGCAAAACCGCAATGATATAGATCGTCCACAGCGTGATCCCGCCGGAAGCGGTCAACAGTCCCAAAGCCAGCGCAATCATTGCCTGCCCAGCGAGCACGATGCGCGCGATCCAGCGACGATCCATATGGTCGGCAACCCATCCAACCAGCGGGGTCAGGATGAATAGCGGCACAAATTGCAGCAACCCGAGCAGGCCCAATATGCCCGCAGATGCACTGATCCCCATATCCTCGCGGGCGAGATTATAGGCTTGCCAGCCGAGGATCAGCATCATCGCATAGAGCGCAAACATCGATGCCAGTCGCGAGAACCACAGATAGCGATAATTGGCTATGGTAAAGGGATGTGGTGCCGGGCTGATCACAGATTATCTGCTAGCGATTGAAGCAACTTGCCGCAATCAATTCGTTTCGGGAGCGCAAGAATTCCCGGAAGGCGGTTCGTCGAATAGGACTGGCCAAGGCAATGACGACTATGCCAGTCTGCACCGGCAAAATTAAAACACGAATTATTCCCCGGGGAGAGAAAAATGAAAATGCGAAATCTGATGCTGGCAGTATCGCTGGCCGCCTTGACCGTGACCGGATGCAAGAAGATCGGGGATGAACCGGTTGCTGCAATGGAAATTGACAAAAGCGGTGCCTGGGGCAGCTATCTCTCCAGTTTTCTGGACGGCTATTTCCCCGTCAATCCGACATTCGCGGTCTATCAGGGCAAACATGAATTTGACGGCCAGCTTCCCGACTGGAGCGAAGCGGGTCTAAAGAAAATGGTCGACGTCCGCAAACAGGCGATCGCGGATGCGCGGGCGATTGATGCCGGCGATCTCAGCGAAACGGAACAATTTGAGCGGGATTATCTGGTCAATGTCATGGAAGGCGAGCTTTTCTGGCTGGAAACTGCTGACTTTCCGCACAAAAACCCCGCTTATTATGTCGGAGCGCTGGACCCCAATGTCTATATTGCCCGGCCCTATGCCGACGCCACAACGCGGATGAAGGCGTTTATCAAATATGCGAACAACGTTCCGGCGGCCGCCGCGCAGATCAAGGAAAATCTGAAATTGCCGCTACCGGAAAGCTTTCTAAAATATGGTCAGGCAGGCTTTGGCGGTTTTGCCGATTATTTTACCGGCGACGCGAAAGCGGCCTTTGCCGAGGTGAAGGATACCGAACTTCAACGCCAGTTTGATGTTGCGGCAGCGGCGGCAGCAGCGGCGATGAAGGATCTTGCCGGTCACATCGGATCGGTTCCGGCAACCAAGGATGGCTATGCTCTGGGCGCCGAGAAATTTGCCGCGATGGTGATCAAAACCGAGGGCGTCAATATCTCGCTCGACGAGCTGGAAGCGATTGGCCGGGCGGATCTCAGGCGCAATCAGGCGGCTCTGGCCAAAGCGTGCGGAGCCTTTGCGCCGGGCGCGAGCATCGTCGACTGTTTCGCAAAAATGGCGGCAAACAAACCGGAAAAGGGACCGGTGCAGGAAGCCCGCGATCAATTGCCGCCGTTGCGCGAATTTCTGATCGAGAAAGACCTCGTGAGCATTCCCGGTACCGAGGTGGCGCAAGTCGAGGAATCGCCGCCCTATAACCGCCAGAATAGTGCCTATATCGATATTCCCGGACCCTATGAAAAAGGCCTGCCCAGCGTCTATTATATCTCCCCGCCAGACCCGGCATGGGACGAGGCGACCCGCGCCGCCTATATTCCAGGTAAAATGGATCTGCTCGGGACAACAATTCACGAAGTATGGCCGGGTCATTTCCTCAACTTCCTGCACGCCAATCGCGCGGAATCGATATTCGGCAAGCTGTTCGTCGGATATGCCTTTGCCGAGGGCTGGGCGCATTATACCGAGGAGATGATGGTCGAAGCCGGTCTCCACGATGGCGATCCGGAAACCAAAATCGGTCAGCTGTCCAACGCGCTGCTCCGCAACTGCCGCTACCTTTCGGCGATCGGTCTGCACGCACGGGGGATGACGGTGGCGGAGAGTCTGGATATGTTCCGGAACGAATGCTTTCAGGATCTTGGCAATTCCACCCAGCAGGCGGCCCGTGGAACTTATGATCCCGCCTATCTCAACTATACGATGGGCAAGCTGATGATCCGCAAGCTTCGCGAAGACTGGACCGCAGCCAATTTCGCCGAACAGAAGACTCAGGAAAACGGTGCCACCGCAGGGTGGAAGGAATTTCACGACGAGTTTCTCGGCTATGGCGGCCCGCCGATTCCGATGGTGCGCAAGGCGATGATGAAGGAAGCCGAAGCAAAGGCGGTTTTCTAGCAGTAATAGCAAAAAGGGGTGCTGGCCGGCGCAGGTACATCATGCCGCCTGTTAACGCTGGATTTTAACACTCCCGCTGCTGTCGTACCGCAGCGGGACGACCCAAATATCTGTCATTCCCGGACACGGATCCATGGTAAATACTCCCTTAACAAATGGAGTATCAGCGATGGTCGAGAAAATTGCATACCGGGTGAGCGCATCGGTTCTGCTGATGGCTGCGCTGGCGATTATCGCGCTGCTGGCGATGGGGTTGACCCGCGCGGCCGCCGATCCCGTTAGACCTATTGAACCACTAATCGAGACCGCGGTTTCCGAGCAACCGGGCGATGATCCGCTTGCGGAGGAAGACCCAGTTCTTGCACCGATCGCCACCGATGTTGCCGCAATGGCTCCCAATCCGTCGCTCAGCGACAAATTTGTCGTCAAACGCATCCTCCAGATCGACGAGCCATTTGTACATGGCTATTATAAGTGGGATGATGACGGTGTACCGGCTGGCGAGCTTGTGGTTACCGTCGATCTCAAGGCCGAGAGCATCTCTGTCTTTCGTGCCGGTTACGAAATTGGCGCTGCGGTGATCACCTTTGGTGATTCCCTGAAGCCGACTCCGACCGGCGTTTTTCCAATTACCCAGAAGAGCAAGGACCATGTCTCCAACATCTATGGCTCGCCGATGCCCTATATGTTGCGCCTGACCAACGACGGGGTTGCGATCCATGCCTCCGACGTCAAATGGGGTTGGGGGACACGCGGTTGTATCGGCGTGCCGCTGGAATTTGCCCGGCTATTGTTCGAACAGGTCAAGCTTGGCGATCGGGTGATCGTGACCGATGGCAAGATGATGGGCGTCGGCGACACTATATTGTGACATCCGGATTGTGACATTCGGCGCGGTCGGCCATCGCGCGGAGACTGCTATATCTCTACCGGTTTCTGATATTCGTTTATCGCCTCGAATATCGTCGTCAACGCGCGGCGCTCTTCCCCGGATATTTCCGGTCGCCAGATTTCAAACAGCAAGATAACCCGTCGCTGGTCACTGCGGTTCCAGGCCTCATGTTCGAAACTATCGTCGAAAATCAGTGCCTTTCCCGCCTGCCACGGCCGGGTTTCCCCGCCGACGCGCAAGGCGCAATCGGGCGGCAACACAAGCGGAATATGACAGATCAGCCGGGTGTTGAGCATGCCATGATGTGGCGCGATATGGGTTCCCGGTTCAAGCACCGAATAGAGCGCCATCGGCGAGCGCTCGTGGATGACCGGGACCGGTGCAGATTCCAGTGCGGCCATGGTCTTTGGGCAGTGAACCGAATTTTCGGTTATTTCGACGCCGTCTTTCCAGAAATAATAGGCCCCCCAATTGGGGTCGTCCAGCAACGGGTTATTCGGACGCGGACGATTGGGATGCCCCTGGACATAGGGTGTGAATTCACTCGTTCGGGCGATCACGGCCTGCAATTCTTCCTGCATATCGGGAATCGCGGCCTCCATATCGGCCAGCCACGGAAATTCAGATCGTTCGTAAAACTCCCTCTGGGGCATCCCCGGATAATAGAATAAAGAGGGCTTTTGATGGAATATTTCCCTGCGCCCCATCAGGAGATCGATGGCTTGGCGCACCGGAACCGGTGTATCACCGCTGGCCAGTCCGGTGTCGTTCAGTTTGCGCAGCAAAAATGCTTCAAATCGCCCGTGCGCCCCGGCCAGAAACGCTTCCGCCTGTTTCAGCCCGGCTCGCAAATCGTCGGTCACAGAGGCACCAACACTGACCATGTTCAGCGCAGCCTTGTAATAGCTGTTCGCCGCCCGATCATCATCTGCCCGTGCCTTCACGTCTCCCATCAGCAGAAGAGCAGCGAGATGGCGCTTGTCGATCACCAGCAGTTTCTGCAACGCCGTTTCGGCAGTTTCGTCATCTCCGCCTCGCAAAGCGACGCGCGCTTCACCGAGCAAGGTTCCAGTGGTGTCAGGGTGCAAATTCATGGTCGGTTTATAGCGGTGTTGGTTTGGGAGACAAGCGCGTCAATCGACGGATTGCCCGATACTGATTGGGATAAATTGTCACCTTGCCGAATTTGACGTCAATCACGAAGAGCGCTTTGCAAGCCACGTTAGAATATTTGGCTGCAGTCTGAGCGTAATTGATTGCCGCTGATAAGCAGCAAGCCTTACAATCGCCTTGTTGCCTCCCTATATGCTCAGCAGGCCTTCGTGATTGCCAGATTGCAATCCTGACTGGCATTGTCTCTTCACGATCAGAAATGACTCTGGTCGGCTTTCCTGAGGCAGGACATCATTCGCAGCAATATTGTTTGAGTTTGTTCGCCGACAGTCGATCCGATCCGTCGCCTCCGCAAGGTGAACCCGCCGGCTGCCGTCTGAAAATCACCCCGGAAGGAAGAATCATGGCCAAATCACAGAAAAAATCAAACCGCGAAGTCCGCAAGCCCAAGGCCGAGAAGAAAAAGACCAATGCGTCCAACCCTTCGACCAAGTCTGGCGTTGTACCGGGCCTCGACAATATCAAAAGCAATCGCGGAACATAGCGCGAAAAAAGGACTCAAACGATGCGCGTAAAAGCCGCTACATGCCGTGAACAAGAGGCGCGACAGCTCGATCTCGCCGCCAATGATCCGTTGGAAAGC
>NZ_JBATHY010000026.1:0-4929 GCF_049667325.1 Parasphingorhabdus sp. | reverse complement strand
GTTCCGGGCGCTGCTCGAAGAAGCGCGGACCTATGCACGCAATCCGGCTGTTTTTGACAGTGACCTGCTAAAGGCGTCGGACGCCAAGGCCCTGTTGCCAGTGATCAACGGCAGCACCAAGCTGCTGGTCCATGTCGAAAGCGCCAATGACATCCTCAAGGTCCTCGACCTCCGCAAGGATTTTCCGGCGCTGAAAATGGTGCTGGTCGGTGCTAATGAAGGCTGGCGTGTCGCCAATCATATCGCCGCGGCAGGCGTGCCTGTGCTGGCGTCGGCGCTCAGCGACCTGCCTTATGGCTTCGAGGATCTGTCTGCCACCCAGTCCAATATCGGCCGCATGAAGGCCGCTGGCGTAAAGGTCGCGATCGGTATGATCAACGACCGGGATGCCCATCAACTACGTTATTCCGTTCAATATGCCGGTAATCTGGTCGCGCTCAATAAAGTGCCCCGAGCCACAGGGCTGAACTGGAACGACGCATTTGCCGCGATCAGTTCGGTGCCTGCGGAAATCATGGATATGGGTGGGCAACTGGGTTCGCTCAAAGCCGGTCGTCAGGCGGATATCGTCATCTGGACGGGTGATCCGCTGGAGCTTTCAACACAGGTTGATAAAGTGCTCATCGACGGGGTCGAACAGTCTCTCAGCAACCGGCAAATCCGGCTTCGGGATCGCTATCGCAACCCGGCCCCGGGTGCTTTGCCGAAGGCTTATGATCACTAGCCGCTAGAGGCGGACCATCGACATCATGCGCTCGCCATAGCGGAGGCCAGCGGTGCCGCCTACCGGCGCTGCGGATTCCAGTTCGTCAAGATCGGCTTCGGTCAGGTCAATGTCGACCGCAACCATACTGTCTTCCAGCGTCGCCCGCCTTTTCGAGCCGGGGATCGGCACGATGAAATCGCCCTGCTCCAGCAGCCATGCCAGTGCAATTTGTGCGGGTGAGCAGTGATGGCGGGTGGCGACTTCTTTCACCACATCGACCAATTTCATATTCTGGTCGAAATTTTCTTCCGAATAGCGCGGATCATTGCGACGATAATCATCCTCCGGCAAATCATCCCGGCTGTTGATCTGGCCGGTCAGAAAACCGCGACCGAGCGGGCTGTAGGGAACAAAGCCGATGCCAAGGTCTTGACAGATCGGCAGGATTTCTTCCTCGATACTCCGCTCCCACAAGGAATATTCCGATTGCAAAGCCGCAATGGGATGGGTCGCGTGGGCCTTTTTGAGGGATTCCGCGCCAGCCTCCGAAAGGCCGAGATAGCGGACCTTGCCCTCGGTTACGAGATCGGCCATCGCGCCTACCGTTTCCTCAATCGGGACATTTGGATCAACGCGATGCTGGTAGAAAAGGTCGATGGTATCGATGCCAAGTCGCAGTAGCGATCCTTCGCAGGCCCGGCGCACATTGGCCGGACTGGAGTCCACGCCGGTCACTTGCCCGTCTTTGAAGGCGAAGCCGAATTTGGTGGCGATGACCAGCCGGTCGCGACGGCCGCGGATCGCCTGACCGAGCAATTCTTCGTTGATGTGCGGACCATAGACCTCGGCGGTGTCGAAAAAGGTCACCCCCAGTTCGATCGCCCGGTCGATGGTTGCCAGACTTTCGGCGCGGTTGGCCATGCCGTACATGCCCTTGCCAATGCCCGCCATCGGCATGCAGCCGAGGCCAAGCGCGGAAACCTCCAGTTCACTACCCAGTTTGCGATATTTCATTCTATATCTCCCTCGGTTCGGGCGAGCGTCGCGGTCACGCTCATGTCCATGCTGACATTCGCCACGGTCCGCATGATATCAGGAAATGTCTCGATCGCCAAAAGCAGAACCAGTGGTTCAATCGGAATGCCCATCGCAATGCAAATCGGAGCAATCGAGGTGATGAAGCTGATCGAACCGGGCAGGCTGACCGCCCCCATGGTGGTGATCGCCGCGACGACTATTCCGATCGCCAGGACGCCAAATGACAATTCGATGCCCATCAGATGGGCGACGTAAATGGCGACCGCAAGATTCATGCAAGGACCGGTTGCCCGAAACAGCGCGACCGCAATCGGCAGGACGACATCGGCTGACCGGTCACCGACCCCCATGACCTTGACGCCGCTGACCATCGCCGGCAGCGAAGCCAGCGAGCTTTGTGTGGAAATGGCCACCGCCTGCGCCCGGGCCGACGCCTTGAAAAAGGCGATCGGGCCACGCTTCGCGCCGACATAGGTCAGGACATAGCTGAAGATCCAGACCACTGCGCCGACGCTGCTGACGATCAGGACATAATGGAGCAATGCCCCGAATGCCGCCACTCCTGCGTTCGCGCCGACGCCCAGTGCCAGAGCGAAGACACCCAGTGGCGCTAGCGCCAATACCCATTGGATAAGGATCAGCAAAGCATCTGCAAGAGCGTTGAAAAACTGGTCGAGCATCATTCTTTGAGCGTCCGGCAGGCGGGTGATCGCAAAGGCGAAAGCGAGCGCGAAAATCATCAGCGGCAGCACCGCATCTTCTGCCGCTGCCGCAATGGCATTGGTGGGAATGAGGGCGCGGAGGAACTCGCTGAACGGTGGCACGTCTCCCGGTGGCGCGGCATCTCCCAATGCAGACCGCAGCGCCGCCGCAGCATCAAAGTTTAGCGGGAAGAGTTCTAGCAGGGCAGGGGTGACCAGAGCCGCCATGGCGGAAGAGCACCAGAGGAGGAAAATCATGAACAGAATAGCGCGAGCCGTCATCCGTCCGGCGCGGGCCATTGAAGCAGCCTTGCCAATTCCGACGATCAGCAGAGTAAAAACAAGTGGGATGACGGTCATGCGCAAGGCGTTGAGCCACATATTGCCGACGACGTCGGCCGCTTCTACCAGCAATGCATTTTTGGGGCCGACAAACAGTCCGATCAATATGCCGAGAACGAGGGCAAGAAGTATTATCAGCGCTTTTTTCAATATTCTGTCCCTTGCCACCCACCAAGTGACCATGAACCATGGCCGCCAAGTTCTGGCAAGGGGGGATTGCTTGTAAATTTCGCCATTGGCGTCATTCCTGCTTGGTCTCCTGCCGATCCATCGGCTAGAGACAAGCGCTACAAGATGTGACTATTTTGGGATGCAAGTGGATATGACAAAGAAATTTTTCGGCACCGACGGCATCCGCGGGCTGACCAACAAACATCCGATGACCGCCGAAATCGCGATGAAAGTGGGACAGGCCGCTGGACGGCACTTCATGCGGGGAAATCACAAACATCGCGTCGTCATCGGCAAGGATACCAGACTGTCCGGCTATATGATGGAAAATGCGCTGGTCGCCGGTTTTACCAGTGTCGGGATGGATGTAGTCCAGGTCGGTCCCATGCCGACGCCGGCGGTGGCCTTGCTCACCCGGTCGATGCGTGCCGATCTCGGGGTCATGATATCCGCCAGTCACAACCCCTATTATGACAATGGAATAAAGCTGTTCGGGCCGGACGGGTTCAAACTGTCCGACGAAGACGAGCTCAAGATCGAGGCCTATCTTGAAGAAGAGACGATATTGGCGCCAGCGGCCGACATTGGCCGGGCCAAAAGGTTTGAGGATGCCCGCGGCCGCTATATTCATGCCGTCAAAATGTCGTTGCCGGACCATATAAGGCTCGATGGCCTGAAGATCGTTTGCGATTGCGCCAATGGCGCAGCCTATCAGGTGGCACCTTCCGCTTTCTGGGAATTGGGCGCAGAGGTTGTCACGCTGGGAATCAGTCCCAACGGATTGAATATCAATGACAAATGCGGATCGACGGATCTGGCGATTTTGCAGGAAACCGTCGTCGCTTCTGGCGCTCATGTCGGCGTTGCCCTGGACGGGGATGCTGACCGTCTGATCGTTGTCGACGAAGAAGGACAGGTGGTTGATGGCGATCAACTTATGGCACTGATCGGCTCGAGCTGGAGCCGCAATGGCCTGTTGCGCGGTGACGGTATCGTCGCCACGGTTATGTCCAATCTTGGGCTGGAGCGGTTCCTGAACTCCCAGCATCTTGATCTGGTGCGGGCAAACGTCGGTGATCGCTACGTTCTGGAAGAAATGAAAAAGGGCGGCTATAACGTTGGCGGCGAGCAATCGGGCCATATGATCCTGCTCGATCATGGCACCACCGGGGACGGCACGGTTGCCGCCTTGCAGGTGTTGGGTGAACTGGTCGAAAGCGGCAAACCGGCGAGCGAATTGCTGCATCTGTTTGATCCGGTTCCGCAACTGCTCAAAAATGTCCGCTATAGCGACGGCCAGCCGCTCGAGAGCGAGAAGGTCAAGGCAGTTATCGCCGAAGCCGAAAAGGAACTGGATGGTTGTGGTCGACTGTTGATCCGCAAATCGGGCACCGAGCCGCTGATCAGAGTGATGGCAGAGGGGGACGACGAAGCGCAGGTCCATGCTGTGGTTGACCGGATTTGCGCGGTGGTCGAGGAGGTTGCGGGCTGATGCTGGAAATGCGCCCCGATTGCGAAAGCTGTGGCAGGGACCTGCCAGCCGAGCAGGCTGGTGCGCTGATCTGCAGTTTTGAATGCACTTTTTGCGAAAGTTGCGATAGCGAGAAATTTCAGGGTAGATGCCCAAATTGTGGTGGCGCGTTAAGCTCGAGGCCGACCCGTTCGGCCGCGCTCCTGGCAAAACACCCGGCCTCTACCGAACGGAAATATAAATGCTGAGCTTTCTGGATGCGATGGATGCCCGAACCATCGTGGTCATCGGTCTGATCTTGCCGGTGCTGCTAACTCTGGTGCTGTTTTTCTTTGCCCGAGGCTTTTTTCGGCGGTTCTGGATCCTGATCCTTTTGCTTGCCGGGGCCATCGAATGGTTCCTGATCGTCCAGGTCGGGCCGCTGTTTCTGTGACCGGTAATTGTCCGCGGATATTGACGATCGCGGGTTCCGACAGCGGCGGCGGTGCGGGCATCCAGGC
>NZ_JBATHY010000025.1:0-8412 GCF_049667325.1 Parasphingorhabdus sp. | reverse complement strand
TGATTTCACTATAATAGCCGCCGCCAGCGAAAATATCGAGCACGGTATCTCCGGTTTCGAGGCCCATGAAGGCCAGCACTTCTGCCGGGCTACGACCCTCGTCCAGTTTGACATCCGCTTCTTCCCGGCCGGGATCCGACACCGCTGATGCGAAATCAGGCGCCGTTTCTGCTGCCGCCACCTCCGACAAAGCGGATGAAGATCCGGCATATACTGGAGCGCCAATCGCCAATGCAGATGTCGCCAATGTTAAAAAGATCGATGCACGCATGATTTTCTCTCCCCAGGATGTCGGGAGCAGCATGGACCGGTCGAGGGGTTCGCACAAGCGCCGGGGATGCCGTTGGTCTATCAAGGCAGGTCGTTAATCGAAACGGGTGCGTTGCTACATCTTCCGTTGCGTCTTTCCATAGCCCATTTTCCGCGTCCCCGGTCGTCCCTCTGTCGACCTGCCTTTCGGCTGTGCCAACTGCAGGTCGGCTGGCAGGCCCAGCTCTTCCGCCTCCAGTTTGCGGATCTCGTCGCGCAGACGGCCGGCGGTCTCGAACTCCAGATCAGCCGCCGCATCGCGCATCTGCTTCTCGAGACTCTGGATATGCGCTCTGAGATTATGGCCAACGAGAGGCTTGCCGTCGTCAGTGACCGCGCCGGTGACCATATCCTTTGCCGTGGCATGGGCGATGATGTCGCCGATATTCTTCCTGATCGATTGCGGGGTGATACCGTGTTCGAGATTATATTCGACCTGCTTTTCACGACGGCGGTCGGTCTCGCTGATCGCGCGTTCCATCGATCCGGTCATCCGGTCGGCATAGAGAATGACCCGTCCATCGACATTACGGGCAGCCCGGCCAATCGTCTGGATCAGCGAAGTTTCACTGCGCAGAAAACCTTCCTTGTCGGCGTCGAGGATCGCGACGAGGCCGCATTCCGGAATGTCTAGCCCTTCGCGCAACAGGTTGATGCCGACCAGCACGTCATAGACGCCGAGCCGGAGATCACGGATCAGCTCGATCCGTTCCAGCGTCTCGACATCGCTGTGCATATAGCGGACCTTGATCCCGGCCTCGTGCATGAATTCGGTAAGATCCTCCGCCATCCGCTTGGTCAGCGTGGTGATCAACGTACGATAGCCTTGCGCCGCGACTTTCCGGCATTCGTTGATCACATCGTCGACCTGATCCTCGACCGGCTTGATCTCCACCGGCGGGTCGATCAGCCCGGTGGGACGGATCACCTGTTCGCTGAACACGCCACCGGTCTGCTCCATCTCCCATTTGCCCGGCGTCGCGGACACGCTCACCGTCTGCGGCCGCATCGCGTCCCACTCGTTGAACCGCAGCGGGCGGTTGTCGATACAGCTGGGCAAGCGAAAGCCATATTCCGCCAGGTTGATCTTGCGGCGGTGGTCGCCCTTGGACATGGCGCCGATTTGCGGGACCGTCTGGTGGCTTTCATCGACGAACAGCAAAGCATTGTCCGGCAAATATTCGAACAGGGTCGGCGGCGGTTCACCCGGCAAACGTCCGGTCAGAAAGCGCGAGTAATTTTCGATTCCCGCGCAGCTACCGGTCGCCGCGATCATCTCGAGATCGAAATTGGTCCGCTGTTCCAGCCGCTGATGCTCGATCAGCTTGCCTTCGGCTTCCAGCTCCTTCAGCCGAACCCCGAGCTCGAATTTGATCGCTTCCATCGCCTGCTTCATCGTCGGCCCCGGCGTGACATGGTGCGAATTGGCGTAGACCCTGACCCGGTTCAGGCTCGCGCCCTTCTTGCCGGTCAGCGGATCAAATTCGACAATCTCTTCAATCTCGTCGCCGAAAAAACTGATCCGCCAGGCCATATCCTCATAATGCGACGGGAATATTTCGAGATTGTCCCCGCGCACCCGGAAAGTGCCGCGGGCGAAGGCCATATCATTGCGCTTATATTGCAACGCCACCAGCTTGCGGATGATATCCCGCTGGTCGACCGATTGGTCTTTCTTAAGATCGAATATCATCGCCGAATAGGTTTCGACCGAGCCGATGCCGTAGAGACAGGATACCGAGGCCACGATGATCACGTCGTCGCGCTCGAGCAGCGAGCGGGTCGCGCTGTGCCGCATCCGGTCAATCGCCTCGTTTACCGAGCTTTCCTTCTCGATATAGGTGTCAGACCGCGCGACATAGGCTTCGGGCTGGTAATAGTCATAATAGGAAACGAAATATTCGACAGCATTGTCGGGGAAGAAGCTCTTGAACTCGCCGTACAGCTGCGCCGCCAGTATCTTGTTGGGGGCCAGTATCAGGGCGGGCCGTTGCAGCTCGTCGATGATCTTGGCCATGGTGAAGGTCTTGCCCGATCCGGTAACCCCGAGCAGCACCTGATCGCGCTCTTCTTCGAGCATCCCGGCGACCAGTTCCTTGATCGCTTCCGGCTGATCACCGGCCGGCTCAAAATCGCTGACCAGCTTGAACGGTCTGCCGCCTTCCGATTTGGCGGGGCGATTGGGTTTATGCGGGACGAAATCCTCGCCGGTATCCGGCTCCGCCAGGCCTCTTCTGATTACCAATTCTGTCATGTCGCCGATATGGAACAAAAAGGGTCCAATGTCATCCCCGGAATGGCGTTTTCCGGAGATCGGGACGATAGAAAATTTACTTCGGAGGCACACCGGTTTATGGCGGGTTCCGGGGCACCAATATTGAGGGAATATTCTTGTGAGAAAATTATTAATTTCAGTGGCTATACTCGGCCTGATAGGCGGCTGTGCGGACAAAGGCGCTGACAAGGACGGTGACGGCAAAATCACCGCGGACGAAGTTGCCGAAGAAATGAACAAAGTCACGCTCGAGCCCGGTGAATGGGAAAATACCGTAGAAATCGTGGATGTGAAAATCGAGGGCCTGCCCGATAATGTGCCCGCCGGTGTGATGGACAGAATGAAGGGCAAGGTGACAACCTCGAAGTCCTGCATCACCGAGGAGGAAGCCAAAAACCCGGGCGCGCAGTTTTTTGCCGCTCAGGAAAAGACCAATTGCGAGGTCAAGAAATTCAACATGAGCGGCGGCGCCGTATCCTCCGAAATGTCCTGTAGCGACATGGGTGGCACCCCCGGCGATATGACGATGAAGATGGACGGCCAATATGGACCGAGCAGCTATGAAATGACCATGAATATGGATGGCGGTGCGGCGGGTATGAAAATGAACATATCCTCCAAGAGCAGCGGCAAACGGATCGGCAGCTGTCCGACCGGATGATCCTGATCATATAGGAAATAAATGATATGGAGGCAGGAGCGACAAGCTCCTGCCTTTTTTTTGGCACCGCAACATGATCTCGCAGGTCATTGCATCTAAGTTTCCGACTGATAAGTTTCACGCCAAGACCGAATCAATCACCCCGAATGATGATCAGGAGAGAATATATGATCGGATATGTAACGCTCGGCACCAATGATCTTGAAAAGGCGCACGCCTATTATGATGCGCTGCTCGGCGAACTGGGCGCAAAACGCCTTATGGAACTCGAGGAGAATGGCTTCACGCTATACGGCGTTGACATGACCACGCCGTCGATTGCGCTGACCAAACCCTATAATGGAGAAGCCGCGCAGCCGGGCAATGGCAATATGATCGCGCTGCAGATGAAAGAACGCGGACAGGTCGACAGCTTCTATCACAAGGGTCTCGAACTCGGCGGGAGCGACGAAGGCGCGCCCGGCGTCCGCGGTGATGAAGGCCCGATGGCCTTTTATGCCGCCTATTTCCGCGATCCGGAAGGTAACAAGCTTTGCGCATTTCGTCTGGGTCCTGCATAAGCGAGAAAAATACAGGGAGAGAAACATGAAACATCTTTTGGCCTTGGCTGCGACAACCGCCTTGATCTGGACCGCGCCGGTGTTGGCACAAAATAGCTCGACGTCACCCGATCTGGCTGCTGCCATCGCAGCGGATTATGACAAGGAGCTCAAAGCCCTGTTTCTCGATTTTCACCGCAATCCCGAACTTTCCTATAAAGAGACCCGCACCGCCGCGATTATCGCCCAGAAATGGCGCGCTGCGGGTTTCACCGTTACCGAGAAAGTCGGCGGTACCGGTGTCGTCGCGGTTATGAAAAATGGTGAAGGCCCGACCCTGATGCTGCGCGCGGATATGGACGGCCTGCCACTCGTTGAAGACAGCGGGCTGGACTATATGTCGACCGCGAAGCAGATTAGCATCGACGGCGAGCAAAAGCCGGTCATGCACGCCTGCGGCCATGATGTGCATATCACCTCGCTGATCGGCACTGCGCGGCAAATGTCTGCGATGAAGGACCAATGGGCCGGCACATTGGTATTGGTCGCGCAACCCGCCGAAGAACGCATCGGCGGGGCCAAGCTGATGATGGACGACGGGCTTTACTCACGCTTTCCCAAGCCCGATTTCGCCATGGCCTTTCACGTTTCTGCGGACACGCCGACCGGCAAGCTCTCCGTTCGCGAAGGCATTTCAAGCAGCTCTTCCGATAGCGTCGACATCATCGTCCACGGCGTCGGTGCCCATGGCGCGGGGCCGCACCGGGGCAAGGACCCGATCGTGATGGGCGCTCAGATCATCATGAACCTGCAGACCATTGTCAGCCGCGAAATTGACCCGCTCAAACCCGGCGTGATCACCGTCGGATCGTTCCACAGCGGCTTCAAGCATAATATCATTTCCGACAAGGCGGTGATGCAGTTGACGGTCCGTTCGGATGACGAAGACACGCGGGCGAAGCTGCTCGAGGGCATCAAACGCATCGCGACCAATGTCGGCCGGATGAACGGATTGCCGGACGACAGATTGCCGGAGGTACTGGTGTCGAAGGAATCGACCCCGGCCAATTATAATGATGTGGCAATGACCCAGCGGGTGAAGAGTGTTTTCGCCGCCCGCTTTGGCGAACAGGTGTTCGACAACAAACCCCGCGAAGGCATGGGTGCGGAGGACTTCGCCTATTTTGTCCAGCCCAATACTGATGTTCCGGGCGTGTATTTTTCCGTCGGCGGGACGCCGCAGGCCGATTTTGATCGCGAAAAAGCCGGCGGCGCGCCGGTGCCCTCGCATCACTCGCCATTTTTCAAGATTGCCCCGCGCGAATCCGTCACGCTGGGAACCGAAGCGATGACGGCAGCGGCGCTGGATTATCTGACGCCGCAAAAATAATCATGGCGGAGGAAATTTCACCGGCGCAAACCAAAACTCTGCATCGAAGCCTGATCGAGAAGCAAGCGGAGTTGAAGGCGCTTGATCTGGAAGCGGCAAGCTGGCGAAATACGGTCGAGCTCGACCAGCAAAGCGTGGGCCGGCTGTCCCGGATGGACGCGATGCAGCAGCAGGAAATGGCTCATGCCGAAGCGCGGCGGCGGACCAGTGATATCGCGCGGATCGAAATGGCCCTGAAGCGGATCGAGCAGGATGAATATGGCTGGTGCGCGGAATGCGGGGAACCGATTGCCATTCGCCGGCTGAAGATCGATCCAGCAGCGGCATTGTGCATCGGTTGCGCGCGCTAGGCCACTTGACTCGGATTTACGCCGAACGGAAAAACGGGCTTGGTTTTCCGGCTTCCCCCCGCACTGACACGAGGCTATTGTGATATTGTGACCATTCCTCCAGATATTCGCCCGCATGACGGACGCTTTGTAAGCGGGAAGCATTATTTCGCCTGCCGTGTCTATTTCGAAGACACCGACTTTTCCGGAATCGTCTATCATGCCAATTATCTGCGCTATATGGAGCGCGCCCGTTCAGACATGCTCCGTCAGCTAGATATGGACCAGAATGCGGCCTATGAGAACGGCGAAGGCGTCTATGCGGTGGTTGACCTCACCATGAAATATCTCTCGCCTGCCAAGCTGGATGACGATCTGGTCGTGATCAGCACCGTCGAGACTCTCCGGGCCGCCAGCGTCATTATCGATCAGACAATCATGCGCGGTTCGGACCAGATTACGTCAGCATCTGTTCACGCCGCTTTTCTTACCCCTGCCGGACGGCCCAGACGGCAACCGAAATCGTGGACAAAGTCATTCGCTAGCGTCATGGAACAGGCGGATATGAAATGAAGGATATCAGAATTTGCTAGACCAACTTTCCCTCGGAGCGACAACCGGCAGTTTCTCGCCATTCATGCTCTTTCTGGAAGCCGATATTGTCGTCAAGACGGTGATGGTCGGGCTGCTACTCGCCAGCGTGTGGACGTGGACGATCATTGTCAGCTTTGGCATGAACATCGCGCAAATCGCGCGCAAATCCGACAAATTCGAACAGGCATTCTCCAAAGCCGAAAATATCGACCGGTTTTTTGACCAACATGGCAAGTCCAGCCTGCCCAGCGCGAAGGTCCTGGCAGCCGGTGTCAAGGAATGGCGCCGTTCGACCGCGAGGGGGCCCGTCGACCGTGAAGGCACCCGTCAGCGCCTGGCCAGCGCAATGAACGCGACGATAGCCCAGGAAGTGGACCGGATTGCAGACCGGTTGAATTTCCTTGCCACGGTCGGCAGTGTCGCTCCCTTTGTCGGTCTGTTCGGTACGGTTTGGGGAATCATGCGCAGCTTCTCGGCGATTGCCGCGGAACAGAATAGTTCGCTGGCGGTGGTTGCGCCCGGCATCGCCGAAGCCCTGTTCGCCACGGCAATCGGTCTGTTTGCGGCCATTCCGGCGGTTATCGCCTATAACCGCTTCTCGCATCGCCTCAACAAGCTGGAGGCCCGCATGGGCCGCTTTGCCGAAGGCTTCCATGCAACGCTCAGCCGCGAACTGGAGCTTGGAGACTGAGCATGGGAATGAATATGGGATCCGGAATCGGGCGGCGTGGCGGTAGTCGCGGGCGTGCTCCGATGGCCGAGATCAACGTCACCCCCTTTGTCGATGTAATGCTGGTATTGCTGATCATTTTCATGGTGACGGCGCCGTTGCTTGTTGCGGGCGTGCCCGTCGACCTGCCCGAAAGCCGCGCCAACGCGTTGGAACAGGAGCAGGAACCGGTGCAGATTTCGATCGATAGCGAAGGCCGGGTGTTTATCGAAGACGAAGAGCTCAGCCGAGGTGCGCTGGAGACCCGGTTGCGCAATATTGCAGCCGATCAGAATCCGGAAGATCCGCGCCAGATCATGCTGCGCGGAGACAAAACGCTCGATTACGGATTGATCATGGGCGTGATGGGCGAACTCAATCGCGCCGGACTGAACCGGGTTTCGCTGGTCACTACAGGTTCATCCGAGACACCATAATAGTGGACCGCTGATATGGAGAAAGCTGAAAAAATTGGCTTGGGAATAGCGGCTGCGGGTCATGTGGCCCTGTTTGGCGTGCTTTCACTCAGCATCCTCAACACAACCAATGACGCGTTTCGCAACAAGCCGATCGAGGTGATGATTGCCGATGAGGTGGGACTCGAAAGCGCGGCTCCCGATCCGGCCAAAGTCACCCCGGCGACCAGCGTGGCACCAGAACTTGGTGCGCCTGAAGAAAGCAGCTTTGTCACGGCGGAGCCGTTACCCGAACCACCGAAAACCGAAGCCAGACCGAAACCTGCGGTCGCGCCGGCTCCAGTATCCCGGGAACCACGCCGGCGGCCGGACAAACCGGCCAGCACCACCGCCAGGTCCACGCCAAAACCACAGCCAAAACCGCGGGGTTCGCGATTGGGCGATGATTTCCTGAAAGGTGTCACCGACGCGCCTTCTGTCAGCCGGAACCAGAATATCGCGGCGGAAAAGGCTTCTCCTGCAGCTGTTGCCTCGCTGGAACGCGAGTTGTACCGGTTGATCAAACAGAAGTGGCGTCCACCGACAGGTGCCGATGCCGAGCTTCTCCGCACCAAGGTCACGGCACGTCTTGATAGCAATGGCCGGATCATCGGCAGACCGACGGCGACAACAACCGGCATTACACCGAGCAACCGGTCGCAAGTCGATGTCCATCAGGAACGCGCCATTGCTGCGGTGCAGCTTGCTGCACCTTTCACGACATTCCCGGAAAAATTTTATGACGAATGGAAGGTTATCGAACCTGTCCTGTATCTTGGTGTCTAGGAGACCACTTATGCATTCCGCCGCCCCCTATATCCGAACATTGGTCCTTGGCATCATCGCCTGCCTGGGAATGACCGCAACCGCGCACGCCCAACTGACTGTTGATGTCGACAATAGCGGATCGGAGGAGTTGGTCATTGCGGTTCCCGGTCTGCCTACGCCGCAAAGCGTGAACACGCCGGCAGGCAATACTACGGAACTGGGAGGCAAGATCAGCGACGTCATCGTCAGCGACCTGCGGTCCAGCGGATTGTTCAAGCCGGTTGGTCGCAATCAGGTGCGCGGGATCAGCTACTCTGAAGTAACCGCCCCCCAATTTCCTTATTGGAGCGGCACCAGCGCCTCGGCGTTGATTCAAGGTTTTA
>NZ_JBATHY010000024.1:0-8743 GCF_049667325.1 Parasphingorhabdus sp. | reverse complement strand
GTCTCCGCTTTCGTCTCCACCGGCTTTCCAGGCGGAAAGCTGCTGCGGAACCAGTGCCACCAGGTCATCATAGGCAACCGATACATCGATCAGGTGGAGGCCCCAGTCGGACAATATTGTATCTCCGACAATAACATCACCGGGAATATCATCGGTGCGCGGATCGTCGGGGTTCGCATGCACTGCGACCGAGAGATAATTGAAACCACCCGATTTTACACACTGGCTGGTCAGCAGGCCGGGCAGCGCCACATAAGGTGTGGCAATATCCTCGCCTTCGACCCATGGTCCGGTATCTCGCGCCATTTCCCATGACCGCTGTGCGGCAAATGCAGCGTGTAACGGCGCATTGCTGCCGCTCAGTGCGGCGGGATTCGTGCAAGCAACTTCCATCGCTTCATCTTCGGACCTGCCGAAGCGCGAACTGGCTGGCGGCGGCGAGGATTCGCGAAAGCTGACATAGGCCACCACGCAGCCGATTTGGGAAGCGCTTCGGCACAGCGGCGTCGACTTGAAATCGCCGCCGACATCCTTGCCCTTGGCGACCATGATATTGTTGCCAATCAGCATCGCCGAGAGCATCCGGCTGGCGACCGGCTTGCCATCAATTTCCTCGGCGAGCAGTCGCTTGAGCAGCCCAGTGCCCTGACTATGACCAATTAAAACAAATGGGCGGCCGTCATTGTCATGCTCCAAATAATGCTGCCATGCATCGCGGACATCGGTATAGTTGAGCTCTCGGTCAGCAGCGATCGGTTGACCGGTCATCAGGGCGCGAAGTGCGGTCAGCGTGACCGAACGATAGAGCGGTGCGAAAGTTCGGCATTCGGAGCCGAAGCGGGCAAATTGGGCCTCGATTACTTTGCGTTCTTCATCATTGGCAACCATGTCGCTATTGCCGCTCTCGTCGAAAGAGACTGTTGGATAGACATAAAAGCAATCGGCCTCGGGCGCCGCTGCCGCCTCGAATCTATTGACAGTCAGCTCGCCGTCCGGCGCAATCTGTGTCACATCGCGGGAAATTGTGCAGGCGTCACGACGACCCGGGCGGCAAAGCCAATTTTGGTCCAGTCCATAATCATTGGCTACCGGCGTTGCGGCCGCCGCTGCTGCGAGCAATAATCCCGTGAACATGACTTCGTCTCCCTCTCGTCAACCATGCCACCATCGGTGCTCCCAGACAAGATGGCTGAGCGAGCCGGCGCGGGGCGGCGCAAACGGGTTAGCATCGCCCCGCCACCGAATTGCCTTTGCTTTGCCTCACGCGAACACTATTGTAAGCAATATGAGTAGTATTTCACATCAGCATAATATCGCCATTCTGCCCGAAAACATCGATTTCATGGGCCATGTCAATAATGCCAATTATCTGACATGGGTGCAGGATGCTGTCGTCGCGCATTGGCAGAAATTTGCGCCTTCCGAAGCGGTCGCAGATCACTTGTGGGTCGCGCTCAAGCACGAGATAACCTACCGGAAGCCGGCGTTTCTGGACGATGATGTAATCGCCGAAGTGCTGCTCGAAAAGGTGCACGGAGCCCGGGCATTTTACAGCACCATCATCCGTCGCGGCGAAGAAGTGCTTGCCGAAGTGCAGTCGAGCTGGTGCTGTATCGATGCCGACACCTTGCGGCCCACTCGCCTGGCGAAAGATATCGTTGCTCGATTTTTCGGCTAGCCGAACAAGCGGTTCAATTTGTGGGCGTGCTGACCGGTGCACCGGTTTCTGCCTGCATTTTCTCGACCAGAATGCCGTACAGCGATTCTGAATCTACATCTCCGGCGGCAATGGCTTTTTCGTACCAGAACTTTGTCGCCGCCACATCACGCAATACACCGGTTCCGTCTTGATAGTTTTGGGCGAGTTTGCGCATCGCCGTGGCGTAGCCTGTTTCAGCCGATTGCTTGAGCAATCGTGTAGAGTTGCCCCGATCGATGTCGACGCCAATCCCATTTTCATAAGCCAAAGCCAAGGTGTACATCGCATAGCCACTGTCATCTGCGATGGCCTTCTCGAGCAACATGAGGCCTTTTTTGACATCGCGTTTGACGTGGTCGCCTTTGAGATAAATCTCGCCGAGATTGGCCAACGCATAGTCATCTCCTGCATCGGCGGATTTTTGGTACCAGACCAGCGCCTGTTCGATATCGACCTTGGTGCCTCGGCCGGAATGGAACGATGATGCGAAATTGTTCATCGCGGTCACATGGCCCAGTTCAGCTGCCTTTTTATACAATATGAAAGCGATATCATCGTTGACCGCAACCGCTTTACCGAACTCATAATATGTTCCCAAGGCAAAAATGGCGTCAACGTCTCCTGCTCCTGCCGCTTTCGCCAGCCAGACCAGTGCGTCGTCCAGACTCGGCGTGGTCCCATCACCATTTTCATAGGCCATTGCCAAAACATACATGGCCGAAGCCGAACCAGCGTTCGCGCTCTTCTCATACCATTGGAATGCAGTCTCGATGTTCTTTTCAAATCCGAGCCCAGCTTCGTGATTCAGCCCGAGGAAATACATCGCACGGGCATCGCCCAATGCAGCTGCCTTCTCGTAATGTTCATTGGCCGTGGCAATGTCCTTGTCGACACCTTCGCCATTTTCAAAGCGTAGCCCAAGGCTGGTGGTAGCAGCGGGATGTTTCCGTTGAGCTGCTTCCCGAAACCATCGGACCGCCTCTTTGTCATCCTTCGGGACGCCTTCGCCCCGGGAATAGGAAATTGCGAGTGCGTTCATACCATGAGGGTCGCCCGCTGCGATCAGGCGGCGGTAGATGTCGGCGGACTTTTCAAAATCCTTGCTTTGTTCGAATGCCTCAGCTTCCTCCCGCAACGTTTCTATATCTACAGCGCCAGGCGCCGTGGTTTCGGCGGAAACAGGAGCCGATAGTAAAAGAGCAAAAGGCAAAAACAGGTTTGTCCGGCGTGAATGCTTGCCCGCCTTCATCGCATCAACCCGCCGATCAGGTTGCGAACGAAGCGTCCGGCGACCGGGCCGGCGAGATCCGTTACCACCGACCCTACAGCGGAAGTCACGCCCGATCGCATCGGGTTTGCCCGGGATTTTTTGCCGAGCATGGTCGAGGCCGCCATGCCGGCAACGGATCCTACGGCGACTTTTGAACCGCGACTAAGGGCCTTTTCCCAGATGCTCTTGGTCTTGCGTGAACGCTTGCCGACCTCTTCTGCGCCCTTTTCTTCGACCTCGCGCGCGGTCTCCGTGGCGTCGATCACCTTTTGCGCCAAGATTTCCTCGGCACTATTCCGGTCTATCTCTTGATCATATTTGCCCTCATGGGGCGAGATTGACTGCATGATTGCGCGTTCTTTGGCGGTGACCGGACCCAGACGGGAGCGCGGTGGTTTGATCAAGGTCCGCTGGACAATCGATGGTGCGCCATCTTCCAGCAAAGTAGAGACGAGCGCTTCGCCAACCCTCAATTCGGTAATCGCTTGCTCGACGTCCAGATCGGGGTTGATCCGGAACGTATCGGCTGCTGCCTTGATCGCCTTTTTGTCGCGCGGTGTGAAGGCGCGCAGGGCATGTTGCACGCGGTTGCCCAGCTGACCTGCAATCTCCTGCGGAATATCGATCGGGTTCTGGGTGACAAAAAAGACCCCGACGCCCTTGGAACGGATCAGGCGCACGACCTGCTCGATCTTGTCTTCCAGCGCCTTGGGCGCGTCGTCGAACAGCAGATGCGCCTCATCGAAGAAGAAAACCAGCTTCGGCTTGGTCGGATCACCGACTTCGGGCAGTGTTTCGAACAATTCGGCGAGCAGCCAGAGCAGAAATGTCGCATAGAGTTTCGGGCTGCGCATCAGCTGATCGGCGGCGAGCACGTTGATGTAGCCGCGACCCTGTTCGTCGCATTTGATGAAATCATCGATCTCCAGAGCCGGCTCGCCAAAAAACTGGCCCGCACCCTGGCTATCGAGTTGCAGCAACTGGCGCTGGATCGCGCCGACGCTGGCTTTGCTGACATTGCCGTATTTGGCAGACAACTGCTTCGCATTTTCTGCCGTGTAAGCGAGCATCGACTGCAGGTCGTCGAGGTTGAGCAACAGCAAGCCTTCTTCATCGGCAAAGCGGAAAACGATATTGAGCACGCCTTCCTGGGTGTCGTTCAAGTCCATCAGGCGCGCGAGCAGCAGCGGACCCATTTCCGAAATGGTGGTCCGTATGGGATGGCCCTGCTTGCCGTAGAGGTCCCAGAATACAGCCGGATTGTCGGAATAGGCATAATCGCTCATGCCCAGTTCCGCCGCCCGTTCCTCGAGCTTGTCGGCATGTTTGAATTGTGACGAACCGGCCATGGAAACGCCCGAAAGGTCACCTTTGACGTCGGCAACAAATACCGGCACGCCATTGGCGGAAAAGCTTTCGGCCAGCCCTTGCAGGGTTACCGTCTTGCCGGTGCCGGTGGCACCGGCGATAAGGCCGTGCCGGTTCGCACGGGACAGGTTCAGGCT
Organism: Parasphingorhabdus sp.; assembly: GCF_049667325.1. Taxonomy (GTDB): domain Bacteria; phylum Pseudomonadota; class Alphaproteobacteria; order Sphingomonadales; family Sphingomonadaceae; genus Parasphingorhabdus. Next base: position 4,269 of record NZ_JBATHY010000024.1, on the reverse strand, counting down.
TTGTCTTACGCCACCGCCCAGTCCGAGAAAAATCTCTGTTGCATCGGCCATCGGCGAATCCCCTCAATCATGTTGCAAATCGCGCCACTCATGAGGCAAGAAAAAGGCCGGCGTCAAGCACCGGCCTTTTTATGTTACATATGTTTAGAAGTGCCTAGCCGTCCTGCAGTCGAACCGCGACAAACTGCGGATCGCGGGATCCGCGCCGGATTTGCAGCAGCACCGCTTCGCGATTCGAACGTTTCGCGCTGTTGATCGCCTTGTCCAGATCGGCAGCGCTTGTCACCGGCTGGCGATTGACGCTGGTTATAAGAAAACCGCGCCTGATGCCTTTTTGTGCGGCGTCGCTGTTCGGATTGACCGTCGAAACCACGACCCCTTCCTGTGTCGACGGGACGCCGATCTGCCGTGCGATGGCCGGGGTCATGTCGACAACCGACAATCCCAGCGCATCGGCGGTTGCCTGCGCACTGGCACCATCATCATTCTGGCCCATGGCATTATCTTCTGCATCCGGATCGAATGTATTGCCGGCCAGTTCTTCTTCGGAGGGACGTTTGCCAAGCTTGGCATTGACCTTGATCGACTTGCCTCCGCGCATAAGTTCGATCGGCACGTCCGTGCCAACCGGAAGATTGGCAACCAGATAGGACAGGGTCTGGTCCGGTGTAACCGTCTTGCCGTTTACCTTGGTGATCACGTCACCCGCCTGGATGCCGGCCTTTTGCGCTGCTTCGCCGGGTTCGACACGCTGGACAAATTCGCCGCGGTTTTTCTCCAGACCGAGGGAGTCGGCTAGATCTTCCGAGAGCGCGCTGATCTGGACGCCGAGATAGCCACGCTCGATCGACTGTCCCTTTTTCAGGGTTTCGACAATTGGCACCGCGACTTCAGCGGGAATGGCAAAGCCGATGCCGACATTGCCACCAGTGGGCGAAATGATCGCGTTGTTGATTCCGACGACATTGCCGTTGAGATCGAACATCGGTCCACCGCTATTGCCGCGGTTGATCGATGCGTCGGTCTGGAGGAAGCGGTCATAGGCTCCGCCCTGGCCGGTGTTACGGTGAATCGCCGAAATTATACCGGTTGTGACGGTGCCGCCGAGACCAAAGGGATTGCCGATTGCGATCACCCAGTCTCCGACGCGCGTCGCGGTACTGTCACCGAATTTGACGAAGGGTAGCGGCTTGTCTGCCTTGATCTTGAGCACCGCGATATCCGATGCCGCATCACGACCGACGAGTTCGGCTACATATTCCTTGCGGTCCGGCATGATCACGGTGATCGATTCGATCGTCGCGTTGCGGTTGCCCGGCGCAACAACATGGTTGTTGGTGACGACATAGCCATCAGCCGAAATGATGAAGCCGGATCCCAGCGATTGCGCTTCACGGGTCTGTGCGCCCCCGTTGCCGCCCGGGCGGTTGCCGAACAGGCCGTCAAAAGGCGTGCCGGCGAAGGGATTGTTATTGTTGACGCGGACACGCTGAGTGGTGGAGATATTGACCACTGCGGGCTGCAATTGTTCCGTAAGGTCGGCAAAGCTCATCGGTGCGTTGGCACGTGGTACCACGTTGCGCATAACCGAGCTGTCATTGGCTGCGGTTTGTGCCCCGGCCGGGACGACGCCGGTCAAGGTTGCCGCACTGCCGGCCAAAAGCAACGCTGTTGAAATTCCGTAAGCGTAACGCACTGATATTTTCCTCTCAAAATTCTGGCGGAACAAATGGATCTCTACCGCCAAATCCGTTCAAAATCGCAGAAACAATGGCGCGAATTTCATGAACGGAAATTGAATATTAGCATATTTGTTCGCCGATCCTAAGCGCAGAACGGCGAGACACTTCCGATGGCAACCTATTTGGGTGCGCCAAAGCCCTTTCGCAAGCCGGTATTCGCCGTTTGGTCGAAAAAAACCGGCGTTGTGCAGAAAAGACGACAAATGTAGTCGGCCTGCTATCGCTAGCGACTAATTACCACGGAACTGGCGCAGATATTCATTGTCCGGAGACAGGACGAACGAACTTTGCGGGTCCCCTGGATTGCCAGGCAGGAATGTCGTTTCATAGCTCTTCATGGCGCGGTAAAAATCGTAGAATTGCGGATCTTTCCCGAAGCTTTCGGCATAGGTTCTAGCTGCACTCGCATCGGCTTCGGCGCGAATGATTTGCGCCTGCTTTGCACCCTGTGCACGGATGGTGCGGGCTTCCTGGTCGCGCGCGGTCCGCATTCTTTCGTATGCGCTATCAAGCGGCGTTCCGTCGGGCAGATCGGCGCGTTTGATCCGAACGTCGACAATTTCCGCGCCATATTGGCGGGCAACCCGGTTGAGACCGGCCTGGATATTGTCCATTACCTGACCGCGTTCCGGGCTAAGCAAGGCGGCAAACGGACGTTTGCCGAGTTCGTTTCTCAAGGCGGAACCCAGAATTGGCCTGAGTTCGTCCGAAACCCGCTCTTCGCTGCCGGCGGCAATATACATGCGCAACGGATCGGTGATCCGGAACCGGGCAAAGGCATCGACTTGCAGACGAAGTTGATCGGTCGACAACACCTGTTGCTGTTCCATCTCGACGTCGCGAATGCGCTTGTCGATCCACACGACCTGCTCGATGAATGGAATTTTGGGAAGCAGCCCGGCCCCGGTCTGACCGAAGGGGACACCATTTTGATAACGGTTGATGATACGAATCGGCTCACCGAAGCGCACGACCACGCCCTGGCGTGTTTCCGGCACGATGATGAGCGTGTTCAACAAGGTGAACAAAGCCGCGATAAGGATCACGCCAAGCGCGACGGGGTTCTGGAAAATCCGGCTCATCATTTGCCCTCCACGGTTGTAATGGGCGACTGCTGCGACCGCTTTTTCAGTTCCGGTAAGGCCAGATAAGGAGTAACGCCTCTTGCCTCGACAACCGTCTTGTCGACCTTGGACAGGACGCGTTCCATCGTTTCATAATACATGCGTTGTCGGGTCACGGTCGGGGCCAGTCGATATTCCTCATAGACCTTGTCAAAGGCTGCGGATTCACCCTGTGCCTGTGCGGTGAGTTGCTGGGCATAAGCGCGTGCTTCGTTCAGATAGGTTTGCGCTGTCTGTTGAGCGGCGGACACTTCCTTGAAGGCATCATTTACCTTGGCCGGGGGATCGGCTTTCTTGATCGCGATGCCGCGAATGACAACACCGGCACCATAGCCATCGAGCAATTGCTGCATATTGCGCTCGACCTGTTGTTCGATTTCGGTCCGTTCGGAACCGATTGTGTCGTCGAGAGTGAAATTGGCAACCGATGCCCGCATCGCGGCTTCGGCAACTTCCTTGATCGTTTCTTCCGGCTCGGCGATCTGGAACAGGAACAGTTCTGGTGCCTTTATGTTCCAGCGTACCGAATAAGCAAGATCGACAATATTCTGATCGCCGGTCAGGATCAGTTTCTCGGATTCACCTTCCGGAATGTCGATCGTCCGGATGTCCTCGACATCAAGCTTCGTCACTTGTTCGAGGGGACTGGGGAGCGAGAAATGCAGACCGGGCTGCATGGTCCGTGAATAGGATCCCAAAAATGTCACCACGCCGCGTTCTTGCGGGCTGATACGGTGGATGCTGCTCAACAGGACCCACAGGATGATGAAGCCGATCGCCAGAATGGGCCACCATGAGCGTCCGCCGGGACGTTTTGGCAGGCCGCCCTTGAATCCGCCACCGGTGCCTTTTTTGAACAGTTCCTCGAGAGAACCGGCGCCCTTGCGCCCGCCGCCGGAAGATCCGCCAGGAGGATTGCCCCATGGATTGCGGGGGCCGCCGCCATTGCCGTTGCCACCATCATTGCCGCTGCCACCGTCATTGCCCCAGGGGCCGGCCATGTTCAATATTGCGCTCAGAATCGATCTGCGGCGCGCTCCACCGTTAATATTATCATTCATAGTTTCTTTATAGGTAGCGCGCCGCCAGAAAAACAGTGTCAATCCGAGAAAAGTGTAACTATGTCCATCCGATGACCGATATTTCTACAATCGAAGCCGCGCTGGAGGGTGTTGCCAAGGGCCGCTTCAGCGCCGTCAAATTTGCGCAAGGTCGTGTTTCTCTGGTGCTCAACGTCGGCGGGCTGGATGTCCGTGAGCGCGGCCAGATCGAGATTGCAGTGAAGGGCAAGCTGCTGGCGCTGGACGGCGTTGAAAAGGTCGATATTGCAATGACCGCCGAGAAGGTCGAGAGGCGTCTGATCGCCGTCGCCAGTGGCAAGGGTGGTGTCGGCAAGTCTACCC
>NZ_JBATHY010000023.1:0-3023 GCF_049667325.1 Parasphingorhabdus sp. | reverse complement strand
CATGTTGAAGTACATTGGTGGTCTTGTCGGGCCGATTGGTGTGAACCAACGCCTGGTCCGGTGTCACGGTGATCAGGTTGAAGGGATTGAAAGCCGAAAATTCTGCTGCCGCAACATCGGAATATCGACCGTTCCCCGATAGAAAATCCTTCAACAAATCGCCGCGGGATGCCCGCTCCGGCTGTGGTGCGCCAAAGCCGTATAAATTGGTCACAACTGCAAAACGCCCCTGTTCGGAAATACCGAGCCAAGTTCCACCCGCCAGTGAATCCCTTCCGGCCAATAAATGTTCATGCTCTTCCCAGCGATGTGCGGGTTCTGCCGGGCGGGCATGCAGTTCATCGCGATTGCCAATCGCAACCAGTTGCCATCCGGGATGGGCTTTCCAGGCAAATGAAACGATACACACAGTCCGGACAATAACCGGTTATATCGAACTTGCGACCAGAATCTGAACGGCCGCAGAAACCGGGCAAAGTCGAAACGTCCGCTTCAAGACCGCTCGCCGCCGGTCGGCGATTTGGCCGGAAAGCCCGTTTGACCGTCACGCGCTATAATCCTGCACGGTTGCTTAAACATTGCCCGGCTGCTTTAATGACTGTAGGACTTGCCACACTTTTCGGCAATATGCCGATGCTTCTAGCCCCGTCACCCAATCAAGGAAACATGATCTCAGATGCCGCCATTTTCAGAACCGACTTTTCAGGAACGCACTCAAATGGCGGCCAAAGCCAAGCAGGCTGCACTCAAGCAATTGAAGGCACAGCCTGCCGTCAGCGATGAAGTCCTTGCGAAACGCAAGGCAGCCCGCCTGGCACGCGATCAGAAAAAGGCGATTGCCCGCGAAGAGAAACGCGCGGCGTTCGAGCTGGTGAAGGCGGAACGGAAAGCGGCGAAGGAACAAGCTGCGATAGAGCAGGCTGCCAAGGACAAGGCAGAAGCTCCGCCACCGCCACTCACCGAAGCCGAGAAAAAGGCCGCCCGCGACTTGCGCTATGCCCAGCGGAAAAAACGCCGGAAATAGGGCGCTGGCGTCAGGCCGGACCGGCGCGCGCGAGGCTATCGGCCGGGATGCGCCATCCCGTGTATTGATCGGTGTGGATTTGGGTTTTGATGGGCAGAATACCGTCCTTAGAAACCCAGACTTAAGCCGGCACCCACAGATGTTGCTTCCGGCCCGATAAAGCCTGCGCTTTGCGATGCAAACAAGCTGAGCCGTAAATTCTTTCCTAGGCCAAAGGATGCGGAAACGCCGAATTCTGCCCAGGCATCTCCTTCGCCCGGTTGATTTCGCGTAGCGACAAATTGCGCCATACGCGCGCTGCCGCTATTGCTTCCCGGTGAAAAAGCCGTGCTGTTGGAACTGACCACCAGCGCTGCATGTGGCCCAAAGCTGTGTTTGGCATCCTTGCCGAACAGATGGGTGTAGGTCAGCGATATAGTACCGCTGACACCCTTTTCCTTTTCTTCGACCGTGGCCTGGCGTCCACTGGGTAAAGTTACAGCTCGTCCGATATCGACGCTGTTAAAATCAACCTCGATCGAAGGAGAGAGAAATCCGCTCTCGCCTATCGCTAGGTCATAGGTCGCAGATCCGCCAATACCGAAGATATTGCCGTCGCTGTTCACAATTATCGGACTGCCGTCATTGCCGATCAATTCATCGTCAAATTTGCGGCGACCGGCTGACACATAGCCATCCAGGCTTATGTCGCCCCATCCTGTTCCGCCGGACAAGCGCAGTTGCTGGCTGCTTGCCGGAACGGCGAATATCAGGCCCTGAGCATCGCCGGCATCCACCCCCGTTGCGGATAGTTGAACATATCCATTGCCAATATTGCGGGTAATCGAGGCACTGGCGTAGGTCTGGTCGTCGACACCGCCGACCAAAGTCGCTCCGCCGGAAAACCCGACACGCCAATGCTGCTCATTTTCCTCTTCGGCGGCCAGGGCTGGTGTCGCAATGGTGCTCAAGGCCAATAAAATCCCAACTTTTTTCATCATAAATTCCCCCAAATTTCTGTGGCTTGCATGATAGAAACGCAGCCTGCACAAAAATCCTTCAAAAAATTCGAAGGTTTTCAATATTTGACGCGTATTAACTAATGTTAGCGGCGCAAAAGCTGTCTGATGCGGAGAGTGTTATTTTGGAAACGGCAAGGTCTAGTGATCGCCTGGATGACGACGCAATGATGCGTCGTATATCCGCGCGTGATTCTGACGCATTGCACTCAATAGCCGAGTTCCACGGTGACATCCCCTTTCGCATCGGTTGCCGTATGCTTGCTGATCCGATCGAGGCCGAGGATATTGCGCAAGAAGCGTTGCTGAGACTATGGCGATATGCCGACCGCTGGGTAGAAGGCGGACCCGGTATCGCAGCCTGGTTAAGTCGCGTTGCGATGAATCTTTGTCTCGATCGGTTACGCAAGACACGCCGCAATAGCGACGAAGATGTTCCTGAGCTTGCCGATGGAGCGCCATTGGCGGATGCCGCAATAGAGAGCGATGAAGTGAAACAGGCTGTTATCGATTGTATCCAGTCCCTGCCAGACCGGCAGCGTGCTTCGATCATCCTCACCTATTACGAGCAGCTGTCTAACGGCCGCGCGGCCGATAGTCTGAAAATGAACATCAAGGCTTTTGAATCGATGCTCTACCGCGCGCGAAGTGCACTTAAAGGCTGTGTCGAAGGCAAGAATGTAGTTTCCGCAGATGTGGAAAGGATCCACCCATGAGTGCGACTTTCTCTACCGCTATGCAAACGGCGCTGGACCGGTATGATGTGCCGGCCCTGCCCGAAGGCTTTGCGGCCCGGCTGACGGCGCGTGCAACCGCGGAAGCCGCGGTCGAGCGCAAGCCGGCTCCACGGCAAAGGACAAGCAGCCCGTGGCGGCGTGCTAGCCGGATTATCGGTTCGATAGGTGCAGTCGGATTCCTGTCCGCAACCGCCGCCGCAATGGGCGCATTTGGCGATCCCTTGGAGGTTCCGATCATCTCCGAAGTCGCGCGGGAGTTTAACC
>NZ_JBATHY010000022.1:0-2042 GCF_049667325.1 Parasphingorhabdus sp. | reverse complement strand
GCCTGTTCCCATTGGCCCGTCATGTCGATTTGCTCAAGGCAATCAGATGCGCGGCTTGCGCGCGGGGAATGGCGACCAGAGCCTCGGCTTCTTCGCCGACATTGCCCGATAATAGTTGCGCCGGCGTGGCATCCGCCTTGATCTGCCCGTCCTCCATCACCAGGATGCGGTCGGCGAGATAGAGCGCTTCGGCCATGTCATGGGTGACGATGATCGTGGTCAGGCCCAAGTTGTGATGCAGCGCCTTGTACTGGTCGGTCAGATTATCCCGGGTCACCGGATCGAGCGCGCCGAAGGGTTCGTCCATCAGCATCAGGCCTGGCCGCGTAGCAAGCGCGCGGGCAACCCCGACACGCTGCTGCTGACCACCGCTGAGCTGATCGGGCATGCGCGCCGCGATGTCCTGCGGCAATTCGACGAGATCGAGCAGTTCGGCCACCCGGTCAGCGCGCTCTTCCTTCTCGCCGGCCAGTTCCAGCCCGATCGCGATATTGCGGGCAATCGTCATATGCGGAAACAGGCCGATATTCTGGAAAACATAGCCGATCCGGCGGCGCAGGATATGGGGGTCGAGCGATTCGACCGGTTCGTCACCGATGAAGATCGCTCCGCTGTCCGGTTCGACCAGCCGGTTGATCATCTTGAGCAAGGTCGATTTGCCCGAACCGGAGAGACCGACCAAAGCCACCAGACTGCCCGCTGCGATTTCCAGCGAAACCGCGTCTACAGCCCGAACCGAGCCGTAATGGCGGCTGACATTCTGCAGACGGAGGGAAGGACCGGAGACAGGCATTGGCGGCTATAGTGACGCGCTTTCGCCTGCATGTCCAACTTCACTTGACGTTCACGTCAAAAACCGCTCGAATGAACATCAATGTTAATAACCAGGCAGGAGCGGGCTCATGGGCTATCAAAGCGGACAGAAGACTATATTCATTACCGGCGGAGCATCCGGCCTGGGCCGCGAAGTCGGTCGTTATTTTGCCGAAAAAGGCTGGTTCGTCGGGATAGCCGATGTCAATGACAAGGGCATGGCCGAAACCGCGGCATTATTGCCCGAGGGCCAGAGCTCGATCCACCGGCTCGACGTCACCGACCGCGCACAATGGAAACAGGCGGTTGCCGACTTTGGCGCGATCACCGGCGGCGTGATGAATGTCCTGTTTAACAATGCCGGCATCGGCGAGGGCGGGCCGGTTCAGGAAATGACCGATGAAGCGATCGACCTGATGATCGCGATCAATTTTACCGGCGTGATCAGCGGTACCCGAGCCTGTTTCGACATGCTCAAGAACACACCGGACAGCTGTGTCCTCTATACCGCATCGGCAGCGGGCATTTACGGGGTCGCCGATCTCAGCGTCTATAGCGCGACCAAATTCGCGGTCCGTGGCCTCGCCGAATCGCATGACATCGAATTCCGCAAACATGGCATCAAGTCACGCTCTCTGATGCCCGGTTTTGTCGACACCAATATCATTTCTGATGTTGCAGAAGGCACCAACCAGACAGGCAAGGAACGCCTTGAAGAAGCCGGTGTGCTCGTCAGTCCGGTGACCATCATCGGTCCGGCGGCCTGGGAAGCCGTGCATGGCGAGAAACTCCACATGCCGGTCAATAAAATGGCCAAACAACTCGCCTTTGCCGCGCGCTGGATGCCCGGCCGCCTCCGCAAACAGCAGGCCCAGCTTGCCGACATGGGAAATATTCTGGCCGGATCGGAAGCGAAAGACTAGCGCACACTCTCGATCACTTGTGCCAGATCCACGTCGCGCTGTGACAGCCCGCCATTTTCACCTGCATCATGCGTGGTCAACACGATATCCACGCGGTTGTAGACATTGAACCATTCGGGATGATGATCGGCCTTTTCCGCGTGCAGGGCGACGCGAGTCATGAACGCGAAGGCTTCTGTGAAGTCGCCAAATTTGAACGAACGGCTGATCGCGTCACGCTTTGCGTCATATTCCCAGTCCGGCAGCTCTGCCAAAGCCGCTTTGCGTTCATTGTCCGTCAGTTGCGCCACCATTTTTCATGCTCCT
>NZ_JBATHY010000021.1:0-5287 GCF_049667325.1 Parasphingorhabdus sp. | reverse complement strand
GCGCCCAATGTTAGCTGCGGGGTCGCGTCTACCGAAACGCCGATGCCCCAGGATGCGGGCATGTTGAAGCCGCCCTGTTCTGCGAACAGCCCGGCATAGCGGTCGAACTTGCTGGTCCAGACTTTCGACTGGTAAAAGGCCCCGATGCGCAGGTCGTCGCCAAAGGAACCGAGATAGCCAACGCGGAAGCCCGCGCCAAAGGCCCAGTCCTCGCCGCGATTGGTGAAATTTGCCGGGCTTTGCGAATTCGCGGCAAATGGCTGGATGCCTTTTATTTCAAAGCTTTGCACGACGAAATGCGGCGACAAGCCGAGGCTCTGTCCTTCTGCAATTTCCACCGCGATGGTCGGCGCAATCGAGATCTGCTTCAGGTTCACGCCCGCCGGTCCGGTGGCGCCGAAGCTGGCGAAGGGATTGGTCTGGTAATCGGTGTTCATCCCGCCATTGCCGTTGACCGCAATTCCGACCGAAACCGTGTCGGATAGCGGCCGGACATAAGCGAATTCCGGCAGAATGAAGGGGTTGGTGCCATTGCCGGAATAAGTGCCGTCGAGCCCCGCCTGATTGCCGATGATCTCTGCCCCGCGATCAGGGATGAAGACTTCGAAACCGACATCGAGCCGGTGATCGATGGCGGTTGCAGAAGCCGGGTTACTGGCGATCGAGAAAGCATCCTGCGGCATCGCGATAGCCACACCGCCAGCGCCCTTGGCCTTGGCCCCGACGCCGTTGAGAAAATAGCCGTCGGTCGCCCGCGCCGTACCCGGCATGCAAAGCGCCGCGCCGGCGAGCAAGATAGTGGCCAGCGAGCGTGTGTGGCGATTGGCGGTGCGGGTATGGAAACGGGACATGACGATACGACTTTCTGTTGGTACGTCGGCGCAACGGGAGAGGGTGTTCGCCGGAGCGCGTCCCTAGCGATTCGGACCCGCGCGCAGCAAGTTAGGAATGGTTGCGCGGGGAGTAGCTGAGCTTGGCGGGACGGGTGCCGGCGATCGGGCGCGCAACATCTGGCCCGTCGGAAGATGACCTCTTGCGGTTGAGCGCCGTGCCGCTAGTTTCGACCGTCATAGCAAATATCCACGACCGAAGAGAAAAGGCCTCCAATATGTTCGCGACAATGAAAGCCGCCACCACTGCATTTCTTCTGTTTACCGCGTTCACCAGCGCGAGCGCCGAGGACAAGGGCATTCTTGACGCCGTTGACAATAATGGCGCGCAGCAGCTGCAATTGCTCGAAGACACGGTCAACCAGAATTCCGGCACGCTAAATGTCGACGGCGTCCGCAAGGTCGGCGAAATTTACCGGCGCGAACTGGAGGATATCGGCTTCGCGGTTCGCTGGGTCGACATGCCACAGTCAATGGCACGCGGCGGTCATCTGGTCGCCGAACGGGATTTTGGCGAAGGCCCAAACCTCCTGCTGATCGGCCATCTCGACACGGTGTTCGAACCCGACAGTCCGTTCCAGCGCTTCGAGCGCGATGGTGACAAGCTACGCGGCCCGGGCGTCGTCGACATGAAGGGCGGCAATACGGTGGTCATCTATGCGATGCGCGCGCTGATCGACGCGCAAGCGATCAAGGGCGGCAAGGTAACGATATTTTTCACCGGCGACGAGGAAAGCGTCGGTTCCCCGCTGACCGAGGCCCGCGAGCAGCTGATCGCGGCCGGCAAAGCCGCCGACTATGCGCTCAACTTCGAAGGCGGCAGCCCCGAATGGGGCGTGATCGGCCGACGGGGTTCCTCGAAATGGAAACTTGAGGTGACGGCAAAGCGCGCCCATTCCTCGGGGATTTTCAGCGACGATAGCGGCGCCGGTGCCGCTTTCGAAATGGCGCGCATATTGAACCGCTTCTACGGCGAGGTACGCGGGCCGCTCGGATTGACCTTCAATCCCGGCATGGTCGCGGCTGGCTCGACCATCGAACCCGTCGGCAGCGCCGGCGCCCTGACGGTCAGCGGCAAGGATAATGTGATCGCCGAGACCGCGACTGCCTCGGGAGGCCTGCGGTTCATGAACGACGCGCAATTGCGAGCCGCGGAAAGGCTGATGCGCGGGATCGTCGAGGACAGTCTGCCACAGACAAAGGCGACCATTACCTTCCAGGACCGATATCCGGCGATGGAATTGACAGAGGCGAACCAAGCACTGCTCGACCGCCTCAACATCGTCCACGCGCGGCTCGGCCTCGAACCTGCGCAATCCTTCCCGCCGGAAAAGCGCGGCGCCGCAGACATCAGCTTCGTCGCGCCTTATGTCGCCAGCATGGACGGACTGGGCGTTGCGGGCTCGGGTTCCCACACCGTCGATGAAGAGATGGACCTGAACAGCCTCCGCCAGGCCACCCGGCGCACGGCCTTGCTGGTGGCGGATTTGCTGGCGGCTGATTGATCAGAGTGAAAGGTCCTATATTATCCCTCCACCTTGAGGGAGAAGGCGCAAGAATGCGCTTTCCTACACCTTGCCCGATCGCTTATTATCTCCGCCGTTCCCGTGACAGGTGCGGGACAGGTTCTTTGACATTCTGGATATGATCGCGGCGCTGGCGGCTGTGCGGATGTTTCTACCGGACCGGTTTCAGAGGCAATCTGGAAGTTCACACTCGGCGGCGGGCTGGCAATCTATAAAGGCAGTGAATCTGCGGGTTCGGGGCAAAGGTCACAGAAAATAAAATATTCTGTTGGTGTAAAGCTTTCGGCAAGTCCGGTGAATCCGCTCCCGGCAAACGGACACGAAAACCGCTCTTTGGCCCCGATATTGAATCAAGTTTAGCACAGGCTTTTTACCAAACTGGGAACGCTGGGAGTGAGCGAATCTAGTCCCCGGCCTCCCGCGCCACCTCGCGCCAGCCGATATCGCGGCGGCAGAAGCCGCTGTCGAAATCGACCTTGTCGACGGCAGCATAAACCTTGGCCTGGGCTTCGGTCGCGTTTTTGCCCAGCGCGGTGACATTGAGCACCCGGCCGCCATTGGCGACCAGGCTGCGCTCGACCACCGCAGTGCCTGCGTGGAATATCTTGACGCCGTCTTTTTCCGCTTCGCGCAAGTTGGAGATTTTCCCGCCTTTTTCAGGGCTGCCGGGATAGCCGTTCGCGGCCATTACCACGGTCAGCGCCGAGCGCGGATCGAAGACTGGCTCCGGGATATCGTTAAGTTCGCCGCGCGCGGTCGCAATCATGATCCGGGCGAGATGACTATCCAGACGCATCATCAGCACCTGGCATTCCGGATCACCGAAGCGGGCGTTATATTCGATCAGCTGCGGTCCGCTCTCGGTCAGCATCAGACCGGCGAACAGGACGCCGCTATAGGGTGTGCCTTCGGCGGCCAATGTTTCGACGGTGGGCTTGATAATCTCGTCCATCACGCGTTGTTGCAGTTCTTCGGTCAAGACCGGGGCAGGGCTATAGGCGCCCATGCCCCCGGTATTCGGGCCGGTATCGCCTTCGCCGACCCGCTTGTGGTCCTGCGCGGTGCCAAAAGGAACGACCGTCTGGCCGTCGGTAATCGCAAAAAAGCTGACTTCCTCGCCGGTCAGAAACTCCTCGACCACCACTTCTGCGCCGGCCTCGCCAAAGCCGCCGCCGAACATGTCGTTGATCGCGTCGACCGCCTGCTCGCGGGTCTCGGCGATGATCACGCCCTTGCCGGCGGCGAGGCCATCGGCCTTGATCACCACCGGAATGGCGAAATCGTCGAGTGCGGCCAGAGCGTCGGCAGCATTGCTGGTGCGGGCATATTTGGCGGTCGGGATATTGGCCCGGGCGCACAGGTCCTTGGTGAAACCCTTGGACCCTTCCAGCTGGGCAGCGGCCTTGTCCGGACCAAATACCAGCAGATCGGCGGCGCGGAGATAGTCGGCGATGCCATCGACCAGCGGTGCTTCTGGTCCGACGACGACGAGCTCCACCTGATTCATCTGGCAAAAGCGGACGACCGCGCCATGATCATTGATATCGATGTCGGCCAGCTCGGCTTCCTGCAATATCCCCGGATTGCCGGGTGCAGCATATAGCTTGTGAGTATTAGGGGACTGCGCCAGTTTCCAGGCCAAGGCATGTTCGCGGCCGCCCGAACCGATTAGAAAAATGTTCAATGCCGTCTCCTGTATCCCGTTCGGATCTTCGTCATCCTAGTTGTCTTTCGTCCTAAGCAACGGGAGCAGGATCGGCAAGCTGGTTAACGATCCAGGACAACCGGCACGGAAAGGCCAAAATTATTGACGCATTGCCCGTTCATCCGGTTTCCGCTCTGGTTCAGTGTGACCGTGCAATTTTGCAGGATGCCGGTCGGATAAAGCAGGGTCCATTGCAGGGCCTGGCCGCTAATCTGTCCTTCGCCGGTAGCAAAGCCACCGCCGAATGCGGGCAGCAAATTATACCGCAATTCAATATAGTCACCGGTCTGCTGAAAGACTGCGGTCGCGCCGCTGGGTTCGCTCCATGTCCCTGTAACATCGGTCGAGGCGACCGGAGTCGGCGATGGCGCTGGTCCGGGTACGGTAGTCGGGTCGATTGCTGGTGCCGGTGTAGGTGCAGGAGCAGGAATTGGCGCCGGATTCGGCTCGGGCTTGTTGATCATGGCTACCGCAATCGCCCCGCCCGCAGTGATCAGCGCGGTCATGACCGCTATCAATCCGCCTATGCCCTTGCCATCTTCCGCCATTTTAATCCCCAGTTTCTATCTGCAAACATCCAAGCCAGTTCGGTGCGGATAAACAGGGCTTTTGCCTCGGAAGTTGTTCCGCTATGCGACATCGATGGCTAGAATAAGCGAAAACACGCCCGGTGACAACGCCCCCCCGCTGTCGGTTTCGGAAATATCCGGCGCGCTCAAGCGGGTGGTCGAGGATCGCTTCGGTTATGTCCGGATCCGGGGCGAAATATCGGGCTTCAAGCGCGCGGCTTCCGGTCACGTCTACCTGGCGCTCAAGGATGACAAAGCGATCCTCGACGGCGTGATGTGGAAGGGCAATGCCGGGCGCCTGCCGTTCCAGCCGGAAGATGGCATCGAAGTCGTCGTGTCGGGCAAGCTTACCACCTATCCCGGCCGCTCCAAATATCAGGTCGTGATCGACAAGATGGAGCTGGCCGGCGAGGGCGCGCTGATGGCCTTGTTCGAAAAGCTCAAGGCAAAGCTGCTCGCCGAAGGCCTGTTCGACCAGGACCGCAAGCAAGCAATCCCGTTTCTGCCGAAGACGATCGGCGTGGTGACATCGCCAACCGGTTCGGTGATTCGCGACATATTGCACCGTCTCGCCGACCGCTTTCCCAGCCATGTGAT
>NZ_JBATHY010000020.1:0-7542 GCF_049667325.1 Parasphingorhabdus sp. | reverse complement strand
CTGTTGCCCATGATCTTGGCGTTATTGGCGGATGCAACATTAAGGATTTTACCACGGATCGGCAGGATCGCCTGGGTTTTGCGTTCCCGCGCCTGTTTTGCGGAACCGCCGGCACTGTCGCCTTCGACGATGAACAATTCGGTGCCTTCCGGATCGCCGATCGAGCAATCGGTCAGCTTGCCGGGCAGGCGGACCTTGCGGCCCGATGTCGCGGTCTTGCGCTTGACCTCGCGTTCGGCCTTGCGCTTCAGCCGTTCGTCCATCCGCTCCATGACAAAGCCGAGCAGTGCCTTGCCGCGATCCATATTGTCGGTGAGGAAATGATCGAAATGGTCGCGCACGGCGTTCTCGACCAGCTTTGAAGCCTCGGGAGAGGTCAATCGATCCTTGGTCTGGCTTTGGAACTGGGGATCGCGGATAAATACCGACAGCATCATTTCGCCGCCGGAGATGATGTCGTCTGCGGTTAGCTGGGCGGCTTTCTTGATCTGGACCAGTTCCCCGAAGGCGCGTAGTCCGCGAACGAGCGCATTGCGCAGACCGGTTTCGTGGGTGCCGCCATTGGGCGTGGGAATAGTGTTACAATACCAGCTGTAACTGCCATCGGTCCAGATCGGCCAGGTGATCGCCCATTCGACCCGGCCCTGCTTGTCAGGAAAATCCTGATTGCCGGCGAAGAAGTCCGTCGTGACGCATTCGCGGCCGGACAGCTGTTCGCGCAGGTGATCGGAAAGCCCGCCGGGAAACTGGAATACCGCCTCTGCGGGGACATCGTCGCTGGCCTGGCTTTCGTCGCATTTCCAGCGGATTTCGACACCGGCGTAGAGATAGGCTTTCGAGCGCGCCAGTTTGAACAGCCGGGAGGGCTTGAACTTGTTCCCTTCGCCAAAAATCTCGATATCGGGAATGAAGGAGATGCTGGTGCCGCGGCGGTTGGGAGCCGTGCCGACTTCCTCGAGTTTCGAAACCGCGTTGCCTTGCGAAAAAGACTGGCGATAAATGGTCTTGTTCCGTGCCACTTCGACGACCGTGTCGGAAGAGAGGGCGTTGACGACCGATACGCCGACGCCGTGCAAGCCGCCAGATGTCGCATAGGCCTTGTCCGAAAATTTACCGCCCGAGTGGAGCGTGGTCATGATCACTTCGAGCGCCGATTTGCCAGGAAATTTGGGGTGGGGATCGACCGGAATACCACGGCCGTTGTCGGTCACAGTGAGACGATTTTCCGAATCCAGGGTGATTTCTATCCGGCTGGCATGGCCGGCGACCGCCTCGTCCATGCTGTTGTCGATGACTTCGGCAGCGAGATGGTGGAGCGCGCGTTCGTCGACCCCGCCAATATACATGCCGGGCCGCTTGCGAACGGGTTCAAGGCCCTCGAGAACCTCGATTGCCGAGGCGTCATAGTCACCGGTTTTGGATTGGGTTGGCGGGTTAGAGCCGAACAGATCATCAGACATGCACGACCCTATAAGAGCGCAAGAGTCACACTGGCAAGAGGCTTATGCAGTCATCCGCCAAAGGACCGGAAAATCACGGCATCCCGCATCGGCCGCCTAGCGAACCCGCGGTCCGCCAAATGGCAGCGGCGGCGGAGGACGACGGGTGCCACGCGGCAATTGCGCCTGAAACGCGCGGCCGCAATGTTCGACGCAATAAGGAAAGCCCGGGTTCACTTCCTGCCCGCAGAAATGGAAGTCGGGTTCACCCGGATGGTTGATTGGCCAACGGCAGATTTTGTCATTAAGGTCCAGCAGACTGGTCTTGTCGGCAATTTCTTCGCTCGGCTTGGCCGGAACCAGACGCCGCGGGGGTGCCGGTGGAATTGGAGCCTGCTGGTCGCCCGGACCCTGACGCAAAAAGCCGCCGGGGCCAACGGAAACGATCTTTGGGCCATCATGCTTGGGCTGACGGGCTTGTTGCGCGGCATGGGTGCGTGCCGCCGGTGTTGGCGGCGGCATCGCGCGCCGCGCTACGTGCTCTTCCTTGGGCTTGGCAGTCTTGCCGCTTTTGGTCGGCGGCTTTTTCGCCTTGGTTGCCGGTTTTGCATCTTTTTTGGCTTTGGGCTTGGCTTTCACCGGAGACGGGCGCGATTTCAGGCCGAGGCGATGCGCCTTGCCGATCACGGCATTGCGACTGACGCCGCCCAGCTCTTCTGCGATCTGGCTGGCGGTCAGGCCTTTTTCCCACATATTCTTCAGCGAATCGATCCGCTCATCCGTCCAAGCCATACAAAGTCCTAATCATCTCGAGTTCGGGGCGATATAGGGTTGCCGGGGCGATTATACAACCACGTTAATGCTATGATACAAGCGCGATAGGGGTGCGATATGGGGTTGTGATTAAAGCAGCGAGCCGATAGGCGGAACGAATATGCCCGACCAACCCGAAAAAGATCAGACAACCGGCCAGCTGGCGAATGCGATGCGCTTCGCCGAGCCGGGAGTGCCGATCATCCGCGGGATCAACTGGGCCGGATTTCTGGCGCTCTACTGGAAAGAGGTTCGGCGGTTTTTCAAGGTCCAGTTGCAGACGGTCTGGGCCCCTTCGATCACCACATTGTTGTTTCTGGTCATATTTACCGTTGCGCTGGGACGCGGTGATCGCACCATTTTGGGCGCGCCATTCGCCGACTTTATCGCGCCGGGCCTGATCTGCATGGGCATGCTGCAAAATGCCTTTGCCAACAGCAGCTTTTCGATGCTGGTCGGCAAGATCCAGGGCACGATCATTGACTATCTGACCCCGCCTTTATCGGTCGGAGAATTGCTCGCGGCGCTGGTCGCAGCCTCGATGACGAGGGCGGCGCTGGTCGGCTTTGCGGTCTGGCTGGCGATGTTCATCTGGCCTGGAGTCAACGTCGGGGTTGTCCATTGGTGGGCGGTGCTGTGGTTTGGCATCATGGGCTCCGCGATGCTGTCCTTCCTCGGCGTATTGACATCGATCTGGGCGGAAAAATTCGACCATGCTGCTGCGGTCACCAATTTCGTGGTTGCGCCATTGGCGCTTTTGTCCGGGACATTCTATTCGATCGACCGGCTATCCCCCGCCTTCCAGGCGGTGAGCCACGCCAACCCGTTTTTCTATGCGATTTCAGGATTTCGCTATGGTTTTCTCGGAGAGGCGGATTCGCCGATTGGGCAGGGCGCACTTATATTGCTGGCGATTAACATCGGCCTGGCAATAATATGTTATTCGCTGCTGAAATCGGGCTGGAAGATCAAGTCCTGACAAGACCAGCTGCGCCGGTTTTAGTGCCTGTGAATGCGGTGTAGCTGATATCGGCCGCTCTCGGTCGCCTGAAACAGCCGTGCAACATCAGGATGGCTTATCGGTTCACCGCTATCGTCGGACAACAAATTCTGCTGACTGACATAGGCGACATAGCTGCTGTCGGCATTTTCCGCAAAAAGATGGTAAAAAGGCTGATCTCTCGGGGGCTGCAGATCCTTCGGGATGGCTTCGTACCATTCCTCGCTATTGGCGAAGACCGGGTCGATATCATAGATCACGCCGCGAAAATCGAAAATACGATGGCGGACGACATCGCCGATGGCGAAGCGCGCGTCGAGGATGTCTGGCGTGTCGGCCGGCAACGGATTGCCGGACTTATAGGGATCGGTTGAAATCATGCTGACAATTTAGGCGTTTTGGGATCAGATGCAAGCGCAGATCGGCATTCTAACCGGACGACCGATCTAATCTTTTTCGAGCGCCAGAAGCGTCCTGCGCATGATCGACCGTCCCTTGCTTGTTAAGTGCAACTGATCGTTACGCTGGCCTGAAGGATGCTGCCCCCATCCTATAAATCCAGTATTTTCAAGGATATTCAAATAGCGAATGGCAATCGTATCGTTAAGAGATACGAGATCGGAAAGGTCAGCGAGAGAAATATGTTTCTGCTCTTCGGCAGCGATTACGAGCTCGATCAAAATATTCCAGACCGGCTCACCCGATCTCGTTAGTTCATTGCCCAGGCTTTTGTCTCGGATCCTACGCAGTCGCGCTATTTTTTTGGCCAGTGATACCAGCTCTGGAAAAGGTGCAGCCGGAGGTTTGTAATTGACCGCCCACTCAGGGGTTCGCAACCTATCTCTCGCGAATTCTTTAGAATGCTCGATATCGCGCTTGATCTCGGTTTCGTTTCGTGCAGGCTCCTCGCGCTTCAAGAACCCTTTGTCCTCTTTGGTCTTTTTCAAATTCTTTGCCAATCCATCTGTTGCGCTCATTAACACCTGGGGAGGCTATTGGTTTCATATCGTCCGGCGGTTTTACTGGGGGTCCCAACTGAAATTTACTAATTCTAATACCGAATAACCCTATTTGATTTAATTATACCTCAACTGGTCGTATGATGAAAAAGGCGCAATATATCAGCGTTCTGGCTCGAAATTGATCGAGCTCAACGATTTCACTTGCGAGTTTTTTTCTTTGGGTGAAGTTGGCGATAGGAAAGAACAAGCTCGTATGCGTTTTCGTCAGTTTAATATTACCATTCAGGATTTGCAGGTTTTTTTGGCTGTTGCCGAATGTTTGAGTTTTAGCGGCGCTGCGAAACTGGTTGGCAAATCCCAACCTTCGGTCAGCAGCCGGATCATAAAGCTTGAACAAAGGTTGCGGACTCAATTATTTTTGCGCGATGCAAATTCTGTTCGCCTCAGTGATGAAGGGAAGCGATTCCAGATTGATGCTGTGAATCTAGTCGATGAGATGGCAAATCTTCACGACAAATATCATGAGAAGGGTGAGCGGCGAAAGTCTGTCGTCAGGGTTTGTTCTCCGATTATGATCGGGTTGACGGTTGCAAAAGTTAGCGCTGACCAGTTTCAGGAACGCAACCCGGGAATCATGTTGAAATTTGCAGATGATACACCGGAAAATTGTGTCCAGCGCGTGATTGACGGGACCAGCGATGTCGCGGTTGTTCCCTTGATTGATTTGCCACCAAACGCAGACTTCAGGCTGGTATTTACAGATATTTGCAATGCCATATCAGCGCCTGACCACCCACTAACGCGCAGCAAATCTGCGGATATCGCGGAAATTTTGAAATACCCGATATTGTGTCCGGACTCGCACATAGAGATACGGAAAAACCTGCAGATTGAAGCTGACAAGCGGAATATCAAAATTTCATTTGTGCCAGAAGCATTCGGGATAACAAACTACATGTCCTTGATATCGATGGCTTCGTCCAATCTGGGTGTGGCGATTACATCAGCCAAATTTATCCCGGAGCCGTTTCAACAGGGCATCGGTATTACAAAAATCGATGGCTGTAGACTCACTCGCGCGTTCGGACTTGTCACAGACAATGACCGAAAGCCATCAGCTTCGGTAAAAGGCTTTTGCGACTATTTGGCTAAAATCGGGTCGTTAATGGAGATTGCCAGAGGTCCGATATAGCAATTTCCCAGACAAATTTTGGGGACAATGCGCTCGAATCCTGATCGATACTGTCAAGCTCCCGCCGTTTGCCGCGCGCTGCCATTGGAAATTACGGTGGTAAAGCCGGCCTTGTGAAATTGTTCCGCAGTCACGGCAATCCTGAGCTTCACCCCCGCTCGGTTTTACGTTTGCTTCGCGCCCTGTATCAAACATTGTCGTTGTAGTTGCCATATTGCGCTAGCGAATATCAGGAACATGGCGGGGAACGCACAATTTACCGAGGCAGTGCTGGAGTCTATTGACCTGCATCAACGTCGCGATGTTTTGCCAGCATTTTGTCCAGCTCCCCAAGCGACCAGCTGTTACCGGCTTTGAAAAACTTGACTAGCCGCTGTGATTCTTCGTCCTGTCCATAACCGATGCCTGAAACGGTGATTTTGGTCTCGTCCTCTTTCGAAGCTTCAAACTGAAATACCGATACCAACCGGTCCAGCATTTCTTGCGACGCGAGTCCGGGTGGCGCTTGGATTGTTTTGAGGACCAGCAATTGTTCGGGGATATACGCAAGAATTTGGTTCTTGATATTGGCTGGGTCGCCCTTCTTCGCGTCCGGATTATAGCTGGTTTCGAAAACCCCGCCGACGCGAAAATCGACGAAGGCAACCGGAACAGCCCATGATTTATAGCCGTTTTCGGTGGTAAATGCGGCCCACACATCAGCGACCGGTGATGAAATCACGGCGATATTCTGCAAAATCGTCCGATCATTGGAATCCGCGATTACCAATTCGGTGATTTCGGGGCTCTTGCCGCTCCCCGGTTCCGCCAGTGCAGCAGCGGAGCAGATCAAAGAAAGAGCCACAACGAAAGAAGATATCGACCGCGTCATACAAACCTCCCCGGAACGGAAAATCCTAGGATAGCCTGAGTCCGTTATAACGGCAAGAATGGCTCTAATTCATAAATGCAGGAAGCCGAGATCCAGGACTATTTACTAGAAGGCTTCGCGGCATTTCCGGTATCCCCTTTTGTCCCCTAAACGGTCCCTTGGCCCAGAACATGTTGGTGAATACAAAAACCCGCCGAATCCACCTTTCCTACAGCTTCCCCCTTCTGGTAAGCCAGCAGCATGACACTGCGGCCTCATTCTCAGTCTAATCTGCGCATTCCAGCGCGTCGCTGGAACGTTATCCGGCCTCTGTGGGCTGTCTTTATCGACAAGGAGAATGTTGATCTTATGCCAGAATAGCCCGTTTTCGAGGCCGTCGGTTTTTCCGCTTTAGGGGGTATGACCCGTGTGACCCTCGGCAAGTTGATATTTGCCGGGTTTGCCCGATTTGTCTGTGGAGGTGCGTTAGGGATTCGAACCCTAGATACCATTGCTGGCATACCGCATTTCGAGTGCGGCGCTTTCGACCACTCAGCCAACGCACCTCATAGACGGGGCAGCATCTAGCGATCATAGTGCGGCCCCGCAACCCATATCGGGGCACGCAAGGAAATCGCCGTGGAACGGGCAGGGCCATGTCTGGAATAGGCTGCTGTTACTCCAGTGGTCCGGGCATCAACAGGTAGCTGTCGGTGAATCTATTTCCAGCCTGATTCCAACAGCTTGCGTTCGGTTTCGGCATCAGCCGGCGCATCGGCCATCATCTCTGCTGCGATTGCATTGACCGTGCTGCTCGAGGCCTGACGATAGTCGCTCTCGTTACCGCCTGGCAATGTGCTGCGCATCTTCCACTGTTGTCCGTCGCGGCAGCCGATTCCGGAGACCGCCTCGCCGGTGAAGCTGCGGCAGATAGTGCCCGTCTTGGCGCGGAAGGTCAGGCCGATGCGAAATTCGCTGTCATCAGCCTGGACAGAAGCGAGTTGGGTTTCCAGGGCCTCCTCGAGCGGCCCACTGGCAACGAGCGCACCGCCATCCTGCGCAAAGGGAGCGTCCGAGCCAGAGCCCAGTCCATATTGACCGACCACGACACCAAGAGCCAGGGTCGCCGCCATCGCGCCCCATTGGGCAACGCCCATATTGCGGCGTTGTTGCTTGCCGAGACCCTTCTCGGCTTTGCGAGCGGTGAAGCTGCTATCGACATTGGATGCGGCAGAGGCGGTCAGCATTGCGGTCAGGCGATCGGGAAGCGCTTCTTCGGCCACCGG
>NZ_JBATHY010000019.1:0-2541 GCF_049667325.1 Parasphingorhabdus sp. | reverse complement strand
GAACAGGGAGCGATGCGGCCCCATATTTCCCATCGTTTCTCCCTGAATGATACAGCAAAGGCCTTCGCCGTGCTCGAAAACCGCCAAGCGATTGGCCGAGTGGTCGTGGAGATGTTCGCAAGCACCTGATCTTTGTGTGTTTTTATTGCTTGTCGTCACAATAAAATTATTGATTTCTGTCCATATGTTGGCAAACGTGCTAGGAAGTACGGGACGAAACAACAAACGAAATAGGGGAAGCTAAATGGACGGGATGCGAATAGGCAATTATGCCTTTGATTCAGAATTACTGATGGCATGGGGCGAAAAACTGGGCATAGCCTTGGTAATTCTAATCGGTACATGGGCGTTGGCAAAGGCCGCAAAATGGACCTTTGCCAAGCTGGTAGACAATGTGAAGTTCCTGCAGCGTGACACATCGACCGGCACTTCTGTCGGAGAGTCACTGGGCAAGATTGTATCCTTGCTGATCTGGCTGTTCGGTCTTCTCATCATCCTCCGGGTTCTCGGATTGGGCGGCGTCGACGCACCCATACAGACATTGCTCAACAGCATCATGGGCTTCGTTCCCAATCTGTTGGGTGCTGCAATCATATTCTTTATCGGAATAGTCGTGGCACGGATTGTCAGGGACCTGGTTGTAACATTCTTGCAGACCGTGGACTTTGACAAATGGGCCAATCGCGGCGGTATTGACGCCGTCACGGGCAATTCGACGATCAGCAGAACCATTGGAACCATCATCTATGTCCTGATCATCATTCCGATCGCGATACTTGCTCTGGAAGCGTTGAATCTGGAATCGGTTTCCGGACCAGCCAGCGACATGCTTCGCATGATCCTTGCAGCCATTCCGAACATTATCGGTGCAGCGATCATCCTGGGTATCGGCTATCTGATCAGCAAGTTCGTTGTTCAGATCATCACCGAAATCCTGCCCGGTCTGGGTGTCGATCAATCGGTAGCGGCTCTCGACATCTTGCCAGCAAAAACGTCGTTGACGGCGGTATTGGCAAGAATTGCTCAGGTAGCAATCATGCTATTCTTCGCAATCGCGGCGATGCGCCTGCTCGGATTTGCAGAACTGACATCAATCCTTGATCAGGTTCTCGAACTCGGCGGACGGGTCATCTTCGGTTCGATCGTGATCGCGGTGGGTTTCCTGATTGCCAATCTGCTGTCCAAAATTGTGGGCGGTACGGATGAAGGCAGCATGGCGTCCACCATTGTGCGCTATGCAACGATCATCCTCTTCACTTTCATGGGCTTGCAGTTCATGGGTGTTGGACAGGAAATCGTTCAGACGGCCTTTACCGCATTGGTCATTGGCGGCGCAGCAGCAGCAGCACTGGCCTTTGGCTGGGGCGGACGGCACGTGGCTGGAAAGGTGCTGGAAGATCTCCACGCCAACCCGCCGAAACCAAAAGCACCCGCGGCTCGCAAACCTGCGGCACGGAAACCGGTTGCCAAGAAATAGGCACTGGTTAGAAAATCAAAGAACGAGGGCGGGTCCGATGGACCTGCCCTTTTCTTTTGTCGGCCTGATCCGCTAGAGAAAAGCCGTGCGATCCTTCTCCCATTTTGCCTGCGTCGACTGGTCCGGCGCCAAGACCGAGCGGCCGGATGGCATTGCGGTGGCAGTGATCGGGCCAGACCAACGCCCTTCCCTGTTATCGCCCGCACCGCGCTGGTCCCGGCCCGACGTCCTGGCCTGGCTGCTGCGCCTCGCAGAATCGGAACAGGACATTATGATCGGCTTTGATCTGTCGATGGCGCTGCCATTTCTCGACATGGGCAGCTATCTTCCACAATGGGACGAGAGCCCGGACGATGCCAAATCGCTTTGGAACCAGGTCGACGCCCTGTGCGGCAATGATCCCCATTTGAACGTCACCAGCTTTCTCGAACACCCGCAGGCAAGCCGGCATTTTCGTCACAGCCGCGACCATGTCGGCGACCTGTTCGGTGGCGGTATAGGTCGATTGCGCGAAGTTGAACGTTATCAGCGCACGACCGGACAGGCCAACAGCGCCAGTTGCTTTAATCTTGTAGGAGCCGCACAGGTCGGAAAATCGAGTCTCACCGGGATGCGGATGCTGCACCAGCTAGGCGGCGTCATTCCGGTCTGGCCATTTGATCCGGTTCCCGACCATGGCCCCGTCATCGTCGAGATTTACACCACGGTCGCAGCGCTGGCGGCGGGCCTTCCGAAAGGTAGAAGCAAAGTTCGCGATCGCGCCGGTCTTGCAACTGCCCTCGCTGGACTAAACACAGCTCCGCCCGCCAGGCTCAGGCGATATGACGACCACAGCACCGATGCGCTGATTACAGCCTCATGGATGAAGCAGGTTGCAAGCGATCGGTCGCTTTGGAACCCGCCCGCCATGACCGAAGAGATCGCGCAAAAAGAGGGCTGGACCTTTGGCGTGGTTTGACGCTAATAGCGCCCATCAAATCCAGTGCATGCCGAATTAGCTCAGCTGGTAGAGCAACCGCCTTGTAAGCGGTAGGTCATCCGTTCGAGTCGGATATTCGGCACCA
>NZ_JBATHY010000018.1:0-25187 GCF_049667325.1 Parasphingorhabdus sp. | reverse complement strand
GACATGGGCTATATTGACGAAGACGGCTTCGTCTATCTGACCGATCGCAAGACCTTCATGATCATTTCGGGCGGGGTGAACATCTATCCTCAGGAATGCGAAAACCTGTTGATCGAACATCCTAAGGTATCGGATGCCGCCGTGTTTGGCGTTCCCAATGTCGACCTGGGGGAAGAGGTCAAAGCGGTCATCCAGATGATGCCGGGTGAACCCACAGATGCAACGATGGCCGAAGAATTAATCGCCCATTGCCATGACCATTTGGCGAAAATGAAATGCCCGCAGAGCATCGATTTCATAGAGGAAATGCCGCGCTTGCCGACGGGTAAACTCTACAAAACGGGACTGCGCGACAAATATTGGGGCAAGGGCAAAAGCCGGATCGTTTAAATGAAACGGGCCAGTTGACCGAAAATCCTTGACGTTCCGAGTTTCAACCAGGTTTCTCGGCTTCATCCAGCTCGTTGCTAGCCGGTTATCCGGCTTCGCCTGATCTAGTAGAGATACTGAGAGCTAATTCACCAAGCTATCTGCAGGGTCATTTCGCGCTAGGCTTCTGGCCCACATGCCTTTCACCACTGCTGAATAAACATCTCATCTCCGGTAGCAGTCCGTCCAGTTTAGATCGCGAACGGGAGGAAAGCGGACACCAGGTTTTCTGGTTTTGACGAAAACAGCTAACTGAAAACAAGCACTGTGTATCTAAGTATATGTCGTGCATGTTTGGCATTGGTGCCAGAATGGCTTACTCCCATATCTCCGACTCGAACCATTCATCAGCGCCAGGCATATGGAGCAATAAGACGACCAATATGACTCCAAAAAACCCACAAATGTCGCCAGCCGAGCGCCGTCGCGAACGGCAACGGCGGCTAATTATCGAGGCTGCGACGGAACTGTTTGAAGCAAATGGCGGTGAGGAAGGTGGCGGCTATGCAGCCACGACGATCGAGCAAGTTGCAGAAAATTCCGATATCTCGGTCAGGACATTTTTCCGCTATTTCGAGACCAAGGACGATGTGATTTATCTCGATGTCCGGCGCGCTGTCGAGGACCAGCGCCACTTCATCGAGCGAAGGCTGGATGAGGGGCTTTCTCCCGAGAATGCAGCTCTTATGGGAACAATCGAGCAGGCACTTGTCTTTTCTGCAGACAAGGTCAACCGAAAGCGCCTGGAGCGGGGGCTGACATCCACGAACTTTACCGACCGCAGGGCTGCCTGGCGGGCTATGCAACGTGAGATGCTGGAGGAACTGCTGACCCCGCATATCAAGGCAGAGGGTCCTGCTCGACGCGCAAAGGCCATAGCCTGGCTGACTTCGGCTATTTTTGACTGCGCCATATCCGCCTGGCAGCAAGACCCCCGCAGCGATCTGCGCGACCGTATCAAGGCGGCGGTTAAAGACTTGGCAGACGCCCTTTGTGTCATCAATTTGCCAGGCAACGAAGGGCTGGAGGCGCTTTTGAAACCGTTGGAATTTTGAAGAGACTGCCGACCAAGGACCAAATGAGCAAAAATTGACACTCATGCCATTTTGGCATACCTGACGCTCTATATCCCGAATCAGTTTTAGGAGTTGAGGTCAGGTGAAGAAGAGCTGGATACAGCATGTGCGCGGCAAAACGACACGACAGGCGCGCGTAGGAACCGTAGGAACGATGTTTGAGGAGCTTTTTGGCAGGCAGGGTTTTTCCGGTCCTGCTGCTATGCTTTATCACAAGAATCCGCCCAATGCGCTGATCAGGATAGAAGGCAATCTTGGCGTTCGCAGCGCGCTGACGACCGAGTTTGTGACGGACGATCTGACCGATGCAAGGGCAGACTTCACTACCCTGGCCTCCAATGAAGATTTGCAAGTAGGCCTGAGCCGGCGCGCTGAAGCCATGCCATATGCCTATCGCAATACTGACGGAGATCTTCTATATTTTGTTCACCGCGGCGAGGGCGTTTTTGCAACGGAATTTGGCCCGATTGAATATGAGCCCGGAGACTATGTTTTGCTGCCTAAGGGCACAACTTTCCGCCATTTGCCGACCACGGATGATGGTTTGTTTTACGTCACCGAATCTGCGCTGCCGATCGATTTTGCGGAGCATGAACAAGTCGGCCGGCATGTGCCATTCGACCCAACGCTTATCACTGTTCCCGATGTCGTCGATTATGGCTGGCCTGAACAGGACGAGTGGGAATTGCGGATCAAGCATGGCGGCGAATATTCCTCTGCCTTTTATCCCAATAATCCGATCGATCTGATCGGTTGGAAAGGCGATCTCTTCCCGCTCAAAATCAACATTCGTGATATCATCCCGGTCGGATCTGACCGCATTCATTTGGCCCCGTCTTCATGGGCAACGTTTGAAACGCCAAGGATGATGGTCGTTACCTTCTTGCCGCAAATGGCGGTCGCAGACCTGACAAGCGAAGAATTGCCCTCAGATCATCGTAATATTGACTATGATGAGACGGTATTCATTCACCACCATCCGATGCTGCCGCCGGGCATATTCTCCCATGCTCCCCAAGGGTTGCTGCATGGGCCTTCTGCAGACATCCGGAAAATGTTCAATATGATGCGGAAGCCCGAGGCAAGGCGACAACTGACGGCAGTAAGCGTCGATACTTGTTCGCCGCTCAAGCCTTCAAATGCACTGGTCGAGCATATCAAGAAAAAACCGTCTGAAGGGATAGGGCTATGAAGGCGGTCAAGGCGCTCCCCATGCAATCATTCCTGCTTGCAGGAGAAAAGGGTCTGCCGTTCGAGGTGTATCCGCCAGCGGTGAACAATAATCCTACCGTCAGGGTCGATCTATATGAGCCCGATGATGGCGTGCCGGCGCATAAGACAATAGCCATTTTTTCGCATCCGACAGTCCCTGTCGCGGGCTTTTATATGTTCGAGCCCATGAAAGCGATGGGCCTGCCCAGTCTTGCAATAGCCACGCGCTTTTTAGGTAGTGATGCGACCTTGAACATGGAACGCTGTGCGCAGGATGTAGGCACTGCGGTGCGTTTCCTGAAAGAGCGCGGCTATGAAAAAATTATCCTGCTCGGCTTTTCAGGCGGGGCATCGCTGCTTTGCTTTTATCAGGCGCAGGCAGAAAATCTGACCGCAACACATCTGCCCGATGGCCGACCTAGCGGCTTACTGCCCGAGCATCTACCGCCCGCGGACAAGCTAGTCTTGTTCGGCCATCATCTGGGCAGATCACAAACGCTGCGCAATGTCCTTGATGCGTCAGTGCTTGACGAGAATGATCTCAGCAAAACCGATCCGGCCCTGGATGTGTTCAACCCTGAGAACGGGCCGCCATTTTCCGATGAGTTCGTTGCCCGCATTCGAACCGGGCAAGCCGCCCGCATGCAGCGGATTACAGACTGGGTGAAGATGCGCCTCGCCAAGCTGGAAGCTGAATATGGACCGGAAGCTGATGAAGCCTTTGTCGTGCACCGGACCAATGCTGATCCTTACATGTTTTCCGAAACCTCTGATTTCAAAGGCGACGTGGAGGCAATTCGCGCGATGAATCTGGCTGGCAATGGTCTGGGTCGTTTCAGCAGCCTGCGTTCCTGGCTTAGCCAATGGGCAACCGACATCAGTCAGGCTGATGGGCCAAAGGATATGGCGCGCACCACCATTCCTGTCCTCAGCATCGTTCAAAAAGGCGACCACCGGGCACATCCTGATTATTTGCGTCAGTGGGAGGATGCCATGGGCGATCGTTTCACCGGGCATCATTATTTCGATGCCACCCATTATATGGATCCAAAAGAGCAGCGCGAAATGGTCATCGAAGCCGCTAAATTGATCGTTGGTTTTGCGCTTGGCTAGCGCCATGATTAAGCGGTTTTTCGCGGGAGCAACTCGCGCCTATGCGAAGATTTTGAATTAGGGATTCTGTTATGCGATTGAAAAACAACGTGGCCATCATCAGCGGTGGCAGTAGCGGCTTTGGTGCGGAAGCAGCGCGTATTTTTGCGCGCGAAGGGGCGGCAGTTGTAATCGCTGATGTCTCTGAAGCAGGCGGGCAACAGGTCGCTCAGGACATCAGCGCCAACGGCGGAACAGTCGAGTATTTCAAAGCCGATGTGACTTCACCGGATGACTGGAGCGCGCTGGTGGAATTCACCTGCAAAACATTCGATAAACTGGACGTGCTCATCAATAATGCCGGCATCAGCAATCTGGGAATGATGGACACAAATAGCCTAGACAATTGGAAACAGCTAATGGATGTGAATGCCAACAGCGTATTCTACGGCACGCGCGCTGCCATCCCCAAAATGGTTGAGAGAGGCAGCGGTTCCATCATAAATGTCTCATCTGTTTACGGCATTCTCGGTTCAAGAGGGCACCCCGGATACCATGCCTCAAAGGGCGCAGTTCGCGCTTTCACAAAAGCGACCGCAGTAGAATATGGACCCAAAGGCGTTCGCGCCAATTCCATCCACCCGGGCGTCATGCAACCAATGACCGCAGGCGGCGCTCAGGACGAGATGATTCTGAAAATGCGCGCTCAGTTTGCTGACAGAACGCCGCTTGGCCGAATGGGTACGCCGGCCGACGTCGCCAATGCCATGCTGTTCCTTGCATCAGATGAGTCCAGCTACATCACCGGTACGGAAATCGTGATCGATGGTGGACTAATGGCTCAATGACAAAAGACGTCCCTTCGATTTGAAAACCACTCACGCGAAAGAAACTTCGATGTCATCCAATATTTTGTTCCTAGTTGAATCAGACATCCTTCCGGGAAAGGAAGGTGAACTCCGGCAGGTCGTAGCTGATCTGAAGCAACATGTTGCAGCCACCGAGCCTGGAACACTGCGCTATGACTGGTTTATCAACACCGACACCAATTCGCTTCGCCTGGTCGAAGAATATGATTCCATGCAGTCAGCCATTTTTCATGGCTCGAACTACGCGGCGTTCCGCTTGCAGCTGGACGAACTCCGCGTTGTAAAAAGGCGCACGGTTTGCGGGGACCTGTCTGATGAGGCCAAGGCCATGCTGGCACCGATGGAGCCGGAATTTTTTGAGGGAATATAAACGCGATGCATGAATTCTCAGCTGGCTGGAAAATAGTTCTAACCGCGATGCTGGGAGTCGCTTTCAGCGGAACCAATATCCTTCTCTATTCGGTTGGAACGCTTGCGCCCGAACTATCCAACACTTTTGGCTGGTCGCATGGTGCCATCCAGCTCGGCTCACTGATATCGATCATTGTCACTTTGGTAAGTTTGCCGATCGTCAGCATATTGTCTGACAAATTTGGCGTACGGATTGTTACTCTTTGCTCGATCATATTGGCATCAATATCGCTGTTTCTTCACGCGTTTCTGTCGGACCAAATTATCTTTCTATACTTGTTGGTTGGAATCACAGCGGCCTGTTGCGCTGGCACATTGCCACTGACATGGACAAAAATGGTCACAAGCTGGTTCCATGAAAGGCTGGGTCTCGCCCTCGGGCTTACCCTGCTTGGAACGGGTCTCGGCGGCGCATTATTGAAACCGATCAGCGCCGGATTGATTGCAGAGTTCGGTTGGCGCGGCGCCTATGTCGGCCTTGCACTACTTCCCCTAATAGTTGTTTTGCCGCTTGTGTTGATTTGGTTCCGCACACCCGAAGCAGGTGAGGCACCGACAATCGAAGATCAGCCTACAATAGCAGCTGGATCTTTCGCACAGGTGCTGGCCGATTGGCGTTTCTGGGCGATCGCGATCGCCTATCTGCCAATCGGCTTTGCAGTGCCTGGTCTCATCACAAATATGGAACTGGTCTTGGGAAGTTCCGGCGGCAGCGCCAGTGTCGTTGTCATCGCCGCAACCTTATTCGGCGTCTTTGTAATCATCGGCCGCATTGTCGGTGGCTATCTGCTGGATAAGTTTAATCCAAGTCTTGTTGGTGCAATACTCATTCTTTCTCTCTCGCTCGCCTTCGTGGTCCTGTCTGGCGAAAATCTGAGCGCGAGCATGATAATTTTGGCGATTGCGCTAGCCGGTTTCGGCACCGGAGTGGAATTCGACGTTCTGTCTTACCTGATCAACAAAATTTTCGGACCCGCGCTCTACAACAAGACGTTCGGCGCAGCGATGGCTGTGCTGTATCTTGGCGCTGCCTTCGGGCCCGTTACATTTGGTCGAACTTTCGACGCCTATGGAAATTTTGATGCGGTCCTCATCCCGACCGCAATAGCTGTTGCTATCGGGTCTTTGCTCATTGGCAGTTTGTTTCGAAGTCTTTCCAACCGGCAAGTTAGGATCTTAAAGCGCCCTTGAATGAGTTCATTTCCAGCCAATGAAATTGAAGTCGTTTTTGTTGGCTCTGGTGTCGCCGGCCTGTGTGTCAGCAATGCCCGCTACTGCGCCATAAGACATTAGGCCGGACCAATGCGAGCGTCCGATATTGGGGCGCAAGCTGACCGGCAGGTTTTCACCCAGTTGGGGTCAACCAACATTCGCGAAGCCCCGCAAGCAGAAGCCCGCTAGTCAATTTTCTCCTGGCCAGAATTTTCTCTTTTGATCACCGGGCTGTGAAGAACCATCTTTACGTGAGCGATATTCCAACCCGGTTTGGTAACGTTTAGGCACATTGTCATTGATAATATCGAATGATTTCTGCGCATGAATCAAATGTTGGAGAAACGCATCACGCATCTCCGGTTCTGTTTCTTTGATGATTTCTGCTTTACAGTATTGAACATCTTTTGCATGGTTATCACGATTCTCGAGCATCGAATCCCATCTTGCTTTGTCCTCCGGTGTGACAGGGCCGTTTACACCCATCTCACCAGTTTCAGGATTTATAATTACATCATCTGGATGAGGAATAAATTCTGGCTCAGGCAATCCAGCTTCCTTGGCCATCTCGGTTTGGACCGCACAATGGGCCATATAGTCTGATACTATAGCCATTTCTGCTCGGAGAATTTCGTTCTTTTCCTTTTCAGTTGTTCTCACCAAGTTTATCAGATCACGCTGCGCCAGCCTGCTTCCTTTTACGGCGGAGACTCCCATTGAGCGCACCGCAGCTTCGAGGACGGTTATCTTAATCGCCTGGCCGTTCTCTTTAACAACGAGCATTCTTTCCATTTCTGCTTTCAGTAGTTTCGGGAAAGCGTTCAAATCGAGCAACGAGCTGCTGCTTCTGGGATTCGGCTTGTTCCCTTTTGGTCGTCCTTTGGGATTTCCAGATTGTCCCTTCTTGAACTGAGTTCCTTGGGGCGGATTGCCGTAGCCAATCGGTTAGCTCGGTTGTGGTTTTTCGTTCTGACTCATTGTGCCACCTCCATCTTCGGTGATTGGGTACGTATGCTAGCAATTTCATCAAAGGTCTGATTGCCGGCAGTGAGGGTAGCAAATTTCCCGGTATATTCCTGCCAGCGCCACACAATGGTGTCGCAATATAGCGGATCATATTCGATGAGGCGGGCGGACCGGCCGGTGGTTTCTGCAGCAATAAGCGTAGAACCTGATCCGCCAAAGCAGTCGAGGATGATATCGCCGCGTTTCGAACAATCGCGCAGCGCATCTGCAATAAGCGCCACAGGTTTTACGGTTGGGTGCATAGCTAGCGCTTCATCACGATCATTGCCCATGCTCGATACACCCGGGTAATCCCAGACATTGGTCCGATACCGGCCGGCATCTCCCAAGCCAAAATTATTAGTGTGTGGAGCAGAGCCCTTTTTGAACACAGCGATCAGTTCGTGCTTGGAACGGTAAAAACTTCCCATTCCGCCATTGGTTTTATTCCAGACGATGAGGTTTTTATGGTCTTTGAATATCTTAACGCCGGCTTCCAATAATTCACCAATATGTCGCCAGTCCATGCAGATATAATCAATGGCGCCATCGCGGCAAACAGAGGCCGCCGGTTCCAGAGATGCTTGCAGAAAGGATACGAATTCTTCTCGATTCATCTCTCCAGCGGCCATTGCAAATTCACGGTGCTTGTGTTTGCCAAGGCCGGTTACATTGCCGTCTATCGAGACGTTGTATGGTGGATCGGTGAAAATTAGATCGACAAACTCGCCCTGAAGCAACAATTCATAGTCACTGCGTTCGCGTGCATCGCCGCAAATCAATCTATGCTTACCCAACGTCCAGACATCGCCAGCGAGTGATATGGCTACGGCGTCAGCATCGGGAAGCTGATCTTCCGCGGAATCGCTACCGTCCAAGGATGCTTCGCGCGCAAGATCTAGAGTAAAATCAATCTCGGCGGCAGAGAACCCAGTGATTTCAACGTCGAACTCAAGATCAATGAGAGATTGCAATTCTATCGCAAGAATTTCCTGATCCCACCCAGCGTTCAGCGCCAACTTATTGTCTGCCAATACATGGGCACGGCGTTCTGCATCGGTTAGATGAGAGAGGGCGATGGTTGGAACTTCCTCCATTTCAATTTGCTGAGCCGCTCTTACCCGACCGTGGCCCGCGATGATTTCTAGATCATCGCTTACCAAAACCGGATTGGTAAAGCCGAAGCGCGAGATGCTCTCCGCGATTTGATCAATCTGTTTTTTGGAATGGGTTCGCGCATTACTATTGTAAGGACGCAACTCAGATATTTTGCGATAAACTAGTTTGGGGTTCTGTTTGTCTGAAGCCGAACACAGCATGATAAATTCTCCCGTTTAAAGGGGTTAAAAAGACCAATTATTTGGTTGGTTTTTTAAGCTGGTTTTCTCAGCAGAGATTTATGCCGGCTCTTCGGCGGACCATGAGTCTGGACCTTAGAAGATTTGAAAATGCCGACGGACTGCGCCGTCGTCAAGTAGAATTTTTCGTAGTTCAGTCAAAAGCCGGTCTCAGCCTGATCAGCAACTTTTCCCGCGCAACTGATTTTCGTTGCCTGTTATTAGGTCAGAGCTTTCCCTGTTATGGGATATCGAATTCCCTGTTATGATTGCTGGGGAATTTGACCCATTACTCGCAGAAAACTGGGGTAGGATGGCCAGTCTAGAAGCCAGGAAGCGTCCAAAAAAGTGAGATTTTCCCTGTTAATTCCCGCTAAACCGGGAAATCACTCCCGATACCCGTTCGCTACAGACTGCGTCGCGCACCATTTTTTTGCTATCAGACGCCTCCTGCAGTGCACCGCGATGTCTGGCATGGTTCCTGAATTTCAGTAACTTAGAAATTCCAGAAGAGACGCATGGTGCTTTTGTCGATGCGCAACGCATGTTCTGTCATTTATCCACAAGCGGATTTGCAACCAATGTGGCAATCGCGAGTTAGAGCTCTGAATGCAGCTGTCCAACGTATCCCCGTTTTGGACTGCATTTCGCCGGGAAATTTGACTAGCGCTAAATGCCCTCCCGAGATGCGCGGTCAAATTTCCCGGCAACCTGACGAAATCAACGCAAATATTTCATAAGCCAAAAAAAAGGGCCGGGTCGCGACGACCCAGCCCCAGTTTTTCGGTTTTTTCGAGGTTATTTTTCCGCAGGCATTTTTACGTCGACGTCTGGAACTTCGACTGTAACTTCTTCCGTGCCCACTTCCACGTCAGCAGTTTCAATATCGATTTCTGGCAGTTCGCCGGCATCGCCAGCCACGTCTACGTCAACCGATGGCATTTCGCCTTCTTCGGTGACATTGGCTTCACATGCTGTGAGAGCCAAGGCCGCCGCTGCGACTGCAACTATTGAAAACTTTTTCATTCTACACGTCCTCCATTTGATTCAGATCATTAACGAGCTATCGCAAACAAGGTTCCAATAATCACAAAAATTCTTTCGCTCAAGTAATATCGAGTCAGTCTGCGAGATCCGGTACGGGAAAGCGGATGGTGCATTTCAGGCCTTCTGATCGCCACTCGCGTTCTATCTCGCCTTGCAGATTTCCGTTGACGCTATGATCGATGAGCGATGATCCAAAGCCGGAGCTGGGGACAGCGTCGATCGATTTTGATGAACCATTTTCGGACCATGTCAGCACGATTAATTCTTCTTCGTCCACGACATCCTTTGACCAGTGGACATTGATCTTTCCCTTGTTCGCAGCAAGCGCGCCGTATTTCGATGCGTTTGTCGCCAATTCGTTGAGCACCAGAGACATTGATACCATCGCGTTTTCCGGGAGCGTGATTTCCGGGCCGGCAAAATATATCCGGGGATAGGAAAGTGTCAGATCCTGTACCAGCGCGGTCAGTGATCCGGTCACGAAATTGGTGTCGAGCAATATCTGCTGCGCCCGGTTCAACGCTCTGAGTCGTCCCTGGATCCTCTCGATATAGTCATCGATCGAGGTCGCCGATTTTTTTGTGAGAGACATGATCGACTGTAGCGTTGCGAATAGATTGCGCATCCGGTGATGCAATTCCCGGGTATGCAGCTTTAGCTGCTCTTGCTGGATAACGGACTTGGATATATCGACGTTCAGGCCGGTGAGATATGCAGTTCCGTTCCGTTCAATATAATCGCCGTAGCCATGGATCCATTTGATCTTTCCGGACGGGTGCACGATCCGGAATGTGGCATCGTAGCTTTTGCCCGGCAACCCGGCCGCCGCCATAGCTTTTTTGACATCTGCCCTGTCCTCCGGGTGGATGCGCTCGAATGCGGCTTGTTCCGAAACCAGTTTCTCACCGGCATCTTCCCCCCAGACTTCCTGATAAGCGCCGCTCCAGCTAAGATTGCCCTCGACCAGATTCAGCGCAAAACTGGCGGTGTTGCTCAGTGCCAGCGTTAGTTCGAGATTTGCCCGGTCTTCCGCCGCCTGCCGCTGGGCCTGCCTGCGCGCGCTGATTTCGCGACGCAACTCCAGCTCGCTCATCACGATATCGGCCATTGTCTGTAACTGTTCGACGTCGGATGGACTAAAGTCGGATCGTGCCCGGGTATCGCCGATCCACAATGTTCCGATAACCAGCCCATTCTCGGCGACCAGCGGGGCGCCGGCGTAAAAACAAAGGTGGGGGGCTTCCAGCACGAGAGGGTTATTGCGAAAGCGTTCGTCTTCCCTTGCATTTTTGACGATCAGGGCTTCACGGCTATCGACGATATGGCGACAGAATGATATTTTGCGGGCTGTCTGTTTCAAATTGAGTCCGACCACCGATTTGAACCATTGACGTTCATCGTCAATCAACGAAATGGAGGCGATGGGAACCTTGAATATATTTGCCGCCAGATGGGCAAGGCGATCAAATACAATCTCCGGCTCGCTGTCCATAATATCGTAACTGTGGAGGGTAGCCAGGCGTTCAGGCTCGAGCGGGTCCGAGCCGGACGGAATCATGTCCGGTTGCAGATTGCCAGCTTTCGTCGAAACCATTGCCGTCCCCGTTTCTTCAACATTACTCTATCACTACCATTGAACCATATATCGGTTCCAGCCCAACCCGCTTTTAAAAATATTAGGCCAAAAAATTTTCGATTTCGCTGGAACCAATCGGAGCGAATTGGGTATATGGGACATAATTGGAGGGCACTATATGTCACTAGCGGATAAACTTCGGCCACATCTGCCTTGTCTTCGTCGATATGCACGGGCTGTGAGTGGCAGCCAGAGTAGCGGCGATTCATTTGTAAATGCTACACTGGAAGCCATTGTAGCCGATCCCTCAACAATTTCCGGCGGCAGTAATTTGCGGGTTCAGTTGTACAAGGCTTTCTGCAGGATCTGGGAAAGCGCCAACCTGGAAGTGGAGCGCGACGAAGGTGATCCGGTTCAGCACCATCTTCGAAAAATTCCGCCGATCAGCCGACAGATTTTGCTTCTGACGTCTCTGGAAGGGTTTTCTACCGATGAAGTCGCGGAGATTGTCGATGTGGGCACCAACTCTATCAACGGATTGCTGGAAGACGCCATATTGGAAATTGACAACGAGCTGAGATCAGATGTTTTAATTATCGAGGACGAAGCCCTGATATCGATGGAGCTGGAACAGATTGTCACCGGATTGGGGCATAAAGTGTGCGGCACTGCCACAACCCATAAGGGCGCGCTTGCGGCGGTCGAGAAATCAAAACCGAACTTGGTGCTGGCGGACATTCAGCTGGCAGACGGAAGCTCCGGTATCGATGCCGTAAAGGATATTCTGGGCCAGATGACGGTGCCGGTCATATTCATCACCGCGTTCCCCGAGCGGCTCTTGACCGGTGAGCGTCCCGAACCAACATTTCTGATCACAAAGCCGTTCCAGCCCAACGCCATTCGCGCGGCGATCAGCCAGGCGCTGTTCTTCACGCCATCAAGGCAGGATGCATAGGGAATATATATGACCGAGTTGACACCGGAAGAATCGCGTCAGGCCACGCCAAAGAAAATGGCCAGACATACGCTGGCCTGGTCTTTGCCGCTGGCAGTTCTGGTGCTTGGTGTAGTGGTGTTCTATTTCGTATTTTAACGGATTTCGCGCAGTGACGCGCGAATTCCAGGCGTGCCGCAGCTAGAGCGTTGCTGCGTCCACCGCTTCCAAAATCGATTCTAGCGCCGTGTCGGACGAGTCGCGCCTATCTTCGGATGCTTTGGTAAATCGTCCGTCATCGAGAATTCCGTGCAATGTTGCACGCGCTCGCGAAACCCGGCTCTTCATCGTACCCAGAGTGGTCCCGGCGATATCGGCCGCATCCTGATAGGAATGGCCGCCAGCGCCAACCAATATTATCGCCTCACGCTGATCATCCGACAATTCCATCAATGCCCGCTGTAAGTCGGCGAGATGCAATGGTTCCTGTTGCGGCGCCGGTGTGGACAATATCCGTTCCGCCACCAGCTCGTCATAATTGCCCTTGAACTTGTTTTGCCGCATCTGTGAAAAATAGGTGTTTCGCAAAATAACAAAGGTCCAGGCTCGCATCGAGCTGCCCGCGACAAAACGCTCTCGCGCGGCCCAGGCTTTCAGCAAAGTGTCCTGAACCAGATCGTCGGCAGTATCCGGGTTTCCTGACAAGCTCCGTGCAAACGCACGAAGATGCGGAAGGGTCTCCGCGAGTTCGTTTTTAAAATCCTGGTCCGAAAGCGGCTTATCCTCACTCATCAGAGTCTGAATCCGTTCCGGAATTGTCATCAAACCCACCAAGCTGGTCGAGAAGCGCCATCATGTCGTCCGGTAGGGGTTCCTCCAGAACGTTCTGATACATATGCTTCAGTCCCAGGCCGATCCTGTCCTGTGCTTGTTGTGTCTCCATGGTCACACCGTTACTGCTCTTGGATGAACCGACAGCGTGCTTGTCTGGCGACACGGGTTTTTGCTCGTGATCGTCATCTTTTTTGTCCTGATTTGGCAAAGGGTGACCTCGTATTCTCAAATTTCATGACAATAAAACACGGTTGGGGAGAAAAAGTTCCATAATATTTTTTGCCCGAAAAGTCCAATTGCCCGCGAAAAATTCTGGTTTCACTTTGTCGGTCACGCACATGATGAACGAACCGAAAGGCAGAAGTAAAACCGTTGAACGGGAAAAAATACATCGAGCCAATGATGGAGGTAGTGGGCGGCCGGGAAGGGGTTGCGGCTTTTCCAGACCACCCGGCATGAATAGCTCAGCACGGGAAAGTCGAGAAAACGACCAAAAAAGTCGCGCTTGCGCTCGACAATGATAAGGCAGTCTGGTTGCAACCAGCGCGCCCGATTGCAGCCAAAGGCGTATTAGCGAGCAGTCATCAATAGCGAAGAAAGTTGTTTTGCTTGCTATTCGGCTTGAGAGCCAAAGGATTTGAAGCTTTCGAAATGCTGTCTCGTCTCAGGTTTCACCCACTTGCCAGCCAGGATTTCATCTAGATCGGGTTTGGCATCGGAAATTTCCTCGTCCAGCAGAATCCCGGCCATTCTCCAGTCTGGAAATTCCCGGCACTCTGTCTCTTGCCGGCGGAATATAACCATTCCGTCGTGACGTTTATCCGTGTCAATCAAGCGGATACAGCAATTCACATTGTCGCGGGCGCCCTCCAGAACTTGCATGAAATTCAGTCCGTTGAAAGCGAGTAGACCCGTCAAGTCTAGCTTCGCGTTCCGCTCAACTGCGGCATCCAGAATATTCTGAAAATCCGCAGCCGCCAAATCAGGTCGCGCGGTGCTTATATAGCTTATCGATGTTATCAAGCCATCCGGCATGTTGTAGCAACCCTTCCCGATCCTACTTGCTATCTGAATGTAAAATAGGGTTTATCCTCTTTCGTCACAATTGGCCAGTAGCAATGCCGGTTGGGCTGTCCGCACCGGATATGCGGTTCAGTGGCACTGGACATAGTCTGAATCCGCAAATACCGGACAGCGGACTGTCCCCACAGGCGCAAAAAATATTCGGTCCAAAATCCAGTGCGTTCCCTGTGTTGCAGCTTCGTTGATGCAAAGCTTTCGAAGTTTTTTTGGAACTGTTGCCGGACTCGAAGGTTGGTCAATTACAATTTCAACATCACGAGGACGATATGACAAACGACAAATCTATCAGCATTCTGAATGACGTTCTGGAAACTCTGGTCGACTCGAGAGACGGCTATGAGAAAGCTGCAGAGGTCGCTGATCGCGACACTTTCAAGCAGTTTTTCTCCCGCCGGGCAGCATCGCGAAATGGCATGGTTACCAAGGCGCAGGCCGAAATTCGCCATCTCGGTGGCGAGCCTGTTGATGAAGGAACAATCCTGGCCAAGGCGCATCGCATGTTCCTGTCGATCAGCGCTGCAGTTCAGGACAATGACGAAGCCGCTGTCGAGGCGGTGGACGATGGCGAAGAGCATCTGCGTAACAAGGTGGGCGATGCTATCGCCAATGACGAACTCTCGCCAACCGCGAAAACCATGTTGCAAAGTTTCAACGGCGAATTGCGCGCGGATGGTCGGTTGATCGATCATCTCGAAGCCTCTGTCTGAATTTTTGTAAAGCTCGTTAAAAAAGAAGGGAATTGATCATGGAATATGGAATCTTAGGACTTATCATTCTGGTACTGGATATTTGGGCACTGCTGGGTGTCTGGGGAAGCAGCGCATCTGTCGCATC
Source organism: Parasphingorhabdus sp. (assembly GCF_049667325.1). Taxonomy (GTDB): domain Bacteria; phylum Pseudomonadota; class Alphaproteobacteria; order Sphingomonadales; family Sphingomonadaceae; genus Parasphingorhabdus. The sequence continues at coordinate 10,236 of NZ_JBATHY010000018.1, read as the reverse complement.
AAAACTGCTGTGGACAGCCCTCATCATAATCCTGCCGGTTATCGGACTGATTATATGGTATTTCGCCGGACCGAAAGGTTCTGCCCGGGCAGTCTAGATATTTGATATCTGGAAACAGTAGACCCCTGATAGCCGTCCCCCATGGCTGTCAGGGGTTTTTTACTGGCCACGCGAGCCCGTGACAGCGGGCCATTCGTCGATCGATGTTTATCAGCCGTTATGGCAGTCCTGAGATCATCTTGCGGTGATCAGGACCGGGTTGACCTTAGCCGTTGTATCATCTCGGCCACACGTCCGGTTTTCCTGCTCAAACCTGCGAAATTATCGTCGGCGCTGTGCGGATCCAGAACGTCATTTTCTGCGAGAAAATTTTCGGCATCATTCAAGTCCGGAAGTTGGTAATCGCGCAACGTCGTGCCAGACGACCGGCAAAGCTGGATGGTTTCGATCAGGGAATCCGTTTCCCCGAACATTTTTTCGATCCGGTCCACCGTCGTCCCCAAATGCTCGGCGAGGAGATCATTGCGGACATTGGCAATCTGTTCGCGAACGAGGGGATTTCCGGGTTCACCGGCATCGAGAGCCAAATCACACTCTGTGTCAAACCCAAGCGATCGATTGTTCATATTGGAGGACCCGACGCGGATGATCCGGTCATCGATGATCATCAGTTTGGCATGAATATATATCGGGCTCCCCGCCGCATTCAGCGCGTGAAAGATACGAAGCCTGTTCTCGTGATCGATGTCCATGAGCGCTTTGACAAGTCGTGCCCGCTTGGAATCCATCACTACCGGCTCCAGCCATCCTTCGGACGTGACAGGATTGACGATGACAATTTCCGGGCCATTTTTTTCCTTGAGCCGTTTGGCAATGGCGATCGCAATCTTGCGAGACGCGAAATATTGGCTCTCCGCATATATGTGGCGTTTCGCGCTGGCGATCAGATCGAGGTAGAGTTTTTCGATTTCGGTAATTGCTGGTTTGTCATCATATTCAGGCTGGGTCCGCGAGATCGCGACATCGACATTTTCGAACCTGGCTTTCAGTTCGTGCGGCCAGCAGTCATTGTCTTGCGCTTCCACCATTTTAGTGCCGCCGGCAACTGACCATCTGGCAAGCGCAAATTCGGAGAGATTTTTAGCCACAGGTCCCTGCACCGCCATCGCGGCATCATGCCAAGGGCCGCCGTCCTTGTTATTGGGCGGCGTGCGACAGGGTTGCTCTTCGTCATGGGAACGGGTGTCCCACCGGTCGTCGGTAATATCTATGCCGCCGCAAAATGCCGTATCATCATCAACGACGACGACTTTCTGGTGCTGCGCTGCGCCAACCGGATGCTTTCGGTCCAGCTTCAAATGTATGCGTGGATGAAAGCGCCACCGGATCAGCGTGAGGAGTGTCCTGCCGCGGAACATGGATTTAATGGCCCCGGTATCCCATCGCAGAATGTAAATATGCAGATCCGGGTTTTTATCGACCAGCCAATCGACAAATCGTCCGATTTCCAGCGGACCGACCAGATTCTGCTCGGTATCATGCATTTCGACCCGGGCATCAAAGTCCCAGCCGAGAAGAATTATCCGATGCCGCGCCTTTGCCATCGACTGCCGCAAATAGCGGAAATAATTTTCGGCATCGACGATGACCGAAGCTCTGGCGGCTTTATCTACTCTCCAGCAGTTACGGGATTCATCGAATATTTTCTTCATTTATGCCGCCTGCCGGAAATATGGCCTATTGTCTCCTATAGTGTCGACGCGTGATCATTTCGCATAGCCTGTACGGTTGCAAAAGGCTCTATATTGCAGTCGGCCGCCACCCGCCCGCGATCCTTACTCCGCACCCGAGTCAGGCGATTTCACTGATTTCCGATTTTTTGCGCTGCTCGAATTTTTCGACGAGATCGTCTGCCAAATCGCTGCTCAGAACTTTTTTTGCGATCTCGAAGACATCATTTTCCTCTTCTTTCATATGATGTTCGAGTTCGTCCTTGAGTTTTTCAAATTTTTGAATCCAGCCGCTCGAGGACATGTCCATCTCGTCGAGCTCCTGGATCAGGTCATCTGCCTCTTTATGTTCATGAACGCTATGCCGCGCCTGTTCCTGGCTCTTTTGGGCTTCCAGAAGTTCAGCATATAAAGTTTGTTCTTCGGCATTGGCATGGGCGGTCGCTTCCGGTTTGAATTGCTCCCAAAGCTCGTTGCGCTCTTCGCTGTTTCCCTCTGTCTCCATGATCCGGGCAGCCAGTTGCCGGTGATTGTCATGGTCCTGCACGATTCTCTCGTAGATGTTCATAATGGTCTCCTGACACTTTTTGATATTGTTCAGAAGGCCAACGCACTGCGGGTTACATTGGTTCCCCGATCGTCTTTATTGATGCTGCTTTCTTTCCGATATCGAACTTCTGGTCACCGCTTCGCCCCGATCCGTGTCTGGTGTTCTCGATGCAGCACCGGATGTTTTTCACCCTTGGGAACCATAGCGTCGATTGCTCGTTGAACAGCTATGCCCAACAACGAAACCGCTGAACAAAATAACAATGACCCTGCCGAAGACCGCACCGGTTTGGCAGAAGACAGGACCGAGAGAGCGGAAGAGCGCACGGAGCTGGCCGAAGATCGGACGCTCATGGCCAATGAGCGCACTTTTGCCGGATGGATCCGGACGGGCTTGGCCGCGGTCGGCATCGGGCTGGGCTTCAATGCCTTGTTCGGAACGCTCCAGCCGTGGTGGCTTCCCCGCGCTATTGCTACGCTTTTCATCATGATCGGAATTGTAATTTTCTACGCGGCCCAAAGAACGGCCTGCCGGGTCTATGACCGGCTGGACTCGCATTCTTCCGAACCCGTCGGCGGTATGAGAATAAGGCTTATGGCATTGCTGTTCGGAACGGCCAGCGCTTCTCTGATCGCCGGCCTCTGGTTGATGTCCACCGAGGGCTAGTTGGGTGATCAGTCATCGAGCGGGTAGCAAGTCCCGGTCGGGGCGCCTGCCGTGAAGTACAGAAATATCTCCTGTAGATTCCAATATTACCGCGCTGACCTCGGATAGTCTCAAGGCGTTTGCCTCGCGCAATTTTCCATAGATATCGGCACGGGTAACGCGCGTGGCTTTGAGGTTCTCGTCGATAAACGCACCGTCCTTCATCAACCATACCGGGTCGTTTGTTGCTATTCCAACGGCACGCGGAAATGCGATGCGGATCTTTGCTATGGCGAACTGGGAGGCTAGGAGCATGCTGATGGCACCGATGGATTGCAGGAACGCAGGCCATTTCTCGACCGTCACCGCTCCGGCCAATAGTGATCCGACGGCCACGGTGACGACAAAATCAAATGCCGTCATTTTGGAAAAAGACCGCAGACCGACAATTCTGACGTTGAGAATGACCCAGAGCAGTGCGAGCGGAGCCAGATAAATCGAGCGCAGAAAAAGATCCACCTGCGTATCTGCGCTAAACATTGGCTATGTTCCTTTTTTCAATATGTGAACGAGCTACTGAAGGTGCGCCGCCATAGGATCATTGGTTTCGTCGGAAGCGGCCTGCTTTTTTTCGGACCTGTCCTGCAACTTTTTCATAACCGTGCGAACCGCGACCGAAACCGCGGCGGCGGTGAGTGTTCTCCAGAAATATTTCATGTTTCTCTCCTTATTCATGTTTCTCTCCTTGTTGCAGCATTGGCGGACGCCAACTGCTTGTGATGTCAATAATTTACGCGGCACTGACCAAACAGTTCCCTCCCAGTCGCCGGAAATTACGGTTTCTTGTGCCAAATCGTCGATAATGGTCAGCCCGTGCCGTCACCGTCACGGAAGCGGAACGGCATGATTTCTGGTCAGCTGCGATCGGAAATTGACGGGCAGTTCGAAGCCACCGCTTGCAAAAAATCCATGTCGCCAAAAGGCCATGATGCAAATATGGGAGCAGCGCCGCTGATTGTGCCGGTTCTTCCAGACGCGGTGCGCCTATCTAAGTTCGACGGCCCGTTGGTATGCGGCGAGGAGCGTATCATGGATCAGGGTAGAAAATATTGCTGTACCGTTCAGCGCGTCGAGGCCGGCGGCGGTCGTCCCACCCTTGCTGGTTACGCTGTTGCGCAACTCCTCGAGCGACCGGTCGGACTGTTGCGCCAGATCCAATGCGCCCCGCATTGTTCCGATCACCAGATTTTTTGCGTCTTTTTCGCTGAAACCTAGCTCTTCTGCGGCTTCGACATAGGCGCGCAGCATCTCGAAGACATAACCGGGACCGCTTCCGGCCACGGCTGTCAGGCGATCGAGCATGTCCTCGCTGTCCACCCAGACAATTTCGCCCGAACACAAGGCCAGCTGTTCTATCTCGCTGGATGCCGTTTCGGTAACCGTCCCGTGCGCATAAAGACCACTCACGCCCTTGCCGATGACCGCGGGGAGGTTTGGCATTATCCGGATGACGGACCGGCCCGGTGCCTGGGCAGCAAGCCGTTCGGCAGAATATCCGGCGGCGATCGAGCTTATCGTGCCGGTAGCGCTCAGTCTGGGCAAATAGGCAGGAAGAACCTCGTCGATAAGCTGCGGTTTCAGTGCGACGATGAGATAGTCAAACGACTGCTCGCTCAGCTCCTCGACCGAACCCACCTGCAATACACCTTCCGGCAGATCCGGTTTGGCGGGATCAGCCACGGTAAACAAATGATCGGTTTTTTCGGCCCACGCCCTTAGCAGCGCACCGCCCATATTTCCGCATCCCAGGAGTAATATTTTTGACAAGATAATCTCTTACTATTTGTGACAATGAGCTTTGTAAATATGCTTAGTATTCTAAGTAAACAAGTCAGCAAATGGCCATTTTATTAGCTTTAGTGCAAAATAAGATATTTTGATCGCTAAATTATTGCGCTGACTACGTTCAATCCCTATTTCCATGGTACATCAACAAGGGCATCGCATCAAATGGTACAAGGTAAAACAATCGTTGTGAAAGTTGGCTCCAGTCTGCTGGCCAATGCAGAACGTTTGACGCCGCGCTGGGCTTTCATGCACAATTTGCTGGAGGACATCGCCCGGCTAAGGGAGGGCGGTGCAAAAGTCATATTATGCTCGTCCGGGTCTGTTGCGCTGGGTTTGAATATGATTGGCCAGCGGCCGGAGACAGCCGGTCTGCGGGACAAGCAGGCTGCCGCTGCTTGCGGCATGCCGTTGCTGCTCAATGCCTATAAGCAGGTCGCCCATGAATATAGTTTTGAAATAGCGCAGGTTCTGGTGACATTGCGCGATCTCGAGGATCGCAAACGGTTCCTGAATACAAAAAACACCGTCGATCGGCTTCTTGATGCCAATATCATGCCCATCATCAATGAAAATGATACAATCACTACGGAAGAAATCCGGGTCGGCGACAATGACCGGCTATCCGCGAAAGTCGCGCAAATGCTACAGGCGGACGAGCTCATCATTCTGACACAGGTTGAGGGGTTGTTCGACAGAGACCCCTCGGAGCCCGGAGCGCGGCTGGTCGAGGAAGTAACCGATGTCTCTCCCTATCTCGCGGTGACCGAAGGGGTAAGCAGTCTGGGCAGCGGCGGGATGCTGACAAAAATGCAAGCCGCCCACATGGCACAAAATGCCGGGTGCGACACGCGGATTGCCCATGGCGAATATGAACAGCCTGTGACGTCGGTCCTGAATGACAAAAGACCACATACGAAGATATTTGCCAATGACCGGCCCGAATCCGCCTGGGCCAACTGGTTGTCAGACCGCCTGCAGATGGCAGGCAGTATTGTGGTCACCGAGACCACGGCCGAATCCTTCAAATCCGGCCGGCGGAATATCGGCCGCGAAGATGTGCTGTCCATTCAAGGGCCTTATGTCAAAGGCGATGTCATTCATATTTATAGTGAATCGGGAAAGGAGTTGGCCAGGGGGCTCACTAATTTCTCGTCCGATGAAACCATGGCCCTGGCCCGAAACCCCGCCATGTCGGCTTTGCAGCTGCTGGGTTACAAAACACTCGGCACATTGATTACCGACAAAAACATGATCGTACTGGATGACCGGCACCTCCCTTGGGATTTGCCGTCAGATGAGGATATGACCGAAGTCGCATCCTAAGCCGGCTAGGGCTGGATTTCGCCAACCTCGAGAATGGGAGCGGAATCGAGCCGGTTCGCTTCCATCATCACGGCGATGCGCTGGACAGATGAAATCAGTAAATTCTGCTCCCAGGGCTCCAGTTTCGATAACGAAACCAGAAAATCCTCCTGCAACATTTCCGGAGCGTTTTTGACGCACTCTCTCCCCTTTTCGGTCAGAACTATGTCCACCGATCGGCCGTCGTCCTCGCTTTTTTCCCGGATGACCATTTCCGACTTTTCCAGCCGATCGACGATCGACGTAACCGTGGCATGGGACAAATGGACAGATTTGGCGATGACCGATGGCTTTGCCCGGCCGTCCTTTTCCAACGCCTTCAACAACAGGAGTTGCGGCGTTGTCTGTCCGGTATCCCGCTCCAGCTTTTTGGACTGCAAATCGATCGCGCGGTTGATCTGGCGCAAGGCCACCAAAAGTGCATTGGAGTTTGACATAACGAGCCTGATACAGATTTTTGGTGTCAATAGCTCGGATAATTGCGCATCTTTTTCGACATTCCCATGCCGGTGAAAGCCAGGGGTTCGACAAGCGCCGTACCTCTCTATTCGCCAATCCCTGCTTGCAGAGATTCTGGCTGATGGTGCCGGTCCACTACGATCCACTTTTTCAGCGATGACTGCAAGGTGCCGATCATCACCGGTTTGGAAATATGCCCCTGCATTCCCGATTGCAGGCAATGGTCGATATCTTCGGGATACGCGTTCGCGGTGATGGCCAATATCGGCAACTCGGCTTCGCAATGGCCGTTCATCCGGATAGTCTCTGTCGCTTCATATCCGTCCATAACCGGCATTTGGACGTCCATAAGAACCAGATCAAAGGGCGCGTTCTCTCTGGCCGCTGCCTCCACCTTCTCGACCGCATCTTCACCGTTCACCGCGAGAACTGTTTGATAGCCGAGTCTCTTGATCATTTCGGTAATCAGAATCTGGTTGATGTCATGGTCTTCGGCCACCAGAATTTTCCCGTTGTCAGCGCTCCCGTCCGGTTCTTCGATCTGACCACCCGAACCGGCCGGCATCAGGTTTTCCGTTTGCGACTTTTTATCGATCGATGTGGTAGAATGTTCTCCGACGGGAAATTGGATGTGAAACGTCGTTCCTTTCCCTTCCGTGCTGCGGACTTCAATAGTGCCGTTCATGATGGAGACCAGTTGCCTGCTGATGGTCAACCCCAAGCCAGTACCACCGAACCGCTGCGATGTATCGGTATCGGCTTGTTCGAACGGTGAAAATATGGCTTCGAGCCGGTCCGAGGGAATACCGATGCCTGTATCACTGACCATCACGTGCATGATGATTTTACCGGCATCAGCGTTGTCCGCTCTGGCTGCGACGGTAACCGCGCCGGTCTTGGTAAACTTGACTGCGTTCCCCAGAAGATTGAGCATGATCTGACGCAAATGATCACCATCCGCGAGAACCAGTTCGGGTACGGTTTGATCAATTTCCAGCTTGAGATCAAATTTCTTTTGATGGGCGATCGGTGCCATCAAGCCAACACAACTCTTGAGCACATGTTGCATGGACATTGGTTTGATCGTGCTATTGGTCTGGCCGGCCTCGACTTTGGAAATATCGAGAATATTGTTGAGTAGCCGCATCATGGCGTTCCCGGATTCCAGTATGATCCGGGCGTGACTTTTCTGTTCCGCAGGCAAATCACTATCCATCAGCAACTGAGCAAACCCCAGAACACCGTTCATCGGCGTCCGGATTTCGTGGCTCATGCTGGCCAGAAAGCGTGTCTTCGCATCAGCCGCTTTCTCGGCGCCCTCTCTGGCGGATACCAGATTCTGTTCCATCCATTTGCGTTCGGTCACGTCTCTGATGCTGCCGACAATTCCGACGAAACTGCCATCTTCGCTGGGCAGTCTCGAAAAGGTCAATTCGATATCAACTTCTGAACCATCCTGACGGTGTAAGGAGCCTTCAAAACGGGAGCGCCTGACGGTGCCGGATCGAATAGATTCGATATGGGATTCCAGAACCTTGAGGCCGTCAATATCAAATAAGTCTGCGATATTCTGTCCCAAACTATCTTTTATGGAACGACCGGTAAGTTTCTCCCATGCGGAGTTGAGGAACTCCCATTCCAGATCACCATTTGTCCGGAAAATCACTTCATGCATGTTTGCCAGCATGGAATTGGAGACTTCGCGATGGTCTCGCAGCGCGCGTCGGATTTTCGCTTTCTCAGCCAGCATTGCCGAAGTGGGCATTCCCACTGCGAAACAACTCAGCAGAAAAAATTGCAGGATGAATAATTTGGCGGTCAGCGAAAGCTCTACGGAATAAAATGGCCCTGTCTCGAAAGCCGCAGCAATGACAACAACGATCGCAATCAAAACGATGGATACAGATGTGCCGGGCGTACCCAGTTTGAACGCATTGAGCAGGACCAGTGGCGCTACCAGGAAAAAGACCGGAAAACTGAGAACCCAGAAAATCGTTATGGCGGAAGCCAGCGTGAATAGCTGGATCGCCAGCCACTCCCGGCGATTGGCGTTGAAGATCAAAAGGCTTCTATAGCTTCCCTGCGTCTGGGTTGGTTTGATCAAATCAATCACCACCATCACGGCCGGACTGAGCAAAATCATGCCGAGTCCATCGGTGGTGGTCCATTGCAGCCAGGAGATCAGAAATGACTGCCATGTCCCGGCGGAAAAAAACATTCCGGCCAGAAGCCCCGATGCCAGCGGTGCCACAAGTCCGCCAGCGAGACAGAATTTTCCAAGTTCCGCAAGCTGCTGCATGTCTGGTCTGGTTAGCCCGAAGCGTCGCATCAGGAGCCAGATCAGTACCATCTCGAACTGGTTGATTGCAGCGAGTGTTATACTGTGGGTCACTGTATCGCCCACCAGAAGGTTTACCGCCAAGTTCGAGACAAACGCCCCTGCGAGATAATAGGGGATATGCTTTATCTCTGACCGGAGAATGACCGCTACGAGAAAGGCATTGGCCAGCCAGACGACAGCAATATTGCCTTCATCCCGCGTCAGATTGACCCCGCCCCAGGCAAGAAGTCCGAATATGGCCGAAACCAGCAGCAGGGCTGAAATATTCAGCACACGCGTGTCTTGAACTATTTTGCTCGTCATCTGCCGTCAGGGATATTTTGATTGTCCATCATCCAGTGAACGGAAAAAAGCGCAGATTACTAAGAAGCAGGTGGTCGGTGAATCAATTCTTGCTTGGCCAAATTTCAGGATTTGGGCGTCAGGCCGGCGGATTGCCTGAAACGGACCGGTTCAGACGTAGCGATTGCGAACCAATGTGAACGACAGATTATCTCTGGCGCCCAGGTTGATGTTGGCTAAAAGTTTCCGGTTCAAGGAACGTCCCAGTTCGCAAATTGATGATTGCCGACGAAACCGACTTCTTCAACACCCGCGCGCTTTATCATCGCCACCAGTTGATCAAAACGTTCATATCGGGCCCGGGCATCGGTTTCGAAATGGAGCTGCGGCTTGGCGGGATCTCTGGCCATCATGTCGAGCCGGGTCTGCAACCGGTCGCTGTCCATCGGTATGTCGTTCCAGATTGCCGTACCGGCCGAATTGAGGAACAGTTTATTGACCACCGGCGTGCCGGTCCCGGAAGCTCCGGATGGCAAGTCCACCGAAACTTTGTGGGTTACGGCAGGGATGGTAATCATCAGCATCACCAGAAGGACTAACAATACATCGATCAATGGCGTGATGTTGAGGTCCGAAAAAGGTTCATCCGGCATATTGACAGCCGACTTCCGGCGGAGATGCAATTTTCTGGCGCGCATATCAACTCTCCTAAAATAGATATGATATATCATATAGCACAATAGCGGGTGGATTACAAAAAGCCGCTTGCCTTATTGGCTGGATAGGCCAAAACTGCGGCCTATGTCAGATGAACTGGAAGCAATGGGAACCGCCGTGGAAGGCGGTCTGATCGCCAAAGCATTGGAAGACGAGAAGTTCGGGGCAACCGGAGGTGAAGGCGGGGAGTGCCTCAATTGCGGTGCGGTTGTGTCCAACCGCTATTGCGCCAATTGCGGACAACCGTTGCATGTCCACCGTTCTATCGGCGCTTTCTGGCACGATATTCTGCACGGCGTGCT
>NZ_JBATHY010000017.1:0-11804 GCF_049667325.1 Parasphingorhabdus sp. | reverse complement strand
CCGACGGGTGTGGTAGAAAATTTATCGCCATTTGTTAGTTCGCCGGTGATCTTGTCCGGCGCGATGGACACGCTTTTCACGCTGCCCTCTTCAACTTTGTTGCGGAACGAAGAATAGCTGATTCCTGTTCCCGCGTCGGTTGCGGCACCGGCCCCGAACATCGAGACGGTGAGCAGAAGCGCAACGATCACGCCAGCCCAGATGAACATGCTCTTCATCCAGGGATTTTCTTTGGGATCCTGTTCGTCATTCATTGCACATCTGTCCTGTAATCATTGCTGCAGCGGGAGATCGGCATCAAGCCGCGACTTTCTTGTTCCTCTAAAGATAGTCCTTTTGCGGCCAATGACAATATGGGCACCAATGTTTTTACCGATCAGAGTAATTCAAGCGTTTCCGGAGGAGTGAGCGTCGCGTGATTCAGCTATTCCGGCGCTTCGGAGCCGCCTCGAACGTCCACTTCGCTCCGCCCCGGCATAAAATATCACCCAGAGTGATGGTTTCGCCCTGTTCGAGAGCGATGATCGTCTGGTCAATCTGATGGCCGCGGGGAGATAGAGAGGGCTCACAAATATGCAAGCACTTGAGCAGCAGACGCCGCTGGATCTCGTGCGGGAAGTCGGCCTTGGTCAGCGCGCAACCGTTTTCCGTGCTTTTGACATGTTCCGCGGCAAGCTGCTCGACATGCCATTCGATAGCCTCGCGCGCCGCACCCAGCGCGCTCGCGCTCTGGCTGGCGAGGCTGGTGTCAAACCCTTCCAGATCCTTGAGCGCGTTACGCACACGAACGCGATCGAAGCCCTGGTCGTGATTGGTCGGATCGTCGACGGCTTCGATGCCGTGGCCTGCGACATAGGTTTCCAGCGCTGATTTTGGGAGGTGGAGCAGAGGCCGGACAATATTGCCACGTTTTTCCCTTATGCCCGACATCCCGTCAATACCGCTGCCGCGCAATATTCGCATGATCATGGTTTCCAGCTGATCATCGGCATGGTGGGCGGTTGCCAGCCAGTCGATATGGCCTTCCCTCATCCAGTCGTTCAGCAATCCATAGCGCGCGCGCCTCGCAGCGCTCTGTATACTGCCGCGGATCGGCACAACCGGTCGAAGAATTGCATGGGGTATGCCGCGTTCGCGACAAATTGATGCGACAAAATCCGCTTCTGTCCGCGAGGCAGGGCGCAAGCCATGATCGACGGTCGCTGCGGCAATCCTGCCCGGACAGGCGTTAAATGCCAGCAATAATAGAGCTAGGCTGTCGGGACCTCCCGAAACCGCCAGGCCGAGTTTTTGGTCATTTGTTTCAAATGCCGGAACCAGCCGGCGAAGTGCCTCGGTAAATTCGTTGTTGAGCGAGGCGGTATCATCATTCATGGGCTACTTGCAGTTGGCGGAGGTCTTGCCCGACGCCACCCGATCAGCAAGCCGGCCGCTCGCAACTTCGGGATAGACCTCCTGCATTTCCGCCAGAACCCGGCAGGCATCAGCATTTTTTTTCAGTTGCACGAGAGCGGTACTCAGAAAATAGAGGCTGTCCGGTGCGCGTTCGCCCCGTGGCCGTTTCTGATAATTCTCGTACAGGGCCACGGAAGCTAGTGCAGGCTTGCTATCGTCGAGATAGGCACGACCGAGCAAGTTCTGGGCGAAACTGGCGCGCCGATGGCCAGAATGTTCCTCTGCCATTTTTTTTAGCTGTGCCTGTGCTTCTGGATAGAATTTTGCTTCCCACAGCCGGTAGCCATAAATATAGGCATCTTCAGCAGAATCCCCGGTATCCGGCATGACAATCGCGGCGACGCCGACAACCCGCTCGGGATCGGGAGCAGCCTCTGGTGCCGCTTTTGGCGTCACTATCGGTGTCGATCCGTTGGCGCTTGCGCTGTCCGAACTGGTTGTTGACTCGCCTGTCGCGGCCAAGCGATCTTCAATTTTTTTCAGTCGAAATCCGTTTTCCTCAACCTGACCGGTGAGGTTGGCGAGGCTGGCTTCCAGCGCATCGACCCGGGCAATCAGATCGGTGACAGCCGAGGTTGTGCTTGCTGGCTTAGGTGATGCAGGGCCGGTATCGGCTGTGATTTCGGGTTCGAAGTAACGGGTCGCACCGCCGGGAAAAACCTTGCGCTGGATCGCACGCATCTCTTGCTCGAGCCGATCCACGCGCTTGTCCGTATTTGCGTTTTGCGCTGATGCCGGTGTGCTGGCAAGCAAACTGGCAAGCAGGATTGTGATACCGAATATCTTCATCGAAGCCTCCGCTGAATTTACCGTATATTAACCATATACCATGCTGAAAAGTAAAGAATATTATCTTGTGAAACCGGCCAAATTCCATCGACTGCTGTCATTTTGCCGGTTTGGAAGGGGCTCAATCAGTAGGCGGGTTGGCCACCGGATTGCTGGCTTCTCCGCGCGCAAGCAATGCCGCCGCACTGACCCCGACATCCTTGATTGTCCGCTCGGCGGTGCCCAGTTGCGGGACCACCTGACCGTCTATGGTGACGGTCAACGCATCGGGGCGTCCGGTCAGGATCTGGGGATTGTCGGCATCGGCCGGAACGGTGAACGTATCTCCGGCCGCCATCTGGTCTTCGAACAGACGGTCGCCGTCGGCATTGTAAACTTTCATCCAGACGGTTTCGGTTGCGGTCAGAATTACGGTTCCTTCGCTAGATGGTGTCGGACCGCTGTCCTCGATATTCTGGGGCTCGCTATTGCCCGAAACAGCTTCGGTCCCGGTTGCCGATCCGCTGTCCGCGACCTGCGTCATATCGCCGGGGTTAAGGATCACGGTGCGCCAAACCAGATAGCCCACGAGCACCAACACGCCGATGCCGGCGGCAGCCCAAGCCAGATAGCGGGGCGGAATGCTGGAGGGGTTGGCCGGGGCATATCCACTCATTTCGGGTTGATATGCGCCGTGACCCTGTTCTTCCATTTCCTCGCGCAACTGGCTGCCGATGGATGCGTCGCTCAGCCCGACCGTTCGAGCAAAGGATTTTGCAAAACCGATTGTGTAAGTTCGTCCGGGAAGCGCATCGAAGTCGCCGCTCTCGAGCGACGCCAGATGGCGCTGCGGAATCCGGGTCTTTTTCGCGATCTCTTCGAGCGTCAAATCTTTCTGCTCGCGCGCCTGGCGCAACAATGCGCCTGTGCTTTGCAGATGTGGTTCGACATTATCGTCGTCTTTGGTTTCTTCGGCCACTCAATACTCCCTTGGCCGGATCATCTTGCGACCCTATTTCGCACGCCCCCGGATACTCCTAGAAAAAAGCCAGTTTGGGCGGCAAAAGTCAATGACTATCATAGTCGATTTGCCGCATTTCACCAATTTCGGCCATTCGGCAGAAACTTTGGCGGCCTATTGCCTGAATAGTGATCAGTCCAGATCTACGTTGTGCTGATTTGCCCATTGTTCAAGACGCATTCTCGGTTCCGCTGGCGCTTCCTTCAAAATGGCCTCAAGCTCCAGTTTGGCCTCCCCGAGATCCATCGAACGCACCATCGCCTTGATCGGACCAACCGACGCCGGCGTGATCGACAAATTGCGAATACCCAATCCCAGCAGCGCCAGAGCATCCAAAGGACGGCCACCCATTTCTCCACAAACGCTGAGAGGAATTCCGAATCGTTCGGCATTGTCTGACGCGCGACGCATGAATCTGAGAATCGCCGGACTCATCCAGTCAAACCGCTCGGCCAGCCTCGGGTTGCTCCGGTCGGCAGCAAAGAGAAACTGTGTGAGGTCATTGGTTCCGATCGACAGAAAGTCGAGCCGGTCAGCCATCAAATCAAGGCATTCTGCCAGCGCCGGGACTTCGAGCATCGCGCCATATCGGATCTGCGACGGCGGCATTTTCTTCTGGCTGTGCAGATAGGCGCGCTGGCTTTCAAATACCGCCTTGGCCTCGTCAAATTCCCAGGGCTCCGCGACCATCGGGAACATGACATTCAGCTTTCGTCCTGCGGCTGCCTCGATCAGGGCACGGGCCTGCACTTTCATCAGCGCATCCCGTTCAAGGCCAATGCGAATAGCGCGCCATCCCATGGCCGGATTGTCTTCTTTCGACTCGCTGGTCTGAAAATAGGGCAATGGCTTGTCGCCACCGATATCGACGGTGCGGAATATTACCGGCTTGTCGCCGGCCGCATCCAGCACATCGCGGTAGAATCTTGTCTGGGCGGTGCGGCCGGGCATGGTCGCAGCGACCAGAAACTGAAATTCGGTCCGGAACAGTCCGATGCCGTCTGCGCCAGTCATGTTGAGCAGAGCCATATCGTCCCGTAATCCCGCGTTGATATTGACGGTGATCCGGACGCCGTCTTTGGTCACGGCTTCCTTGTCGCGCAGCTCGGAATAGACGGCGCGCTTTTTCTGACTGAGCTCGAGCTGCGCTTCAAATGCATCTTCCATCGAAGGGCCGGGCCTTACGAACACGGCTTTTTCATCGACGTTGAGCAGCAAAAGATCGTCTTCCCGCACCACTTGCCGGATATTTTTAACCTGACCGAGAATGGGGATGCCCATCGCGCGGGCGATGATCGTGACATGAGCGGTCAGCGAGCCTTCCTCGAGGACAACACCCTTCAGCCTCCGCCGGTCATATTCGAGCAGTTCCGCCGGGCCCAGATTGCGGGCGATCAAAATCGTATCCTGCCGCAACCCCATTTTTGCCGCCGTCCCCATTTGTCCGGACACGATGCGCAGCAGGCGATTGGCGAGATCTTCGAGATCGTGCATGCGTTCCGCCAAAAGCGGGTCATCAATCTGCCGCATCCGCATACGGGTGTGCTGTTGCACTCTTTCGATCGCCGCTTCCGCGGTCAGGCCGCTGTCGATCGCCTCGTTGATGCGCCGGCTCCAGCCCTCGTCATAGGCAAACATCTTGTACGTCTCGAGCACTTCCTCATGCTCGCCGCCGACACCGAATTCGGCCTGGCTGGTGATCTGGTCGATCTGGGCGCGCATCTTGTCGAATGCCGAATAGACCCGATGCCGTTCCGCCTCGGTATCTTCCGCCACTGTATGCTCGATTTTCACCCGAGGCTGGTGAAATACCGCGTGGCCCCGGGCCTTGCCCTTGACCAGTTGCAACCCGCTGAGGCGACTGGCGCCGACGTCGAAGTTGATTGTCTCTTCAGTAAGATTGTCGTCGACAAATTCGGCACTGCTGATCAATTCGGACAACACCATCGCAGCGGTCTGGAAGGCCTCGATCTCTTCTTCGGAATAGCGGCGCGGCTCGACATGCTGGGCACATAATACACCGATTGACTGCTGGTTGCGGATGATCGGTACACCGGCAAAGCTGTGAAATTTTTCTTCGCCGGTTTCCGGCCGGTACTGGAAATCGGGATGGCTGGCCGCTTCGTCGAGATTCAGCGTCTCGACATTTTTCGCGATATATCCGGTGAGACCTTCTCCCATCGCCAGTTTTGTCACGTGAACCGCTTCTGCGTTCAGTCCGCGAGTGGCAAAAAGCTCCAGCACGCCATCCCGGCGCAAGTAGATGGAGCAGACCTCGCTGCTCACTGCTTTGGCGATCGTATCAACGACCTTGTTCAATTTTTTCTGGGCATCTCCGCGCGACGCCATGATCGTCCGCAAGCCGGTCAATATGCTGCGGGCGGTCTTGGTGCTGGAGGGGTCGGTTGCGGGCATGACGTTCGCCTAGCAGAAAGGCCAAGTGAGTGCGATATCGAATAACAGCCAATCGGCCAGAGCTGATCTAGCCTATCGGTTCAGTGCGAGCAGCGTCGCCGGTCTAGGCTGAATCCAGCAGCTCTTCTTTCAGTCGAAGCTTCTCTTTCTTGAGACTATGGATTCGAATCGTGTCGGGAAGTGGTCGGGTTTCTTCTTCATTGATCTTGCGCTCGAGCGCTTCGTGCTTGTTGCGCAATGCTGACATGTGATTCTTATCCATTAAGATCTCCTCAAAACTGTTGATTTTGAAATTGAACGAGGATGAAAGCTTCCTTTCCTGCTGCAGTCGCCAAAATCCGCTGGCGATCGGGCTTCATGGTTTAATTGTCTTGGTTTCGACATGATCCATGAATAGGGATAGGATTGCAAAATTGTTGCGCCGACGCAAGGGGTGAGATTAAACCACAATGGGTATGAGCGATGAAGAGTTGCAATCCCGGCTTGAACTGCTGAAAATCGAACATCGCGATCTCGACGAGGCTATTGCCGCGCTGATCGCGTCAGGAAATCCCGACCAGCTAAGGGTGGCGCGAATCAAGAAGAGAAAATTGCAACTGCGCGACCGCATCATCCTGCTCGAGAATCAGCTCATCCCTGACATCATTGCCTGATGCACGGGCTAGAGCACGGAGTAGTGACAGGTTAACCACGACTGTCCACCAGTTAACCCCGGAAACGTCTACGTGTCAGTTTGGAACAGGCGTGTTCCGAGCCGGCTGAAACGCGAAATTACCTGTCCACAGGGGGTTATATTTTGCTACGGAACAAAAATGGCAGATCGTGAATCACTCCTGACTCCGAAATTACTGGACGCGCTTTATACCGAAGCGATGGTGCTGGCCGACGAGGCACGGTCCTATTTTGAATCGGGGCGATTCAACGAGGATTCCAATCACGATAGCAATCTGGCCGTTTCCTTTTCCTGTGAGTCGCTGAAAGTGACCACAAGACTGATGCACTGCATTGCATGGCTGTTGAACCAGAAGGCCCTGCACAGCGGGGAATTGTCCGAAGGGGAAGCCTGGAACCAGGATCGGGCGCTCGGCTATGCGCCGGCCACCGACCAGATGATGGTCGATTGCTTTCCGCAGGAAGCCCGCCAGATCATCATGGCCAGCGAAGAATTGTTTCAACGTCTCCAGCGCCTCTCGGCGCGGCTACAACAGGAGCTCGAAGCTGAGTCAGCGGTCCAGGACATGTTCCGCCGACTGCAGAGCACCTTTTAGCCGGGCGACAATGGCTCTCAGGCCGTCACCGCCTCCTTTTCCTCCATCGTCGGATAGTCGACATATCCCTCCGGTCCCTGACTGTACCATGTCGGGGTGAAGTCGATCGGGTTGAGCTCTGCGCCGGTCCGGAACCGTTCGGTCAAATCGGGATTGGTCATGAACGTCCGGCCAAAGCTGATCGCATCGGCCTTGTTGTCGGCCAATGCTGCGGCCGCATTGTCTTGAAAATAATCGCTGTTGAGCACCAGCGGACCTTTGAACACCGGCCGGATGTCAGGACTGACGGGCGGAACATCGGTATTGCCATAGGTTCCGTGGGCGGGCGGCTCGCGCAGTTCCAGAAAAGCGATGCCGATCTTGTCGAGCAGTTTTGCCGCTGCGGTGAACGTTTCGACCGGTGTCGCGTCATCGGCGCCCTGGGAGTCGCCATTGGGGGACAAGCGAACGGCGACCCGGTCACCGCCCCAGACATCGACCAGTCGCTGGGTCACTTCGCCGAGCAGGCGGATGCGGTTCTCGACCGGTCCGCCATATTCGTCGGTCCGCAAATTGGTGCCGGAACGGATGAACTGGTCGATAAGATAGCCATTGGCGCTATGCAGCTGCACCCCGTCAAAGCCGGCCTTCTTGGCGTTTTCTGCAGCATTTTGATAATCATCGAGAAGAGCGGGAATTTCGGAAACTTCAAGCGGTCGTGCTTCTTCATAGTCCCGCTTGCCCTGATAGGTCCGGACACTGCCCGGTGCGGTTGTCGCGGAAGCGGAAACCGGTTTTTCGCCGCCGAGAAAATCCGGATGCACGATGCGGCCCATGTGCCACAGCTGGCAGATGATCCGGCCGCCGGCTTGATGGACCCGCTCGACAACCGGTTTCCAGGCTTCGGTCTGCGCGTCGTTCCAGATACCGGGTGCAAAGGGCGTGCCGAGGCCCTGCTGGCTTATCCCGGTTGCTTCGGAAATTATCAGGCCTGCACCGGCGCGCTGGCTGTAATATTCCCCCATGATCGGGGTGGGGACATGTTCCATCGTCGCGCGGCAGCGGGTTAGGGGAGCCATGAACATGCGGTTCGGGGCCTTGATGGCGCCGACGGAAATGGGATCGAACAATGTGGTCAAGATAAAATTCCCTGAAACAAGAGGTCTGAGTGGTTAATCGAACAGTTAAGAGACGCGCTATCCAAATGCAATGGTTTGAAACCAAGCAATTTCTGTCTATATTGATAGCTCTGATTTCAAAGGAACTCCCATGCCCTTATCGCTTCCCGAAGATCCTACCCTGGATGAAGTGCGCGCCTTTCTCGCTCCGGGACTGGCCGCGCAGGCCGCGTTTGACGGCTGGAACGAGAAAGCGGTGGCGGCCACTGCGGAACTGGCCGGTGTTGATCCTGATCTTGCAGGACTCGCGTTTAACGACGGTCCGGTCGATATGATCGATGCCTGGTTCCAGGCAATTGATGCGCAAATGGCGGCGAAATACAGCGCCGAAGAACTTGCCGCGATGAAAATACGGGTGAGGATCAAGGCGCTGGTCGAAGCGAGGCTGGAAGCGCTGGAATCGGACCGTGAAGGATTGCGACGTGCATTGGCGATTCTGGCTGCACCACCCCATTTGCGCAAGGCTGCAAAAATGGGCTGGCGCGCAGCAGACAAGATGTGGCGCCTCGCCGGAGATACGGCGACGGATTATAATCATTATACCAAACGGACCCTGTTATCGGGCGTTTACGGCAGTACGATCAGCGTTTTTCTCGATGATGAAAGCGAAGGCTATGCCGATACCCGCGCCTTTCTGGATCGCCGTATCGAAAATGTCATGCAGTTCGAGAAGGTCAAGGCCAGGGTCATCGGCCGGGGTGGCGACAGGTTCAGCATGGCGCGCTTTGTCGGCCGGTTACGCTATCGGGGAGCGTGAGACCCGGCTTGCCGACGCATTTGATTTGGGGGCCGCCACCGGACGACGATAATGCATGGCCAGGCTCCGCATCAAGCGCGCGGCACAATGCGGTAAAAAGACTCGCCAAGACTAATCAATAATGATAATCAATCGCAATTAGGAAAGTCGAGTTGCGATAGATATATGTCAATAGCCACAACCCTGGACCAGCTGTCACTCAAGCAAACTGCCGAAATCGTGACGATCGACTGGGCCGCTATTTCCGACAGCGAAGGCCGTCGGCTAAGAGCGCTGGGCATCGATGAAGGTATTTCCGTGGAGAAACTCCACAAGGGCATGTTCGGTCTCAATGATCCCATTGCGCTGAAAGTCGGACGGATGATGATTGCCGTCCGCAAATCGCACGCACAGGCGATATCTGTAAAACTGGCATCGTTAACGATCCCCGCCTGATCGATGACCCATTCCGCTCCTCTCATTGCCCTTGCAGGCAATCCCAACTCGGGCAAAAGCGCGCTGTTCAACGCGCTGACCGGCGCGCGACAGAAGATCGCCAACTATCCCGGTGTGACGGTGGAGCGCAAATCCGGCCATTTTGCCTTTGCCGATGGCCGGCCTGCCGAACTGGTCGACTTGCCCGGTAGCTACAGTCTCGACCCGACCAGTCCCGACGAGGAAGTGACCCGCAAGGTCATCATGGGCCTGCAGCAGGGAGAGCGCAAACCCGACGCGATTGTCATCGTGCTCGACGCCGCCAATCTCGATAATCATTTGCGCTTTGCCCTGGAGGTGATCGCGCTCGGCCAGCCGGTCGTGGTCGCGCTCAACATGATGGATCTGGCGGAACGCGACGGGCTGACCCTCGACCCGGCAAAGCTTTCCGAAGCCCTTGGCGTTCCCGTGGTCCCGACCGTGGCGGTGCGCCGGCGCGGGCTGGAAGAATTGTCAGCTGCCCTGGAAAACCGTCTCCAGCAAAAAAACAGCGCGCCGGAACCGGTGGTCAGCAAGACACGTGATCACGGGTTGCGCAAGCAGGCCAAACTGATCGCCAATCAGGTGATAATATCCGAAACCGCTGGTCGGCGCTGGTCGGAACGGGCGGACGCAGTGTTCCTTCATCCTTTTGCCGGACCTTTGATCCTGTTCGCGGTGCTGTTCGTGATGTTCCAGGCCGTTTTTGCCTGGTCAGAGGCACCTATTGGCTTGATCGAAAGCGCCAGCGAATGGGTTGCCGCTGCCGTTGAAACCAATATGCCGGCAGGTTTTCTGCGCGATTTCATTATCGAAGGCGCGATTGGCGGTGTCGGTTCGGTGGTCGTGTTCCTGCCGCAGATCCTGATCCTGTTCCTGTTCATCCTGCTGCTCGAAGCCAGCGGCTATATGACCCGCGCGGCCTTCATCATGGACCGGCTGATGGCCAGTGTCGGCCTGTCGGGCCGCAGCTTCATTCCGCTGTTGTCATCTTTTGCCTGCGCCATTCCCGGCATCATGGCGACACGGAGCATCTCCGATCCGGGCGACCGGCTGACCACCATATTGGTCGCGCCCTTGATGACTTGCTCGGCGCGGCTTCCGGTCTATGCGATCATCATCGGCGCGTTCATTCCGCCGACCACCGTCGGACCGGGCATTGGTCTGCAAGGGCTGGTGCTGTTCGGGCTCTATGTATTCGGCATTGTCGGCGCGATGATCGTCGCGCTGGTGCTGCGCTCGACGGTGACCAAGGGCCCAAATAGCGGATTCCTGATGGAAATGCCGAAATATCAGCTGCCGCGGATGAAGGATGTGCTGATCGGCCTGTGGCAGCGCGCGTGGATTTTCCTCCGCCGTGCCGGCACGATCATCTTTGCCGCGACCGTAGTTTTATGGCTGCTGCTGACTTTTCCGAAAGTACCGGAAGACAGCGCGATGAGCCAGGTCGACTATAGCGCAGCAGGGCGGATCGCCAATGTCATCGCGCCGATCGTCAAGCCGGTCGGTTTTGATCGCGATATCGCGCTCGCCCTGATCCCTGCGATGGCCGCCCGCGAAGTCGCGGTGGCAGCACTGGCCACCACCTATGCGATCGATGCGCCGGATGAAGAAGCGGAGGCCAAGTCCCTGACCGAGCGCCTGCAAAGTCGCTGGTCGCTGCCGACCGCTTTGGCCTTTCTCGCCTGGTTTGTCTTTGCGCCGCAATGCATCTCGACCATCGCCGTAACCCGCCGGGAAACCAATGGCTGGAAGTGGCCGATCTTCATGCTCGCCTATCTTTTTGCGCTCGCATATGTCGCAGCCGGTATTACATATTGGAGTGCCGTCGCCCTCGGTCTATAGAGTCTCCAAGAATCGATAATCACATATATTTTTTGGGGAATTTGAAATGGCCGGCGGCATCAACAAAGTCATCATCGTAGGCAATCTGGGCAAGGATCCGGAAGTGCGCACCTTCGCCAATGGCGGTAAAGTCTGCAATTTCAGCGTCGCCACGTCGGAAAGCTGGAAAGACAAATCGACCGGCGAGCGCAAGGAAAAGACCGAGTGGCACAATATCTCGATCTATAACGAAGGCCTTGCCGGCGTCGCCGAAAAATATCTCCGCAAGGGCAGCAAAGTCTATCTCGAAGGCAAGCTGCAAACCCGCAAATGGCAGGACCAGTCCGGCAACGACCGCTATTCGACCGATGTCGTGTTGCAGGGCTTTGACGCAAAAATGGAAATGCTCGATGGCAAGCCGGGCGGCGGCGGTCAGGGTGGCGGTTCCAATGACGGTTGGGGCGGAGGTCAAGGCGGCGGCGCATAGTCAGGCGGCGGTGGTGGCGGCAATGACAGCTGGGGCCAGACCGGTGGTGGCTCGGGCGGTTCCGGCGGTGGTCAGGGCGGCGGCGCTTTTGACAGCGACCTCGACGACGACGTTCCGTTCTAGGTTTTTCACGATAAGCTGATTGATGATAAGCCGGCAATATCCAGAAAGCGGATGTTGCCGGTTTTTCATTGTTGGG
>NZ_JBATHY010000016.1:0-4279 GCF_049667325.1 Parasphingorhabdus sp. | reverse complement strand
CAGACCCTGCAAGCCAACGCCGAGACGCGCAGCGTTCATCATGATGAACATGGCGCGCAGCCCTTTATTCTCTTCGCCAACCATATAGCCGGTCGCGCCGTCATAATTCATCACACAGGTCGAATTGCCGTGAATGCCCATTTTTTCTTCAATCGATCCACAGCTCACGCCATTGCGCTCGCCCAGCGATCCGTCATCATTGACCAGAAATTTTGGTACGATGAAGAGCGAGATGCCCTTGGAACTATCCGGTGCATCCGGAGTCTTCGCCAGTACAAGGTGAATGATATTTTCAGCCATGTCGTGCTCGCCGGCAGAGATGAAAATCTTCTGGCCGGTGATCGCGTAGCTGCCACCGGGCATAGGTTCAGCCTTGGTCCGGATCAGCCCCAGATCTGTTCCACAATGCGCTTCGGTCAGGTTCATTGTCCCGGTCCATTTGCCGGAAATCATCTGGGTCGCGTAGGTTTGCTTTTGCTCTTCGCTACCTTCGGTGAGGATCGATGCAATAGCGCCCTGGGTCAGGCCGGTGTACATTTCCAGCGCCTGATTGGCCGAAACCATGAATTCCATGACGGCATTGCCGACCACACGTGGCAATCCCTGACCACCAAATTCTTCGGGCGCCGACAATGTCGTCCAGCCACCGTCTGCAAGCTGCTGATAAGCTTCCTTGAAACCCTTCGGCGTAGTTACCGAGCCATCTTCATGGCGGGTGCATCCCTCCTCGTCGCCGGATTGATTGAGCGGGTGGAGAACTTCCGTCGAAAATTTTCCGGCTTCGGTCAGGATAGCATCGACCATTTCCGGCGTCGCATTTTCAAAGCCGGAGATATTGGTATATTTTTCCAGATTGAGAACTTCGTTGAGAATGAACCGGACTTCGCCGATCGGTGCGGTGTAACTGGGCATGATATAATACTTTCTGCTCAAATGGGGCTGCCGGATGGTACCGGCGTCTATCCTCTATCGACGCTGTGCTTTTGCGTCCGCCATGGCGTCTTGCACAGTCCTTATAAAACCGGTCAGTTCCTTGATCGAACTGTCGATGTCGGCGCGCTGCTTCTTCAGCGTATCGACCTTTTCCTGACATTTTTCGACGGTGACCTGCATCTGTGTTTTGCGCCCGTCACCAACGTCATAAAGATCGATCATCTCGCGAATTTCGACCAGGCTGAAACCAACATTTTTTGCCCGCATGATCCAGGCAAGCCGCGCCCGGTCACGTTTGGTATATATGCGCGAGAGTCCCTTGCGGTGCGGGGCAATTAGCCCCTCGTCTTCATAAAATCGCAGGGCCCGGGCGGTTACGCCAAATTCTTCCGACAAGTCGGATATGGTATAGGCCTCCCGGTTTTTCAGGTCGGGCGTATCAATTTCAGCATGATTTGGCGATTGCGACATGCCCGCTTCATAGCTTACGCTAACGTAAACGTCAAGACTAAGGAGCGGGGCACAAATTGTCGAAATCACGGCCACTGGTGGAACGGGCCACCGCATCCCCCTCCCCGATCAGATAGAAGCTGACTCCGGCAAAACCCGCGCGCGGGCTGCAATAGCTTGCGCAGCTCTCTGGTAGACCACCTGGCAGTTTCAGTTCAACGCCGTCAAACCGCGCGGTAAAGCTGCATTTTTCTTCGCTGTCGAGAGTTATCCGGACGTTCTCGCCATCGCGCTCGGCCTCGCCCAGACCCTCGCATTTGCTGTCCGGCCCGAACACCGCGATCATCCCGACCTGATAGCCATTTTCGTCATTGCCCACCGCGCAAAAACTGTCCGTTCCAAGATCGCTTTGCCGTTCAAACGCGCCAGAGAGGGTGACGTTGCGGACATCGGGTATTACGCCGGCATCAATCGCAGCCTGTTCCAGCGAAGATATCTCCACGTCGGTTATTTCAGGATCGGATTGCGCCAGGCCACAGCCAGCCAGCAAAAGTGCAAGAAACAGCACTATGATGCGGTTCACGTGACCGGCTCCAGCTTCCCGGCGACGATTTTGCGATAGAAGCAGCTTGTCTGGCCGGTATGACAAGCCGGCCCCGCCGGCATGGCCTTGATCCACAGGGCGTCCTGGTCGCAATCAATCCGCATCTCGGTCACCGACAATATATTGCCCGAGGTCTCGCCCTTTTTCCAAAGGCATTGGCGACTACGGGAATAGAAATGGGCGACGCCGCTATCCTGCGTCAGTTGCAACGCTTCGGCATTCATAAACGCCAGCATCAATATATCTCCTGACGAAACATCGGTGACAACCGCTGTGATCAGGCCATTCGAATCATATTTCGGCTGTAATATAGTTCCGGTTTCGGGATCATTTTCTCTATCGGTCATAGCCGTGAATTAAGACCCGATCGGGATATGCGCAACGGCTAATGGCGCTATTGCTCCCGAAGCTTTCTGCCCATCAACCCGATATGATGATTTTATGACATTGGGGGCAGACAAAGCCCAGTTTCAAACCTATATGCCTGACATCCCGCGCCCGACCTTTTAGCAGCCAGGTGAGATATGCTGACAACCCACCCGTTTGAAGATGACAAGCTGCGGGAAGAGTGCGGCGTTTTTGGCATAGCTGGTATCGAGGACGCGGCCGCGATGGTCGCGCTCGGCCTGCATGCACTTCAGCATCGCGGTCAGGAAGCGGCGGGCATCACCTGCCGGAATGGCAAGGAATTTTACAGCCATCGCGCGCTTGGCCCGGTTGCTGGCAATTTCGACAGCGAAGAAATCATCCATCGGCTGCGCGGCGATTCGGCCTGCGGCCATGTCCGCTATTCGACCACCGGCGCAGGCACGTTACGGAATATCCAGCCACTCGAGGCGGACCTTGCTTCCGGCGGCTTCGCTATTGCCCATAATGGCAATATTTCCAATGCTTTGGCATTGCGAGACGAACTGGTGCGCCATGGTTCGATTTTCCAGTCAACCAGCGATACCGAGGTTATCATCCATCTGGTTGCGACCTCGAAATATCGCACATTGCTCGACAAGTTTATCGACGCGCTGAAACAGGTCGAAGGCGCCTATTCGCTGATCTGCATGACCGCCGAAGGCATGATTGCCTGCCGCGATCCGCTGGGCATCCGCCCGCTGGTCATGGGACGCATCGGCGAAGCCTATGTTTTTGCGTCAGAAACCGTTGCGCTCGATCTGGTCGGTGCAGAATATGTCCGCAGCGTGGAGCCCGGCGAGCTTATCGTGGTCGCCAACGGCGAACTGCGTTCCCATCATCCCTTCGCCAACGCCCAGGCCCGGCCCTGTATTTTCGAGCATGTCTATTTTTCCCGCCCCGATTCGATCGTCGACGGCAGTTCGGTTTACAGCGTGCGCAAGGGAATCGGCGCGCAGCTGGCAATCGAGAGCCCGGTCTCTGCAGATTATGTCATCCCGGTCCCGGACAGTGGCACACCGGCGGCACTCGGCTTTTCAGAACAATCGGGAATCCCCTTTGAACTGGGTATCATCCGGTCGCATTATGTCGGTCGGACGTTCATCCAGCCAAGCGACGGTGTCCGGCATCTCGGCGTCAAGCTCAAGCACAACGCCAACCGCCCGCTGGTCAATGGCAAGAAAATCGTGCTGGTCGACGATTCGATCGTGCGCGGGACGACCAGCCTGAAAATTGTCCAGATGATGCGCGAAGCGGGCGCCGCGGAAGTCCATATGCGGATCGCCAGCCCGCCGACGATGCACAGCTGCTTCTACGGTGTGAACACGCCCAAGCGGGAAAAGCTGCTCGCGGCCCAGAAATCCGTCGAGGAAATGCGGGAATTCATTCAGGCGGACAGCCTGGCTTTCGTTTCCATTGATGGCCTCTACCGCGCAACGGGTGAAGAAACCCGTCATGATATCCAGCCGCAATATTGTGATGCCTGTTTTACCGGTGCCTATCCAACCGTTCTCACCGACCGCGATGGCGAGGAAGAACCGGACCAGCTTTCCATGCTCAACGAACGCATGGATTCATCCCAATCGGGTCGCGACGATGAGCCGTCTGGCGATTTGCCGCGTCTGAAACAAACGGCGAACTGACAATGAAATTTGAAGGTCAACTGGCGCTCGTAACCGGCGCAAGCCGCGGCATCGGTGCGGCGACGGCTTTGGCATTGGCCAAGGAAGGCGCCCATGTCGTGATTACCGCGCGCAGCGCGGACGACCTGGAAAAGATCGAGGAGCAAATCCACGAGGCCGGTGGCAATGCAACCATTGCTCCGCTCGATCTGACCGATGGCGACAGTATCGGACGTCTGGCCACCGCGATATCCAGCCGCTGGGA
>NZ_JBATHY010000015.1:0-3322 GCF_049667325.1 Parasphingorhabdus sp. | reverse complement strand
CTCTGGACCAGACTGTTGACGATTTCCGGCAGACCCTGCGGCGCTTTCGGGAACAGGCCAATGGCGCCGATGTCGCGCTGGTCTATTATGCCGGTCACGGCCTGGAAGGGCAGGGTGAAAACTGGCTCGTTCCCACCGATGCGGAATTGAATTCCAGCTTTGATCTGCCGTTTGAAACGATCAACCTTAACCGCCTGATGGAAACCGTCTCTGGCGCTCAGGTCCGCGTGGTGGTGCTCGACGCGTGCCGCAACAATCCCTTTGCCAACAGCTGGCGCGCCGGTTCGCGAGCGGTTGCTCGCGGCCTTGCCGGTATCGATGTCGACGATGTTCTGGTGATTTATGCGGCGGCGCCAGGACAGACTGCCAGTGATGGCGACGGGGCCAATTCCCCTTTTGCAGTCTCTCTGGCCGCGCGTCTGCCGGAAGCCGATTTGCCGTTGCAATTGCTCGGCGGCTCGGTGCGTGACGATGTCCTGAAAGCCACCGGCGGCAAGCAGCGGCCGTTCATCAGCGCAAGCATTACCGGCACGCCTGTTTATCTGGCGCCGCGAACGCCTGTCCAGGCGGCAGCGCCCGGCGCGGCTGCCTCCGCCGGTGTCAATCAGGCCGAACTGGAGGGCATTACCTGGCGCGGGGCGCTAGCCACCGATAGCGTCAGCGCGTTCAGCACCTATTTGTCACTGTTCCCGAGCGGCGAAAATGCGCCTTTGGCAGCGGCGAGAATTTCTGCGCTTCTGGCATCACCCGTAACGCTTGCAAAACCAAGTGGAACTGCAGTTGTGAGATCTGGTATAACCATCAAAATCTCCAACGTCTCGATCCAGAATGTGGATTTGACCGGACGTCTGGGGATTGGCGCCGATGATGTGTATCTTCGTTTTAACAATGGCGAACGTTTCCCGGATGCCGGTAGCAAGAACCAACGCTTTAACAAGGGCGACAATTGGGTGATCAACGAGACATTTGAACTGAGTGATCCGGTGGTTTTCAAGGTGATGGAGCATGACATGATCGGTGGCCATGATACGATTGGCACGGTTGTGGTTAGCGCAACGCCTGGCACCTATACGCAGACGATGGATGGCGATAGCAGCGAATATGTCATCACTTATGATGTAAGCGCTGCCGAATAATCGAAGCGATTTGTTCCCTCGTTGCTCATTGTTCCGCGAGCAGGTTGACCAACCGTGTCGTCAGCGCATGCAACTCGCTCTCTTGAAGCGATTGTTCTTCATTGTTCCAGTTGATTGTGACGGCATAGTTTCTGTCCGATCGAGACCGCAGCAGGAAATTATAGGCTAACACCCCGGGTTCCGATCCACCTTTATAGCCGAAATAGCTCCATTTCAGGGCCGCATCCTGACCGATGCCGGGATTGATCGCCAGGATTGCCCGGGTCTCATCGCTGGCGTTCCGGTGCAGATAGGCGAGTAGTCTCGCGATATCCGCTGGTCTCGCAAACCATTCCAGCTGATCGATGAAATTGGGCGCGCTGGTCAGGATGCGCGGGTCAATACTGTCGAGCGTCAGCGCGGGATCATATTCGGTCAACAGTCTTTCACGCGCTTTCGGATTGGCCGCGAGAAACGCGTCTCTCCGGGTGGCATGCTCAGGCATTTTCAGCGCGGACGCCTGACGTGTCATCAGAAACGGGCGCAGTTCGTCCGGATTATGATGACCAGTGGTTCTGACAATCTTGGACAAACTGTTCTGTCCAAGAACCCTGATCAATGTGTCAGTAGCGCTATTGTCGCTGATCGAGATCATCAGCGTTGCGAGCGAGTGGAGCGTGACCGGTGACCCGTCTGGCCAGTTCTGGCTTATCCCCGAGGGATGGGATTTCGGCCCCAGTCGCACGACATCGGACCATTTGCGTTCGCCCGCGCGGACAGCCCGGTCGAGCGCGGCCAGGATGTAGAGCTTGAAGCTCGAGGCGATGGCATAGCGTCCGTCGAGATCGAGTGCAGCCAGCGGAGAATGGCCATCACCATCCAGCTGCTGCACCAGCATGCCCTGGCGCCCCGGCAATGCGTCAATCGCCGCTATCACTTCATCGAGCGAGTCACCTCCGGCTTCAAAACCGGTCAGGAGAAGGCCGGAGACCCGGTGGGGAGAGGCATTTTCAAGGTCGATATTGATCGTGCCGATCGACTTTTCAAAGCGCAGCTTGATGATCGCCGAATTGGCATTGCGGGGAGTGATGGACGCGATTTGAAGCGGGTGGCCGTGCTGGGTCACAACTTGCTGGACGATCGCGCGAAACTGTGCAGGAGGCACCGCATTGCGGAAATTCTCGTCGAAAACCTGGTCTTCTATCGCTTCTCCCCGAAACAGGCGGAGCACATCATTGGCGCGCTGCGAAAGCTGCTGGGAGACGGTGGCCTCGGTCTGTGCATCAGCCTGTGTCGGTATCAATGAGCCCGAGCAGAACAACAGTACCAGAGCGAAAATATGTAGAAACCGCACCGAAATCTCCCGAAACCTGCTTCCGGCTTAGGCGTCGATAACCTCTTCATCAAGGCTGGCGGCATTTTGCTGGATGAAGTTGAAGCGATGCTCGGGGTTCTTGCCCATCAGGCGATCGACCAGATCCTTGACGCCCGCGCGCTGCTCATATTCCTGCGGCAGCGTCACCTTGAACAGCGAGCGCGTGTTCGGGTCCATCGTGGTTTCCCGCAGCTGGGACGGGTTCATTTCGCCGAGGCCCTTGAACCGGCTGACATCGACCTTCTTGCCCTTGAATGGGCCATTTTCAATTTTTTTGCGTGCCGCGTCATCCTGGGCATAATGGCTCTTGCCGCCTGAGCTAATCCGATAGAGCGGCGGGCGGGCGAGATAGAGATGCCCCTGGCGAACCAGTTCGGGCATTTCCTGAAAGAAAAAGGTCATCAGCAGGGTCGCGATATGGGCGCCGTCGACATCGGCGTCGGTCATGATGATCACCCGTTCGTAGCGCAGATTGTCGGGATCGCAATCCTTGCGCGTGCCGCAGCCGAGCGCGAGGATGAGATCGGCAATCTCGCTGTTGCCCATGATCTTGGCGTTATTGGCGGATGCAACATTAAGGATTTTACCACGGATCGGCAGGATCGCCTGGGTTTTGCGTTCCCGCGCCTGTTTTGCGGAACCGCCAGCGCTGTCGCCCTCGACAATGAACAATTCGGTGCCTTCCGGATCGCCGATCGAACAATCGGTCAGCTTGCCGGGCAGGCGGACCTTGCGGCCCGATGTCGCTGTCTTGCGCTTGACCTCGCGTTCGGCCTTGCGCTTCAGCCGTTCGTCCATCCGCTCCATGACAAAACCGAGCAGTGCCTTGCCG
>NZ_JBATHY010000014.1:0-4844 GCF_049667325.1 Parasphingorhabdus sp. | reverse complement strand
CCATCGGCCTGTTCGCGAAAACGACGCAATGTCTGGCGAAAATCGTCAACAGTCTGGTCCAGAGCGACGATGACTTCGTCAAAGCCTGCCTTTTTGGCGGCTTCAGCCACAAGATTTGCATCATTGTCGGCATTTTCCAGAGGACTGGTGTTTTGATATTCGGCATTGCCGATGATTAGAGCGACTTTTTTTGCCTCGATGCTGCTCCCCGCAAAGAAAAGCGCAGCGGTCAGAAAAAACAAAACTCTAATCATCAAAATCCCCTAATCCCGACCTATTCACTAGGCCGGAATGGGGGAGCGTGCAAGCTATGCTCCGGCCAAAGCCTCGACCAATGCTTTCACTTTCTGCTGCCGCCATTGCGGGAGCGGCGCCATCAGCCAGTAGCCGCGTGACGACACGCTGTCTTCGCCGATAAGCTCCACCCGGCCAGCCGCCAGATCGCGCTGGACCAGCATTTTGGGGACCCATGCATAGCCGAAACCGTTGGTCGCCGCTTCGATGGCAAGACCGCCATCGGCGACCCGCATCAATGTTTCCTCGCCTTCGGAAATCGGACAGCCGGGCCAGTCAATCTTGTTGCCGCCCTTGATACCCGGAGCAGCAACCTTCACGAATACGGTATCGCCGAGCATCTTGCCTTCATGCTGGCCCGGCCCGTCGCCAAGCCAGATTGCGACGTCCAGATTGGCTTCGGTAAAATCAATCTCATCATCCGCCGCGACCAATGCGAAACTGGTGTCCGGGTGGTTAGCGGAAAATGCGGACAGTCTTTCGTTCAGCCATTTCTGGGTAAAATCACGCGGCGCGGCAATCGTCAGCTTGTGCGAGGACTGGCCAGATTGCATCGCGCGCACCGCCTCTTCAAACTGCAGAAAGCCGGAACGCAACGCATCCAGTCCGGCCGATGCTTCATCGGTCAGTTCAAGGCCTTTCGGTGTGCGGCGGAACATCACCACTCCCAGCATGTCCTCCAGTGCCCGGATTTGTTGTCCGACCGCAGCGGGGGTTACTGCGAGTTCGTCAGCAGCTTTGGTAAAACTGAGGTGCCGCGCGGCGGCATCGAGCACGCGCAGCCCGTTCAATGGCAAATGGGTGCGCTTCATTGTTCAACCGTCGGTTCGGTTAAAAGAAAACGGGGAATACGGACCTCAAAGGCCGGCGGCGTGCTGCCGACCATGACAAAATGGCCTTCCATCGACCCACGGGGGGTATTGAGCGGACAACCCGAGACATAATCATGCGCCTTGCCCGGCTGGATGATCGGCTGTTCGCCCACCACTCCGTCGCCGTCGACCATTTGCAGACCACCGCGCTCGTCGTTGATGCGCCAGTGCCGGGTCAGCAATTGCACCGCCGTATCGCGATGATTCTCGATCCGGACATGATAGGCCCAGAACCAGCGCTTGCTGTCGATATCGGATTGTTCGGGCAGGAAGGTCACGGAAACGCGGACGGTGACCCCGTCGGTGGTTTCGGCAAACGGGAAGAATGATTCCATCAACATGTTATAGTGTCAAAGCCCGACCGACGAAAGGGCCTGATCCAGGTCTTTGATCAAATCGATCGGATCTTCGAGTCCGACATTGATCCGGAGCATGTCTTCGGTGATCCCGATCTCCAGTCTGGCGTCCTCCCCCAGCCCGTGATGGGTGGTCGATGACGGGTGGCACATCAGCGAACGGCTATCCCCGATATTGTTGGAAATATCGATCAGGTTCAACCCGTTGAGCAGGCCATGCGCGCGCTTGCGACCGCCGCCGACATAGAGCGAGAAGATCGGTCCGGCGGCTTCCATCTGGCTCATCGCCAGATTGTGCTGCGGATGGCTGGGCAGCCCCGGGTGCAGAATTTTCTCTACCCGCTGCTCGAGAAACTTGCCGACTTCGAGCGCATTATCGCTCTGCCGACGGATGCGCAGGTCGAGCGTCTCCAGGCCCTTGAGCACAACCCATGCGTTGAACGCGCTCAGAGTGGGTCCCGTGTTGCGAATAAATGCGAGCAATGTTTCCTCGACAAATTCCTCGGTGCCGCAGACCGCACCGGCCAGCACGCGACCCTGCCCGTCCATCATCTTGGTGGCGCTATAGGCGACGACGTCGGCGCCAAATTCCATTGGCCGCTGGAGCATGTTGGTAGCGAACGCATTGTCGACCACGCTGGTGATGCCTTTGGCTCGTGCGAGATCGCAGACGGTCCGGATATCAATCACATCCATGGTTGGATTGGCTGGCGTTTCGAAGAAAAATACTTTGGTCTTCGGCGTGATGGCCTGTTCCCAGTTTTCAATCTCGCGCCCGTCAACCACGGTCGTTTCAATGCCGAATTTGGGGAGCAGCGTGTCGGTCAGCCAGCGGCAGGATCCGAACAGGGCGCGGCTGGCCACGACATGGTCGCCCGCTTCCAGCTGGCAGAGCAAGGACGCCGTCATCGCGGCCATCCCGGATGCCGTGGCCCGGCAGGCTTCCGCGCCTTCCATCATGGCAATCCGTTCTTCCAGCATCTGCACCGTCGGGTTTTGCAGACGGCTGTAGGTCATGCCGTCCTGCTCACCGGCGAAGCGCGCAGCGGCATCCTCGGCGCACTCGTAACTATAGCCTGATGTCAGGAACAAAGCTTCGGAGGTCTCGCCAAATTCGCTGCGCATCGTACCGCTACGGATCGCCTGGGTGGCAGGACGCCAATTTTTCGTGATCTCGCGGTTTTGGCCGGTATTTCGTTTCATTCCATCGCTTCCGATTCTGGTCTGGTTTTAGCTTAGCGGGGTTTGTCCTGCCAGAACAGCAGCAACCATCGACTGGTCAATGTTCCCGCCGGTCAATATTGCCGCAACCCGCTGGCCCTTAATCTGTGCATTCTCCGCAATCAATCCTGCAAGCGCCACTGCTCCCGCGCCTTCAGCGAGATTGTGGGTATCTTGCCAAATGATCCGGATCGCGTCGGCAATGGCGTCGTCGTCAACCATGACGATATGATCGACACCCTTGGAGTACATCTCGAAAGCTTCTGTGTCTGGGGTACGAACGGCGACCCCGTCGGCGAAAGTATTGGCCTTTCCGGCAGAGGCAATTTGTCCCGCTTCAAAGCCCAGTTTTGCCGCTGGCGCCCGATCGGAAACAACGCCGATCACCTTGGTTGCCAATCCCAGTGCATCGCGTGCGGCAATCGTCCCACAGACGCCTGATCCATTGCCAATCGGAACATAGACCGCGTCGAGCGCACCCGCCGCGTCAAACAGTTCAAGACCGTAGCTTGCCACACCCTGCACGATTGCCGGATGGAATGCCGAAACGAGTTTCAGGTTGCGCTCGGCGGCAAGTTGGCCGGCATATTCGGCCGCTTCATTATAGTCCTGACCATATTCGATGAGCTCGGCCCCGAACCCGCGCATCGCGGTGTTTTTTTCGAGCGAGTTCCCGCGAGGCACGACGATAACCGCCTGAAGGCCCCCATTCCGGGCGGCACGCGCTTGCGCCTGACCATGGTTGCCGCGGGTTGCCGTGACGATCCCGGATGCCTCCGGATGCTCGCGAACCAGCCAGTCCATATAGGTGATACCGCCGCGAACTTTAAACGCTCCGGTCGGCGTATGGTTTTCGTGCTTCAGCCAGATTTCTGCGCCGAACCTGTTCTGGAGCAACGGCCACGCATATTGCGGCGTTGGAGGCATTTCCTGATAGATGCGCGCGGCAGCGCTTCTCAGTTCTTCCCGAGAATATTGTGGCTCACTCATCTCAGCTGCGCGACAATCGCATCGCCGATCTCGCTGGTTGAAGCATCACCACCCAGATCATGACCGAGAACACCCTGTTCGAGCACGGCTGCAACCGCCGCTTCGATCCGGACCGCCTCGGCGTCCATGCCGAAACTGTGTCGCAACATCATCGCGGCAGACAATATCATCGCCGAGGGATTGGCAATCCCCTGCCCGGCGATATCCGGCGCGCTGCCGTGGATCGGTTCGTAAAGACCCTTGGGGCCTTCTCCCAGCGAAGCCGATGCGAGGAGGCCGATCGACCCGACGCACATGCTCGCCTGGTCGGAGAGTATGTCACCGAACAGATTTCCCGTAACAACCACGTCAAACTGACCGGGATTGCGCACCAGCTGCATCGCGGCATTGTCGACATACATGTGGCTGAGCTCGACATCGGGATATTCCGCGGAAACCTCGATCATCACGTCCCGCCACAATTGCGATGTTTCCAGCACATTGGCCTTGTCGACCGAACACAGGCGCTTGCCGCGCCCCAATGCGGTCTTGAAAGCGACATGGGCGATGCGCCGGACTTCGCTCTCGTTGTAGGACATGACGTCATAGCCCTCGCGCAGGCCGTCCGCGGTTTTGCGCATGCCCTTTTCGCCGAAATAGACATCGCCGTTCAGTTCGCGGACGATGACAATATCGATGGTGCGAGCGATTTCCGGCTTGAGTCCGGAAGCATCCTCCATCCCCGGAAACATTTTAGCGGGCCGCAGATTGGCGAAGGTCTGCATTTCCTTGCGCAGGCCGAGCACTGCTTGTTCCGGACGTAAATGGCGTTCCAGATTGTCGCACGATGGATCACCTACCGCTCCGAACAACACGGCATCGGCAGATTTTGCCAACGCAACCGTTTCGGACGGCAAGGGATGGCCATGATTGCGATAGGCGATCCCGCCGACATCGGCGTGGCTCAATTGCAAATCAGGAAAGTCCATAGCCTCCAACACGCGCAGCGCCTCGACCATGATTTCCTGACCAATGCCGTCGCCGGCAAGCACCGCAATATGCATGAGAGTTCCTTCTTGTAAGCGCCGCTTCCTGCCGAGAATCGCGCGTTTAGGCAACCATCCTTTTCAGG
>NZ_JBATHY010000013.1:0-10579 GCF_049667325.1 Parasphingorhabdus sp. | reverse complement strand
ATTCAGGGGCTTGCGCGCCGAGCGCGTGGAACATCTGAATTTGCACCGCGGTATTGGCAACATGGTCCTCCCCGCGCACAACATGGGTAATTCCCATCTCGATATCGTCGATCGCCGAGGGCAGCATATAGAGCCAGCTACCGTCTTCGCGCAGGATGACCGGATCGGACAGCAGCGCGGGATCGAAATTCTGGTCGCCCCTTATCAAGTCGGTCCAGGTGATCGGCGTTTCGTGATCAAGTTTGAAGCGCCAGTGCGGCTTGCGCCCTTCGGCTTCATAGGCCGCAACCTGTTCCGCTGTCAGATCGAGTGCGGCGCGATCGTAGATCGGCGGCTTGCCCCGGCCCAGCTGAATCTTGCGCTTCAGGTCGAGTTCCTGTGCGGTCTCATAGGCTGGATAGACCCGCCCGTCGGCCTTGAGCTTCGCCAGATGCTCTTCATAACGGTCAAAGCGCGCCGATTGCCGTTGTTCTTCGTCAGCCGTCAGCCCCAGCCACGCCAGATCCGCTCGGATCGCGTCGACATATTCTTCCTTCGACCGCTCGGCGTCAGTATCATCGAGCCGCAACAGAAATGTGCCGCCCTCTTTTTGGGCGAACATCCAGTTATGAAGCGCGGTGCGGATATTGCCGACATGAAGATTGCCCGTCGGCGACGGAGCGAAGCGTGTTTTTATGGTCATACGGTCCTGAATGCGTTGGTTATCGGATAGCGCCGGTCGCGGCCGAAATTTCTGGTACCGAGCTTGACGCCCGGCGGGGCCTGTCGGCGTTTATATTCGGCGATATAGAGCAGCCGCTCGATCCGTACCACCGTTTCCCGCTCGAATCCCCGCGCCACCAGATCATTGACCGACAATTCTTCTTCGATCAGGCCGTGGAGCAGAGGATCGAGAATCTCGTAATCCGGCAGGCTGTCGCTGTCTTTCTGATCCTCGCGCAATTCCGCGCTCGGCGGTTTGGTGATGACCGTCTCCGGCATAACCGGACCATCGGGGCCCAGGCCGAGGCTCGGCTTGTTGCGGTTGCGCCATGCGGAAAGCTTGAAAACGGTTAGCTTATAGGCATCTTTCAAGACCGAATAGCCGCCCGCCATATCGCCATAGATCGTAGCATAACCGACGCTCATCTCGCTCTTGTTGCCGGTGGTCAGCAGCATATGGCCGAACTTGTTCGAGAGCGCCATCAGCGTTACCCCGCGGATCCGCGACTGGATATTCTCCTCGGTGATATCGACATTGCTGTCGGAAAAACTATCCTCGAGCATCGCGTCAAACCCCTCGATTGCAGGACCAATCGGAATAGTGTCCAGCCTGGTGCCCAGCATATTTGCACAGCCCCTGGCATCGTCGAGACTTTCCTGCGACGTGAACCGCGATGGCATCATCACGTTCCATACCCGGTCGGCACCCAAAGCATCGACCGCGACGGCCGCAGACAGGGCGCTGTCTATACCGCCAGAAAGACCGAGCAACACGCCCGGGAAACGGTTGCGGTTCACATAGTCGCGCAGACCGACAATCATCGCGTTATAGATATCGGCAGGATGGTCGTCGAGGCGATGAATCTCGCCTTGCGCGCAAGTCCACTCGCCGCCTTCGCGCGACCAATGGGTGTCGACGATCGACTCGTCCCAGTCGGGCAGCTGATGCATCAGGCTGGTGTCACCGTTGAGCACGAAACTCGCACCATCGAATACAATCTCGTCCTGTCCGCCAACCCGGTTGAGAAAAATCAGCGGTATCCCAGTTTCCCGGACCCGTTGGGTCGCCACTTGGCCGAGACGTTTATCGTCCTTTTCGATCTCATAGGGACTACCATGTACCGCGATGAATATTTCCGCACCTTGCGATTTTAGATGCTCGCAGACGGTCGGGAACCAGACATCCTCGCAGATCGGCAGACCGATCTTGCAGCCCTTGAAATCAATCGGCTCCGGCAATGGGCCGGAAGTGAAAAGACGCTTTTCGTCAAAAGTGCCGTAATTGGGCAGCTCTACCTTGTAGCGGATATCCCGGATATGGCCGCCAGCGAGCAGCGCGATGCCATTATAGAGCTTGCCATCCTCACGAAACACCGACCCGACCAGTATCGCCGGCCCCGGTCCTGCAGTCGCCGCGGCCAGCCGGTTGAGTTCCGCTGCCGCACGTTCCCACAATGCTGGTTTCAGCACCAGATCCTCCGGCGGATAGCCGATCAGCTGCAGTTCGGGAAACACGATCAGGTCGCTGTCCGGCCGCGCGCCGTGCGCCGCGATCATCGCATCGGCATTGCCGCGCAGATCGCCTACGCTCTGCGTCAACTGCGCCATGGTGATGGTAAGCTTTTCCGTCATCGCGCCCTGATAGAAAGGGGCGGCATGATCGGCAAATGATTTATCCGAAAACGAGACTGCCCATGATCCGGCCCGGGATGAAAGCAAAAATTCCCGCGATGATCAGGCCGATATAGGGGCCCTGCATGGCGCGATAATGTTCCTTGATATTGCCGATCCTTGCCTGCCAGACACCAAGCGGGATCGACACCAAAGTGATCACCGCAAAAATATGAATGAAGCTGAGATGGGTGCCAAATAAACCCGAACCATCGGGGCGACCCATCCAGAAACTGGTGATCGCGGTTATCATCATCAAGCTGGCCCAGGTCCGGCCGAGAAACTTGTGCAGCCTGTCACCCTTGCGACGGAGCAGAATATAGGCCCCGAGCGGCAGTGCCGGGACAACAGTCGCCAGATGCAAGATGACCGGCAGGGTCAACCGGTCCGTGATATTCGCCGTCGCCGCAACATCGCCAGATCCGAAACTGGAAAATGCCATCAGCAGCAAAGTGAGCAATATGGTCGCGCCGGTCATCATCAGTAATCCCGGAACGGAATATCCTTTGGCGGTTCTACGGTCAGCTGGCATGTATTCTTTCCTTATTTTCGCTTGGTTTCAACATCATGGCATGGTTTTTACGCGCCGCCGCCGCCCATTCGGGAACCGGCCTGTTTCTTCGTCAACCGGCGGGAAAACCACATCTTGCCCGTTGGCGAAACGCGAACGGGCGGCTAGAGAGTCTCTCGTGACCATGACTTGGCAAAAACAACTGTCGATCGAGCTGCTCGTTATCAGCGGCATAGGGCTGATCTTGGGCCTGCTGGGTCCCTTTGGCACTTATGCAATGCCCTCTGCGATGCGGCTGGCCTATTGGGTGACATTCATCCTTATTGGCTATGTTATTTTTCGGCCGATCAGCTTCGTCGCTTTATGGCTGAATGGAGCGACTGCTGTTCCTTTCTGGATAGCCATGGCGATCGCGCTGCTGGTCGCCAGTTTTCCGCTCTCGATGATGATCGGATTCATGATCAACGGCTTTCGCTGGCAGGGGCCGATGCTGGGCGACGGCTTTGCTCTCTTGTATATTCAGGTTGGCGGTATCGGACTGGGTATTTTTCTGCTCATGCGCATATTGTTTCCGCGAGAGCAGCCGGCTGCTCACCATCAGTCTGTCGATGCCCGGCAGGAGAACGCCGTGCCAAAACCATCGCTGTTCAACAGGCTGCCGCGGGGATTTCCCGATGCGATACTGGCGCTCGGCGTGGAAGACCATTATGTCCGCGTCCATGCCGTGGATCGTAGCGAGATGCTGTTGATGCGGCTGGGCGACGCGATCCGCGAATTGGAAGGCGTCGAGGGCGTCCAGGTCCATCGCAGCTGGTGGGTCGCAACCCGGGCCGTCGCGTCAGCAAAGCGGCAGGGTCGCAACTGGCGTTTGCTGCTCACTAATGGTTTGGCAATTCCGGTTGCACGCAACCGTGTGGCCACGCTCAAAGAAATAGGATGGATTAAGTGACAAGCCCCTTTTGATTTCGCGACCATCTGTCTAACAGGGTCATAAAAATTGTCATGGGGTTCCGCTGGAGATTCTTGCGGGCCGCTGGATCGGGAACGCAAATATGAAACTCATGTCGGGCAACAGTAATCTGCCGCTGGCTACTGAAATAGCCGCATATCTGGATATTCCGCTCACCGACGCGAGTGTAAAGCGTTTCGCCGATGACGAGATTTTCATTGAAATTCACGAAAATGTCCGCGGGGAGGATGTCTTTGTTGTCCAGTCGACCAGCCATCCGGCCAATGACAATCTGATGGAACTGCTGATCAGCATCGACGCCTTGCGCCGGGCCTCGGCCAAGCGGATCACTGCGGTACTTCCCTATTTCGGCTACGCACGGCAGGATCGGAAACCGGGACCGCGCACCCCGATATCAGCCAAGCTGGTGGCAAACCTGATTACCGAAGCGGGGGCGGACCGGGTGCTGACCGTTGACCTTCATGCCGGGCAGATTCAGGGCTTTTTCGATATCCCGACCGACAATCTCTATGGCGCGCCGGTGATCAGCGAAGATATAAAGTCGCGTCATGGCGACAAGGATATCGTAGTCGTCTCTCCCGATGTCGGCGGCGTGGTTCGCGCAAGGGTATTGGCTAAGCGGCTGAACAATGCGCCGCTCGCCATTGTCGACAAACGCCGTGAAAAAGCTGGCGTTTCCGAAGTCATGAACATAATCGGCGATGTCAAAGGCCGGTTCTGCGTCATGATCGACGATATTGCCGACAGCGCCGGGACCTTGTGCAATGCCGCCGATGCATTGATCGAAGCAGGCGCAACCGATGTCGCCGCCTATATCACCCACGGCGTCCTTTCCGGCAAGGCGGTCGAGCGGGTCAACGCCTCCAGATTGCGCAAGCTGATTATCACCGACACCATCCGGATAACGCAATCGGCGCTCGATTCCGATAAAATCCGTGTACTTCCCATCGCGCCCCTTCTGGGCGAAGCGATCAAGCGGATTGCCAATGAAAGCTCTGTCAGCAGCCTGTGGGACTAATCACGACCGCAATTTCTAGTATCGGGAGACGGAAATGCCCAGTTTCGAACTTTTGCTGAAATACCGCATTCATATCGCATTATTGGCGATATTTATCTCGCTCTTTGCATGGTTTACCGAATGGGCTGACTGGGTATATGTGTGTCCATATTGTCGAGCACAAAGGACGGTCATCGGGCTGCTTGGCTTACTCCTGCTCGCCAATCCCCAACATTGGTTAAATCGATGGGTAGCATCGACTCTTGCCGTGCTGGGTCTGGTCGTCGCCGGAATGCAGCATTTCAACGGTTGGAAAAAGATCATGTCCGGCGAATTTTCCTGGGGCGACTATTGGTGGGCCAACGCTTGGGTATTATCCGGCTGCGCCCTGTTCATCATCACCGGCCTAACCCTTTACCTATGGGCGTGGCGGCCAACCCCACCTGCAACGGATGATCAATGACCCCAAAAGACATCGATCTCGCGCAAAGACTCGCTGAAGCGGCGGGCGAGGCGATCCGTCCGTTCTTTCGGGCCAAATTTGATCAGGAAACCAAAGAGGATTCATCGCCGGTAACCGAGGCGGACCGGGCGGCGGAGGCGGCAATGCGGGCTATCATCGAGACCGAACGGCCGGAAGACGGGATTATAGGCGAGGAATATGGCACCCGCAACGAAGGCGCATCACGCCAATGGGTGCTCGATCCAATTGACGGCACGACTAGCTTCATCGCCGGCCGCCCGATCTTCGGGACGCTGATCGCGTTGATGCAGGATGGCTTTCCGCTGATCGGGATCATCGACCAGCCGATTTCAAAAGAACGCTGGGTCGGAGTTATCGGTCGCCCGACCATATTCAACGGCCATCCGGCAAAATCCGCGCGCTGCCGGGAGCTCAAGGATGCCGTCCTTGCCACCACCACGCCACACCAGTTTGACGAACATGACGCCGAGCATTTCATGGGTCTCGCCAGCAAGGTCGCGCCGCGCAAGATCATCTATGGCGGAGATTGCTATAATTACGGCCTCGTCGCCAGCGGCCACGTCGATGTGGTCTGCGAGGCGGGCCTGCAACTCCATGATTTCGCCGCCCTCGCGCCGATTGTCGACGGCGCCGGGGGAATGATGTGCGACTGGAACGGTGAACCGCTCCACGCGGAATCGGACGGCCATGTGCTGGCGATCGGCGATCACGCCCGGGTCGATGATGTACTGGAGGCAATTGCCTGTCATCATTGACGGCATTACCGTCGTGATAATGCTTGCATTCCTGCCGAATCTAGCTATTGCCGCCGTTCCGATGTGATGCTCTGGCCAGTGTTGGGCTGCCACAAGTATCCGTAACGGTAACTTCTAGAGGAGACCAAAATGCCCAAGTTGAAGACCAAAAGTGGTGTGAAGAAACGCTTCAAGATCACTGCAACCGGTAAGGTAAAGCACGGCGTCGCCGGCAAACGCCACCGTTTGATGAGCCATAACAGCAAATATATCCGTCAGAACCGCGGCACCAAGAAATTGTGCGATGCGGATGCGAAAACGGTCAAGAAATGGGCGCCATACGGCCTGGGTTAACCCCACCGCAGCGACTTTCAAACTTCAAGGATATATAGAAAATGGCACGTGTAAAACGGGGTACGACCACTCGTACAAAACATAAAAGATTATTGGTACAGGCAAAAGGCTATTACGGTCGCCGCAAGAATACCATTCGCATCGCACGGCAGGCTGTCGAGAAAGCCGGCCAATATGCGTATCGCGACCGCAAGGTCAAAAAGCGGACATTCCGTGCACTGTGGATCCAGCGGATCAACGCTGCGGTTCGCGCAGAAGGCATGACCTATGGCACGTTCATTCACGGCACCAAGCTGGCCGGGATCGAACTCGACCGTAAAGTCATGGCCGATCTGGCGATGAACGAACCTGCTATGTTTAGCGGCATCATCAAACAGGCGCAGGATGCTATAGCGAAAGCTTAAGTATTTTCAGAAATTCAAAGAAGCGCCGGGGAGCAATCTCGCGGCGCTTTTTTATTGGGTTTTTCGCCGCAGCCTGCTTTAGACGGTCGACAGGGAAAATAGGGTATAGTCATGAGTGCCAGTGAAGAAATTGCAGAGAAATATCTCGGACAGATAGCAGCGGCCGGTGATGGCGATGCCCTGGAAGCGATTCGCCTGGCTGCCCTAGGCAAGAAAGGCGAGATTTCGCTGTTGCTCAAGACGCTTGGCAAAATGACCCCCGAGGAACGGCAGGTCGAGGGCCCGAAAATCAATGGTGCGCGGCAAGCCGTGGCTGACGCGATAGCCGCCCGCAAGGAGGCCATCGACAGCCAAGCGCTGAACGCGCGCCTTGCCACCGAAAAGCTCGATATGACCCTGCCGCCACCCAGCGCGCCGAAGGGGAGTATCCATCCAGTCAGCCAGGTGATGGACGAACTGGCCGAAATATTCGCTGATCTCGGCTTCTCGGTCGCTACCGGTCCCGAAATCGAGGACGACTGGCATAATTTCACCGCGCTCAACATTCCCGAAACCCACCCGGCGCGGGCGATGCACGATACTTTCTATTTCCCGCAAACCGACGATCACGGCATGCCCAAATTGCTGCGCACGCACACCTCGCCGGTACAAATCCGTACGATGATGGATGTCGCCAAGCGGACCGAGGGTGTTGGCGAACCGATTTACCTCATCGCGCCGGGCCGCACCTATCGCAGCGACAGCGATGCGACCCATACGCCGATGTTCCATCAGGTCGAAGGACTGGTGATCGACAAGGGCATCCACATGGGCCATCTCAAGTGGACGCTGGAAACCTTTCTTGGCGCTTTTTTCGAGCGCGATGATGTGACCCTGCGCCTGCGTCCGAGCTATTTCCCGTTCACCGAACCCTCGGCGGAGGTTGATCTTGGTTTCACCGTCGAGAATGGACGCAGAATCATCGGCGGCGATCCACGAGCCGAAAACGGCGGCTGGATG
This sequence comes from Parasphingorhabdus sp., assembly GCF_049667325.1. Taxonomy (GTDB): domain Bacteria; phylum Pseudomonadota; class Alphaproteobacteria; order Sphingomonadales; family Sphingomonadaceae; genus Parasphingorhabdus. Next base: position 2,753 of record NZ_JBATHY010000013.1, on the reverse strand, counting down.
GAATTGCTCGGCAGCGGCATGGTCCATCCCAATGTGATCCGCAATTGCGGGCTTGATCCCGATATCTGGCAGGGATTTGCATTTGGCTGCGGTATCGACCGGCTGGCGATGCTGAAATATGGTATGGACGACCTGCGCGCGTTCTTCGACGGCGACCTGCGCTGGGCCGATCATTATGGCTTTGATGCACTCGACGTGCCCACATTGAGCGGAGGAGTCGGCGCATGAAATTTTCTCTGTCCTGGCTCAAGGCCCATCTCGATACCGACGCAAGCCTGACCGAGATCACCGACAAGCTGACCGCTATCGGTCTCGAACTCGAAGGGTTGGAAAACCCTGCCGATGCTCTGCGCGCATTTCGTGTGGCCAAGGTCCTCGAAGCCGGACCGCATCCCAACGCGGACAAATTGCAACTGCTGAAGGTTGACGATGGTTCCGCCGAACCGTGGCAAGTTGTCTGCGGCGCGCCCAATGCTCGCAAGGACATGGTTGGCGTCTTTGGCCCTCCCGGCACTTATATTCCCGGTAGCGATTTCACATTGAAGCCCGCCAAGATTAGAGACGTCGAGAGCTTTGGCATGATGTGCAGCGCACGCGAGCTGGAGCTGGGCGAGGATCATGCCGGTATCATAGAATTGCCGTCAGATGCACCGGTTGGCACGAGCTACGCCGATTATGCGCAGCTGGACGATCCGGTTCTCGACGTCGCAATCACGCCCAATCGTCAGGACTGCATGGGCGTGCGCGGTATTGCGCGTGATTTGGCGGCGACTGGAATGGGACAGCTGAAGCCGCTCGCGGCGGCGTATCGCGATGCGCAATTGGATATTCCCGGCGAGGGTTCCGGACCTGATGTGCGCACCGATGATCTCGAGGGTTGCCCTGCATTCTATGCGCGCACGGTAACCGGCGTGACCAACGGTTCCTCACCTGTCTGGATGCAAAGCCATTTGAAATCTGCCGGACAGAAGCCGATCAGCCTGCTGGTCGATATCACCAATTTTGTCATGCTAGATCTCGGACGGCCGCTGCATGTCTATGATGTTGCCAAGCTCAATGGTGGTCTGGTTGCACGCAAAGCCAGGGCAGGCGAGACACTCACCGCGCTCAACGACAAGGAATATAGTCTCGACGAGTCCATGACCGTCATCGCCGACGACGAGGGCGCGCATGATATTGGCGGCATCATGGGCGGCGCGGCGACCGGCGCCGGCGACGAGACAACAGAAGTTCTGATTGAATGCGCCTACTTCACTCCGGAAAATATCGCCAAAACCGGTCAGAAGCTGATGCTGACGAGCGATGCCCGCCAGCGGTTCGAGCGCGGCGTTGATCCGGCCTTTCTCGATCAGGGGCTGGCGATCGCGACCTGGCTGATAACCGAGCATTGTGGCGGCACCCCAAGCGAGGTGACCCGCGCAGGAACACCGCCAACCGATCAGCGCACAATCTGTTATGATCCGAACCAGTGCGCCGCACTGGGCGGGATGGAAGTTGATCCGGACAGGCAGAAAGCGATTCTGGAAGCCTTGGGTTTCATTGTCAGTGACGATTGGAACGTCACCGTTCCCACATGGCGTCGCGATGTCGCGGGCTGGCAGGATCTTGTAGAGGAAGTCATCCGTATCGAAGGGCTCGACAATGTCCCGTCGGTACCGCTTCCCCGGAAGCCAGGCGTAGCCAAACCTACCGCCTCGCCGGAACAGCTGGCCGAACGTAAGGCGCGGCGAGCAGCGGCAGCGCGCGGGATGAACGAAGTCGTCAACTGGAGCTTTATCTCCGAGAAGGAAGCCACCCCCTTTGGCGGCGGAACATGGAGCCTCGCCAACCCGATCAGCGAAGACATGAAGGTCATGCGGCCTTCGATGCTCCCCGGTCTGATCGCGGCAGCCCAACGCAACGCCGCGCGCGGCGCGTCGTCTATTCGGCTATTTGAAGTTGGGCGGCGCTATCTGGAAAGCAGCGAACATCCGACCATCGGGCTTGTGCTGACCGGAGAGAGAACCCCGCGCAACTGGCAAGGTGGCAGTGCAACCGGATTTGACGCCTATGATGCCAAAGCAGAAGTGCTCGCGATATTGGATGCAGCCGGTGCGCCGGTCGACAAGCTGATGGATTTTGCCGAAGCCGGCGATCATTATCATCCCGGCCAGTCCGGCACTTTGCGGCTGGGCCCGAAGAAGGTTCTTGCCGCTTATGGCGCGCTGCACCCTGCGGCCACCAAAGCGCTTGGACTGAAAAGCGGAGCGGTCGGCGCAGAGATTTTCCTCGACGCTATCCCGCTGAAAAAGAAATCCGGCCATATGCGCGACGCCTTTGCCCCACCGGCCCTGCAAGCGGTGACCCGCGATTTCGCCTTCATCGTCGATGCGGACCTGGCAGCGGGCGATCTGGTGCGCGCGGTCAAGGGCGCGGACAAGAAACTGGTCACTGCTGTACGGATCTTCGATCTGTTCCAGGGACCGAGCGTAGGAGAAGGCAAGAAGTCGCTGGCGTTAGAAGTGACCTTGCAGCCGGTGGACGCGACGTTAACCGAGGATGACCTGAAGGCGCTTTCTGACAAGGTTGTAGCGAATGCCGGTAAACTGGGCGCGGAATTGAGAGGCTAGACATGTCGTCGCCACAGCCAAGGCTGAGGTCCAAACCACAATGCGAGAGAAACCATAAACGGTTTAGGTTCCAGCCTCCGCTGGAATGACGAATGAAAGAAAATTATGACCAAACCCCGCCGCACATTCGCGATTATCTCCCAC
>NZ_JBATHY010000012.1:0-17605 GCF_049667325.1 Parasphingorhabdus sp. | reverse complement strand
TTTTATGGCCGAGGGTGTGATGCAGCCGGACGTCAGCCTGTTCATCTACAATCCCGAAATCGAAGCCGGCTTCGACTTGCTTGCCGGACTAGTCGCCAATGCCATGGATGAAAACGCGAGTGCCGCGGACACGAAAATCAAGATCGATCTGATCCTCAGCGCCTTGCATGGCATCGCCCATAATCAGATTACGATAAGCGGCTATCCTTGGTCGGATGCAGATGTCCTGATCGACCAATTGGTCTGTGATCTTTTCTAAACCTGCTTTCCCATAATTGTGGGGATGGCCAACAACTTTGGTTTCTCAAAGCACGTACTTGAAGCAAACCGGCCGTTCGCCCAACAAAAAAGTGCGGCCCAATCGAACCGCCCCTTTTCCAATATCTTTTGCCTCGGCCCTAGCCTTCGGCAGGAGCCGCGACCGGAGCAACCGGGGGGTCGTTGTCGGCGACTTCGGTGAGCGAGCCGCCGATGGCTTCGCATTCGCCAGCGTCGGTATATTTCCAGGCGTTGCCCTGATAATCGACAACAGACGTGCCGGCGCAGCTGGTGCCTTCGCCTGCCGCGCAGTCATTCTTGCCCGCTTCGGCGATGCCGTAGCATTTTTCTTTTTCCGCTGCGGCCACTTCGGTGACTTCGCTGCCGGTTGTTTCAGCGGTTTCGCTGGTTGCTTCATTGGCCCCGCCGGAACAGGCGGAGAGGGCGGCTGCCGCAATCAATGCGGTTGCTGCCGAGCCTAGTTTCGTTGCTTTTGTCATAAAAAATACTCCCGATTTAGCTCTTTGAAAATCTGTCGTCATCCTGCACAGATGCCAAGCAATTCGAACAGGACGGGCCATTGGTTACACCATCAGACGAAATATTTAAAGCCGCAGCGGCAATGCCCCGTCGCGAAGATAGATTCGAGCATGTCCGTGGCTGAGCGTTTTTCCTTTTCCATTGCCGCAACCGACGGCAAGGCGCGTACCGGCACGATTCGTATGTTGCGCGGGGAAATCCGCACGCCCGCCTTCATGCCGGTGGGTACTGCCGCCACGGTCAAGGCGATGAAGCCGGAAACCGTGCGCGCGACCGGCGCCGATATCATTCTCGGCAATACCTATCATCTGATGCTGCGTCCCGGGGCAGAGCGGGTCGCACGACTCGGCGGCCTGCACAAGTTCATGAACTGGAATCGTCCGATCCTGACCGACAGCGGCGGCTATCAGGTGATGAGCCTGTCGGAACTCACCAAACTGAGCGAGAACGGCGTCGAATTCCAGAGCCATCTCGACGGTTCGCGCCATATGCTGACCCCCGAACGGTCGATGGAAATACAGCGTCTGCTCGGCAGCGATATTGTCATGGCCTTTGACGAATGTACCAAAAATGGTGCCACGCGCGAGGAAGCGCAGGCATCGATGGAACGCTCGATGCGCTGGGCGAAACGGTCGCGCGATGGCTTTGACAGCGGAAAGGATCATGCTTCGAGAGCGGCCTTGTTCGGGATTCAGCAGGGGTCGCTCGACAAGGAAATGCGCGCGGTCTCGGCCGAGGCGCTGATCGAAATCGGTTTTGACGGCTATGCGATTGGCGGTCTGGCGGTTGGCGAAGGACAGGAAGCGATGTTCGATGTGCTCGACTATGCGCCCGGCCAATTGCCCGCCGACAAGCCGCGTTATCTGATGGGTGTGGGCAAGCCGGATGATTTGGTCGGCGCAGTGGCGCGGGGTGTGGATATGTTCGACTGTGTCTTGCCGAGTCGGTCCGGCCGCAATGGTCAGGCGTTTACCGCGCGCGGCGCGCTCAACATTCGCAACGCCAAATTTGCGGAGGATCTCGCTCCGCTGGACGAGACTTGCGAATGTTCGGTCTGTTTAAACCACAGCCGCGCCTATCTCCACCATCTGATACGCGCGAAAGAGATTTTGGGCGCGATGCTGATGACCGAGCATAATATCGCTTATTATCAATCGCTGATGGCGGGAATGCGCGACGCGATTTCAGAGGGGCGGTTTGCGGATTTTGCGAAGAATTTTTCGCTCAACTATTTGGGCGGCGGCGACGCGGATTGATCTCATGTCGCTCCGCTATTATGATTGAGTGATGCACGAGACGATCGCCGAGGGAACCGTCCACAAGCTGGCGGAAGATATGCGAACTGCCATCGCGGCAGACGCCAGGACCCTCGAACTTTGGCAAAACCTCACACCGCTCGGTCGCAACGAGTTCATTTGCTGGGTGGAAGATGCCAAACAGGCGAAGACCCGCGAGAAGCGAATCGGGCGAACCATCGAGGAAATGCTGGAGGGCAAGCGCAGGCCATGCTGCTGGGCGGGTTGCATCCATCGTACGGACAAAGCGCCCAGCGCTTGGCAGCAGGCCGTATTGATCGACAGAAAGAAACAATAGCATATTCGCATGAATGCATGCTGGCAGGCGTGACAAATGCGATTGAGGCCTTAAAGCTCGTCATATGAACATACCCCCGCTATCTCCTGCATTTCCGCTTGCTGAAACGCTTACGCGGGCAAAGGATAATGCGCCCTATCTCAAAATGCTGCTCGACGTTCAGCCGGAACTTGCCGATTTGCTGGCTTCGGATAATCTGGAGGCGGCGTTAGAATATTGTACGATGGCTGGAGACAAGGCGGGAAACGTCCGGCAAAAATTGCGCCGTGAAAAACGCGCGCTCGCGCTGACCCTTGCGATTGGCGATCTGGCCGGACGACTGTCGCTGACCGATGTTATTACGCAATTGTCGGATTTTGCCGACCGGGCACTCGATGAAGCGTTGGCCGATATATATGCGACCCGCTATCCCGATGCGCCGGTGGAAGGCTTCTCGATCATCGGGCTGGGCAAGCATGGCAGCCGCGAGCTCAACTATTCATCGGATATCGATCCGATCTTCATCTATGATCCCGACAAAATCCCGGTGCGCGGCAGGGAAGAGCCCAGCGATGCGTCCCGGCGGATCGGCCAGCAACTGGTCGAAGCGCTCCACGCCCGCGATGCCGATGGTTATGTATTTCGGGTCGATATGCGGTTGCGGCCCTCACCGGAAGTGAGTCCGGTCGCTTTGCCGGTCGAAGCGGCAATCAGCTATTATGAATCGAGCGCGCTGGCGTGGGAGCAGGCGGCCTATATCCGTTCCCGGGCCGCCGCTGGTGACCCGCAGCTCGGGCAATATTTTCTTGAAACGATCAATCCGTTTATCTGGCGGCGGTCGCTGGATTATGGCGCGATCAAGAATATCGGTTCGGTTACCGCGCAGATTCGCGATCATTATGCGGCGGGGCAAAAATTCGGACCAGGCTTTGACCTGAAGCGCGGACGCGGGGGCATCCGCGAGACCGAATTTTATGCCCAGATGCACCAGTTGATTTTTGGTGGCCGCCAGCCGGATTTGCGGGCGCCCGCAACGCGCGACGCGCTTGCGGCGCTGGCCGAGGCTGGCAGGATCGATGGCGAAAAGGCCAGGGTGCTGAGCGAGTCCTATGAATATTTCCGGGTGATCGAACACCGGCTGCAGATGGTCAATGACCAGCAAACCCACAGCCTGCCCGATGACGCGGCGGGGCTCGACCGCGTGGCGCGGCTGCACGGACTGGAAAACGGGCAGATGCTGCTCGACCGGCTTGCCCCGCGCGTCGATGCGGTTGGCAATATCTATGATGACCTGATTGAACCGGAAGATAACAAGCGCCTGCCAGTCGATGAAGAGAAGCTGGTCGCGGTACTGGCCGAAAAAAATCTACTGGAATCCGGCGCCTTTCTTCTCGCAATCAGGCGCTGGCGAAGCGGGAAAGTGACCGCTCTCAGGTCCAGTGCGGCTCAGGAATCGTTCGAAGAGATATTGCCCGATCTTGTCGAAGCGATTGCGACTGCGCCAAGCCCGGCGCAAGCGCTGGCGCGGCTCGACAGCCTGATCGACAAATTGCCGACGGCAATCAATTTTTTCCGGATATTGGAGGCACGGCCGGCTCTGTTGCAGATGCTGGGCACTATTCTAAGCCACGCGCCCGTGCTAGCCAATGCGCTGGCGCGACGAGCAGAACTGTTTGACGGCCTGATCGATGCGACCGCGCTGGACCTGCCGCCGTCGGTAGAGGAGCTGGCCGAACAATTTGCCCGCACCGAGCCGGGCGATGACTACCAGATATTGCTCGATCGGGTGCGCGCGCGGGTCGGTGAAAAACGCTTTGCTTTGGGTGTCCAGCTGATCGAAGGCCGTCATGATGCACTCGAGATATCGGCCGGCTATGCCCGGGTCGCCGAAGCGGCGATCCAGGTGCTGGCCAACGCAACGATCGCCGAGTTCCAGCTGGCGCACGGCAAAGTCCCCGGCGGCGCATTGCTGATATTGGCGCTCGGCCGGCTGGGCGGGGAAGCCTTGACCCATGCTTCCGATCTCGATCTGATCTTTCTGTTCACCGGCGACCATAGCGCCGAGTCCGACGGCGACCGCTCACTGGGCGCCACCAGATATTATAACCGGTTGACCGCCCGGATCGTGACAGCGCTTTCGGTGCCCACTGCCGCCGGTCCGCTCTACGAAGTCGATACCAGATTGCGGCCATCCGGGACGCAAGGCCCGCTGGCGGTGACCTTTGAGAGTTTTCGTAAATATCAGCGGGAAAGCGCGTGGACATGGGAGCATATGGCCTTGACGCGCGCCCGTCCGGTCTACGGCAGCAGAGCGGACCGCGCGCGACTGAAGGAAGAGGTTTGCGATATCTTGCAGAAGGAGCGCGAACCGGAAGAATTGCGCAAGGCGGTCCGGAAAATGCGCCTTGATATTGTCGAACATAAACCGCCCAAGGGTCCGCTGGATACCAAGATGATGGAAGGCGGGCTGGTCGACTGGGAATTCATCATCCACTTTTTACAGCTGAAAACCGGCGAGGCACTCTATCCCCAACTGGGTGAAGCGGTCCGGGCACTGGTCGCAGCAGGCCATCTCGGTGCTGACATGGTGGACGCACACGAGTTGATGGCCCGCTTGCTGGTGGCTTTGCGATTAATGTCTCCCGATTGTGACTTCCCGCCGGAAACCAGCCGCGCATTGATCGCCAGGGCGGCAGGCCAAGAGAGTTGGGAAGCGCTGCTGGACGGCTATGACCGCGCAAGGCAATGCGTTATTGACGAGTGGAACCGGCACCTGCGGCCGGACCCCGATGAAATATTAGGAGATATAAAATGATCGATACGGGCGACAAAGTGCCGGACATGGAACTGGTGGCTCCGGACGGCCGCACGGTGAAAATTTCGGACTATGCCGGCAAGAAACTGGTGCTGTTTTTCTATCCGAAGGCCAGCACACCGGGCTGCACGACCGAGTCGAAAGATTTTTCGGCGCTGTTGCCGGAATTCGAGAAAGCCGGCGCGGCGGTGCTGGGGATGTCGGCGGATTCGCCAAAAAGGCAGCAGAACTTCATCAGCAAGCAGGAATTGACCGTCGATATTGCGTCCGACGAAAGCACGGCCTTTTTGGAGAAAATCGGCGTCTGGGCTGAAAAGAAAATGTACGGCAAAACCTATATGGGGATCATCCGTTCGACCTTTCTGATCGGACCCAATGGCACGGTTTTAAAGGCCTGGCCAAAAGTGAAGGTCAAGGGCCATGCTGAGGACGTGCTGGCTGCGGTGCAAGCGGCATAGAGAATCGACATGGTCGAACAGTCGAGTGTTGGCGCCGCGGTTTTGTCTGTGCTGCAAAGTGCCGATCCCTCCGCCAAGGTGATGGCCGCACGTCGCGCCGCCCGGGAATGGCGGATGGGGCGCTTGGCCCACGATTTTCACGAGACCATGCCGGAGATGCCGGCGCGCCCCGATCAGCCGGTCTTGTTAAACCCCCGGGATATGCCGCGACGCGGCACCGGCACGTCGATACCGAGGCGGATCGCCCTGATCCACGCGCTCGCCCATATCGAATTTGTCGCGATTGATCTCGCCTTCGACATGATCGGGCGGTTCGGTGTCGAATTTCCGCCAGAATTTACCGACGACTGGATGCGGGTAGGGGCCGAAGAAGCGATGCATTTTGTCCTGCTCGACCGGCGTTTACGGGAAATGGACAGTTTTTATGGTGCTCTCCCCGCCCATGACGGCCTGTGGGATGCCGCAAAACAGACCGCCCATGATGCGTCGGCCCGGCTGGCGATCGTTCCGATGGTACTTGAAGCCCGAGGTCTGGACATTACCTTACAGACCGTGGAGCGCTTCAAGCAGCAGGGCGACCATCTCACGGCCAAAGTGCTGAATCGCATCTATCAAGATGAAATCAATCATGTATTTTTCGGAACAAAATGGTTCGAATATGCCTGCGAAAGAATCAATAAGCCGCCGCACGGCCATTGGAGACAGCTCGTAAAAACCCACTTCAAAGGCGGGTTGAAGCCACCTTTCAACGACTCGGCGCGCCGGGCAGCCGGTCTGACCCAAGAATATTATTATGGTATTGAATTGTTAACCAATATGAATTTACACCAAGATCAACGATTGACGGGGGAAAAGGTTCCACCAAAAAATTCAACACCATGATGTTCATGGGTCGCTAGTAAAGGTTCGATCATTATATGACCGACAACATAGTAATTTTGTTTCGTAAATCTGTGAGCAAGATCACAGCAATTGCTTTTCTCGGATCAGCAATGATTTTTTCCACCGCTGCATCGGCGGACGAGGGTGCGGAAGCCAGCATCCCTGTGGATGTGCTGAAAAGCCAGGCAGCGGAAAGCGCGCTCGGCGAAGCAGACCCGGCTTTCAAGATGATTTTCAACAATTGGGCCGGCCAGGGCAAACAGGAACAGGTCAAACTGACCATTCCTTCGCGCAAGCCTGTAAAAGACTTTACTTTGACCAGTTCATACGGTTTCCGTTCCGATCCTTTCAAAGGCCGCCGCGCCAGTCACAAGGGTCTTGATATGGCCGGTCCGATCGGCACACCGATTTATGCGACCGCCGACGGTATTGTTGGTCGGTCACAATGGCTGGGCGGCTATGGCAAATATATTGAAATCAACCACGGCAACGGCATCCAGACCCGCTATGGTCATATGTCCCGGCTCAATGTCGATGCGAATGCGCGCGTCAAGAGCGGCGACCTGATCGGCTTCATGGGTTCGACCGGTCGCTCCACCGGCAGTCATCTTCACTATGAAGTTCGCATTGCAGGGGAAGCGGTCAATCCTATTCCGTTCATGCAGTCCAATGATTTTCTGATCGCGCAAAAGCTGAATTCCGGCGTTGCATTGGGCGGTCCAGCCGAATAAGACGGATTTTACACCTTTGGGAGAGGGTGCATGAAGGAGCGGTTTGAGCTTAAGGCTTGCCGCTCCTTTTGATTCTCCCTATCTTAAGATCATGACCCAGATGCTCGCAACCACCGAACAGGATATCATCCTGACACCCAATGCCGCGAAACGCGTGGCTGTTATTGCCGGCAAGCAGGGCAAAGCAGCGATCCTGCGGCTGGCGGTCGAGGGCGGTGGCTGTTCCGGCTTCCAATATCGCTTTGGCCTTGCCGACAGCATCGAAGCGGATGATGTCGCGGTTGAAGAATCCGGCGTGACCCTTGTCGTCGACGAGGTCAGTCTCGATCTGGTGCGCGGCAGCGCCGTCGATTTTGTCGAGTCACTGGGCGGCAGTGCCTTTCAGGTGACCAATCCCAACGCGGCTTCCGGCTGTGGCTGCGGCTCCAGCTTTTCCGTCTAAGTGAGAATAGCGAGCTACAACATCAATGGCATCAAGGCGCGCTTGCCGCGCTTGCTGGAATGGCTCGACGAGACCAAACCGGATGTCGCCTGCCTGCAGGAAATCAAAACGCAGGACGAAGGCTTTCCCGCCGACAAGTTTGAAGAAATTGGCTATGGCGCGATCTGGCATGGCCAGAAGAGCTTCAATGGAGTCGCCATTCTGGCGAGGGATCAGGTGCCGGAAGAGGTCAAGCGTGGTCTCGATGGCGAGCCGGAAGACGAGCATAGCCGCTATCTTGAAGCCAATATCAACAGTAAGAACGGCACGAAAGTAAGAGTTTCCAGCATCTACTTGCCCAATGGCAACCCCCATCCCGGTCCGAAATTCGATTTCAAGCTGCGCTGGATGAAACGTTTGCGCGACCGCGCCGCGGAAATCTGGTCAGAAGAAGTGCCCGCAGTGCTGGCAGGCGATTATAATGTCATCCCGCGCGACAATGATGTCTTCTCGGTCAAAGCGATGCAGAATGATGCACTGATGCAGCCGGAAAGCCGTCAGGGCTATCGGCGCATGTTGAACGACGGCTGGACCGATGCCTTGGGGGTTACCCATCCGGAAGGCCATCTATGGACCTACTGGGACTATCGCAGTGGTGGCTGGCAACGCGATCAGGGTTTTCGCATTGATCACCTGTTGCTCAGTCCGCTCGCTGCAGACAGCCTTAAAAACTGTGGTGTCGACAAGGAGCATCGCGGCCGCGAAAAGGCCAGTGACCATACGCCAGCCTGGGTCGATCTGGACATTTGATGCGATTGATATTGGCCGGACTTGCCACATTCGTTGGCATTTATCTGATTCTATTGTTGCTGGCTTATATTTTTCAGCGGCAACTGCTATATTTTCCGGATCAATCGACGCCGACCGCGTTGGATCTCGAACAAATGGGCGTCAAGACGGTGGTTATCCGCTCCGGGCCGGACGGTGAGCTTAGATCTCTATGGCGAGAGCCGAAATCACCCGATTCCCCCGTCATTCTGATGTTTCACGGCAATGCAGGGTCGCATTTTCACCGAATCCCGATCTATCAAGCGCTGACCAAGGATGGTGCGGCTGTGCTGGGGGTTGGCTATCCCGGATATGGCGGCAACGCAGGGACGCCCAACCAGACGGAACTGTTCCAGGCCGCCCGGGACAATTATAACTGGCTGGTTCAAAAAGGCATCAGGCCTGATCGGATCATAATCGTCGGTGAATCTCTGGGGAGCGGCGTTGCAGCCCATCTTGCATCACAAAATGACGCAGCCGGACTGATCATGATCGCGGCCCACACCGGAATGGATGAACTCGCACAGCGCCGGTTTCCGATCTTTCCGGCGCGGTGGCTGGTGAAGGACCGCTATCGATCTATCGACCGTATCGGCGATATCAATATGCCGCTGGTCTGGATTCACGGCACAAATGACCAATTGATAGCTTTTTCCATGGGGCAGCGTCTATTCGATGCGGCAAGGGATCCCAAAGCCGCCCATCCCATTGCAAATGGCGATCACAATAGCTTATGGAACAGAGGAATCGACAAGATCATTCGTGAGGCTTCGATTAAGCTCACAGCAAAGGCGACTGCAAAAAATTAGGCTCCCTGGATCGGTTTCTCGTAAATCAGATATTCCCGGTTGATCGTCGCTTCGATTGCTTCGGCAATCGCGACCATTCCCTGATTGTCTTCCAGTATCCAGCCGATTTCAGCGCGTTTGGTGCCAAAGTGCAGCTTTGCATCGCGGCGGATATATTCGATCAGCATGAACACCATCTGGCTAGCCAGACGGCTGTTCTGCAATTCCTTTTTGACCCCCATCAGCGGCACGCGCATCGAATGCGACTTGGGGAATTTCAGCCACCATAGCAGCTTCGCCCAGCCGAAGGGCCAAAGCGAACCGTTCATGGTTCTGAGCACTTCGTTCATATCAGGCAGCGTCATCATGAATGCGACCGGTTCCCCTTCCAGTTCGGCAATCCGGATCAGATGCTCGTGGACAATCGGCTTCAGGCTTTTGCCGGCATGGGCAATTTCATGGTCGGTCATCGGAACAAATCCCCAATTGTTGGACCAGGCATCGTTCAGCAAATTCATGATGATCGCTGCATCGCGGTCGAAATGTTTCTTTTCCACCCGGCGGATTGTCAGCCTCTTGTTGCGTTCGCCCGACGCGACGATCCGCTTGACCAGTTCAGGGAAACCGTCCTCTACCGGCAGATGATAGGTCACGAGCCGCTTGGCGACCCGATAGCCAAGATTTTCGATCCAGCCCTGATAGTCGGCGTTGTGATGGCCCATCAGGATCATCGGACTATGGTCGTGACCCCGGGTCAAAAGCCCCGGCTCTTCCCAGACCGACAGGCTGATCGGAGCAAGAACGCGGGTCATGCCCTGAGCTTTCAACCAGACTTCGGAAGCGTGGATCAAGGCATGCATGACCGCTTCATCGCTGGCTTCCATCAGTCCCCAATTGCCGGTTCCGGGCCCCATGCCCTGTTCCGGGGGCTGTTCCAGCGCCAGTTCGTCAATATGCGCGCTGATCCGGCCAACCACCTCACCCTGCCGCAGAGCGAGAAAAAGCTGCACCCTGGCATGGTCGAAAAACGGGTTTTTCCCTGGCGTGATCAGGTTCGCGACTTCTGACTTCAGCGGCGGGACCCAGTGTGGATCATTCGCATTGAGCGCATAGGCAATGTCAATAAACTGTTTGGTTTGGGCCTTGGTACTCACCGGCTGAATGACTATATCTTGACCGTCCACCATTGTTTATCCTTCTGTATTTGCGGCTGGCTGTGGCGTTAATTGTGGCGCAATGTCAAGGGCACGGGGACCATAACGGTCTTGCCCTCGCCATGATGTCGCCACGATATGTTGCTCTAGGACGTCCAACAATTATGCAGGTGTTTATGCGTTCGACAACCATCTCCCCGAAAAATGCGCCACAGGCTGCACCGGACTCGAGCCCGGGTGCCGCGGCTGTGCCTGTTCCCGAGGACAATGAACTTATCCGGACCGCGGCCAAGGCTACGCGTGATCTCAACGCGGCCAGGCCCACAATCTATTGGGCGGATTTTCTGGCTTCGGTGTCCGTGGGCTATGGTTCACTTGTCGGTGCGATCATCAGCCAATCCAGCGGACTTGCCGTTCTATTCGGACTGATTGCCATATTGGCATTATACCGGGCCGGCAGCTTCATTCATGAATTGACCCATGTTCGCCGCAATGCGCTGCCCGGTTTCCATTTCGCCTGGAATGCCTTGTTCGGGGTGCCTATGCTGATCCCGTCCTTCATGTATGAGGGCATTCACAGCATTCATCACCGGACCAAGAAATACGGCACTGCCGAAGATCCGGAATATTTGCCGCTGGCGTTGATGAAGCCCTGGTCGGTTCCTCTATTTGTTATCGTCGCGGCACTGGCGCCGGTCGCGCTGCTGTTCCGCTATGCGATATTGTCGCCGCTTTCGGCTATCATACCGCCGCTCCGGAGGATTGTCGTAGAGCGCTATTCCGGTCTGATAATCAACCCGTATTTCCGCCGCAAACCGCCAGAGGGGGACCTGAAACGCCGCTGGCTGGCCTGCGAGATCGGAGCCAGCATCTGGGCTATTGCTTTGTTGGGCATGGTTTCGACGAACATCATCCCGATGCGCGCTTTTCTGATCTTTCTGGCTGTGATGTCGGGTAGTGTTGTGTTGAACCAGATCCGGACATTGGTCGCCCATCTTTGGGAAAATGACGGCCACGAGATGAGTGTTACGGCGCAATATCTGGATAGTGTCAATGTGCCACCGCCAGCGACCTTGCCTGCCTTATGGGCGCCGGTGGGGCTGCGCTATCATGCGTTGCACCATTTGTTGCCGGGTGTCCCCTATCATAACCTGGGGGAAGCGCATCGGCGGCTGGCGGCGGAATTGCCGGCCGGATCAAATTTCTACCGCGCGGATCATGATAGTCTCTGGCGGTTGATTACCGGGCTCGTTCGCGGGAGCGCGGGAAGAAACTGAACCGGCTATTCTTCGGTCCGGATCAGGACCGTTTCGCCAATGAGGAAAAACAGCAGGAACGGTGCCCAGGCTGCCAATAACGGCGGATAAGCGCCAATATTGCCCATCGCGAGCGCAAAATTGTCGGCAACAAAATAGGTAAAGCCCAGCGCCATACCGATCACCGCCCTGACGAACAGCTGTCCTGAACGGGCGAGGCCGAACGCGGCGACGGCACCCAAAAGGGGCATCAGGACGGATGACATGGGTCCGGAAATCTTGTGCCACCAGCCTGCTTTGAGGCTCATCGTCGGGCGACCGGCGCGCTCAAGCTCCCCGATCGCAGTGCGCAGCGCAAAGATCGACAGACTGTCTGCGCTGACGTTGCTCAATGTAAATTGATCCGGCAGGATGGAATCGCCGACCAACATTTCAGCTCTCTTCTCTTCGGCGCCGGTGCTGACGTTGAAAAGGGTGACATCGGTGAGCAACCATCCGGACTCGGTGAACCGGGCTTTTTCACCTTGCAACAGGCTTCTCAGACCGTTTTCGGTGCGGTTGTATACTGTGATGTCCTGCAACACGACTTTCTCGCCCCGCCCGGTCACTATTCGCGCATTGACCAGATTATTGCCATCCTTGACCCATACATTGGTGCGTATGTTACTCTCCGCCGGGATGGGGCCAAATTCCACTTTCTCCCATTGCGACAAACGGGCGGTCGACGGAGCGACGAGCGTTTCGTTGAACAGGAAAGAAACCAATGCAACGCCCATACTGGCGACAATCAGTGGTGCCAAGATCTGGTGTGCGGACAGGCCGCCCGCTTTCATCGAGACGACTTCGCTATTCTGGTTTAAGGTTGCCAGCGTGATGATCGTCCCCAACAGCACGGAAAAGGGCAGAAAACGGGCCACCAGTTGTGGAGCCCGCAACGAGACATAGGTCCAAAGTTCGGCTTCCCCGTTACCCGCATGGGCCAGAATCTTGCCGCTTTCACCCAGCAGATCCAGCGCCTGCAGCACCAGTACCAGCAAAGCCAGCACCGCAAGCGTGCGGACGATGAACATTTTTGCCATGTAGATAGCGAGTGTCCGGGAAGGGAAAAAATCCATGTCCGGTTATTCCTTAATCAACGCACGTTTGCGATTAAAATTGAGCAAGCCTTTGAAGACGCCGCCGAATTTGGAAAAGGCCTTCTCCAGCGCCCCGATCGGCTGTCCACCGGGAACATGGGCGGCAACATGATACATCCACATTATCAGCGCGGCGAACAGGCAGAACGGTAACCACAAGGCGATGATCGGATCAACAAGGCCCAAAGCCCCTACATCCTCGCCATATTCGTTGACCTTGTGATAGGTTACAATCATCACGATCGACAGAAATACGCCGAGCGCCGAGGTCGAGCGCTTTGGCGGAACCGCCAATGCGACCGCGAGCAATGGCATCAATAGCATCATTACCACCTCGACCATGCGGAAATGGAAATTGGACCGGCTCTCGTTGCGTTCGGCCAGAGGTCGTTTTTCGTCCATCCCGACCCGGACAAGCTCCGGTATGGTATATTCCAGATCCTTACCGCCCCGCGAACGGAAGGATTCGATGTCGGGCAGATCAATCGGCAAATCATGGTTGCTGAAACTCAGGATGCGCGGCTTTTGATAATTGGGCGCATCGTGAACCAGCACGCCGTCGGTGAGGCGCAGGATGATCGTGTCGGGATCGTCTGTTGCTAGAAATTGTCCGTTTTTCGCGGTGACCGAAACGGTCTGCTCTTTCTTGTTCTCGGCGCGGACGAAAATTCCGCTCAATTTCGTTCCGTTATCGCGGCTTTCCTCGATCCGCAGGGTCATACGGTTGCCCAGGTTGGTGAACTCCCCGACCTTGATCGAAGCGCCGAGCGCACCCGACCGCAATTCGAATCGCAGTTCTTCATAATAATAGCGGGAAAGCGGCTGAATGAATCCGACCAATGCCAGATTGACCAGCATCAGCCCGATCGCAAACATATAGGGCACCCTGAGCAGCCGCCCGTAACCTTGGCCAACGGCTCTGAATACATCGAGTTCGGAGCTTAATGCGAGCCGCCTGAAGGCCAGTAATATGCCAAGCAGCAAGCCGATCGGTATGCCGAGCGACAGATATTCGGGGATGAGATTGGCCAGCATCCGCCAAACCACGCTCACGGGGCCGCCCTCTGCCGCGACAAAATCGAATAGACGGAGCATTTTTTCGAGCACCAGCAGCATCGCGGCAATCACCAATGTGCTGAACAACGGCAGTGCAATCAATTTCGCCAAATAGCGGTCGGTGGAAGTCAGCAGTTTCAACTTGTTGTCGCCCTCTCACCATGTTTTCGCCGCAAATCAAATCCATAGCCATGGGCAGATCGGGGGCTGATTCTTGTCCGTGCCGGAGTAATGGCGCGGGTATAACGACTAGGAGTTATTACGTCATGTTGAAATTTGCGGCTTCCATCGCATTGTCGACCACCATTTTACTATCCTCTGCCCCGGCATCGGCTGGCGGCCAGACAATTTCTAATGATCTTGGCAAATGCCGGTCGGGCGCTGGCCCTGCTGTTCTGGTCAATGTCAGCGGTATCAAGGAATCCAATGGAAAGATGCGGGTTCAAACCTATCGTGGCATCTCGTCAGAATGGCTGAAAACCGGAGCGTGGCTGCACCGCGTCGAAGCTCCGGCCAAAGCCGGGAACATGCAGTTTTGCCTGCCGGTACCTTCCACGGGAACTTACGCGGTTGCGATCCGGCACGATATCAATGCCAACGGCAAGACCGATATATTCGGCGATGGCGGCGGTATGTCGAACAATCCGAGCGTGAACATCTTCAACCTCGGCAAGCCGAGCTACAAGAAAACGGCCTTCAATGTCGGAAATGAAGTCAAATCGATCAACATCAGCATGAAATACAGATGATGCACATCTGTTCGCGGGGATAGGGCCCAATAAATGGCAAATGTCGCACTGCTTTCCAATCCCAACTCAACCGGAAACCGGGCGATTTTGCCGGAAGTCCGGTCTTACTGTGTCAAGAACAGCGATGTTTTCCATTATGAAGTCGATCATGTTGATGAAATTGCCAAGGCTTTGGAAACCATTGCCCGGGTGAAACCGAAGGTGCTGGTCATCAACGGTGGCGACGGGACAGTGCAGGCGGCGCTCACCGAATTATACCAGGGTGGACATTTCGGCGACAAACCGCCGCCAGTTGCCGTTCTGCCCAATGGAAAAACAAATTTGATCGCGCTTGATCTCGGATCGGAAGGCAATCCGCTCAAGGCGCTCGAGCGGATTGTCGAACTGGCCAAGCATGATTTGCACGAACATCTGGTCAGCCGCGAACTGATCGCGCTTTCCGACGGCGGCAAGGACAGCAAGGTCGTGCTGGGCATGTTTCTCGGAGGAGCGGGATTGTCGGAGTTCATCCTCTATTGCCGCAACAGAATTTATCCGCTCGGACTGCCCAACGCCGCCGCGCATGTGCTGACGGTTTTTGCCGCGCTTGCATCGGTGCTTTTTGGCATAAGGGCGAAATTTTTGCCCAACCGGTCGCTGCCGATCAAAATATCGCTGATCCGGGACGGCCAGTTCCAGGGCAATTTTGCCGTGCTGATTGTCACCACGCTGGAACGGCTTTTGCTGATGAAGCGGTCGATGCGAAACAAGAACGCGATTGGCCGGATGCAGTTTCTCGCGATTGACCAGCAAGCCGGGGCAATCATTCGTTTCCTGCTGTCGGTGATTTTTGGCCGGTTGGGCAAGAATGTCCAGAAGGGTATCCATCTGGAACGCGGGGACATGATCCGGATCGAGGGTGACGGTAGCAATGTGCTGATGGACGGCGAATTATTCTCTGCTCAGCCCGGTCATCCGATCGTGCTGAAATCAACCAAGCCAGTGTCCTTCCTTCGGCTTGCCGCTTGAGCTAGAACGTTTCGCGTGAGCGAACTCAAGTCATTAATTGCACAGGAACTGGCCCAGCCGGTTGATGCGCGGGTTGCCGCTTTTGCCGCCTCCATTGCCGCGCAGTATGGCGAGGCGTCGCGGGCGGTGCTGTTCTACGGCTCCTGCTTGCGAACAACCGAACTCGACGGGCAGATGCTCGACTTTTATCTGATCGTATCGAATTATGAGGCGGCTTATGGCAAGAGCTGGCTGGTGGGCGCGAACAAGCGGTTGCCACCGAATGTGTTTCCCGCAGAGCATGGCGGATTGATCGCAAAAGTCGCCGTGTTGAGTGAAGCGGATTTTTACAAGCTCAATCAGCGGGATGCGAGTGCCGTCAGCGTATGGGCACGTTTCGCTCAGCCGTCGCGTCTGGTCTGGCACGCGGATGAAGTGATCAAGGAGGGAATAGTCAGCTGCATCAAGGCCGCCTCCATGACCTTGTTTGATCTGACCCTTCCCATGCTCGGGCCTGAAGAGCAATCAATGGGAGATATCTGGCGAAAAGGCTTCGCTTTGACCTATACTGCTGAACTGCGGGCGGAACGGAGCAATCGTTCCGGATCGGTCGTCGATTCCGATCCCGGGAGATACGAGCGGTTCGGACGCGCCACAACTGCCGCAATAGCCCAGCGTGACGGAGCCGGTCCCAACGGGGAGGTGGGCTTGATCGCATCGCCGGAGAAAACGGCCAAACGTTGGCGGCAATTGCGGCGCAATGGCAAGCTTCTGACTCTCGCCAGACTGGCCAAGGCATCTGCCACCTATGCCGGCGGCATTGATTATCTTGCGTGGAAGATCAACCGCCACGCGGGGACCGAATATGTGATCAGGCCCTGGCAACGCAAATGGCCGATTCTGGGCGCGCTGGTGATGTTACCGCGACTGATTGCGGGAGGCGCGATTAAATAATATAGTTCCTGTGAGGGAGAATGAATATGGCGCACAGGCTGGAAAAAAACCCGATCCATCTCGGTCTTGGGGCAACGGCAGAGGTTG
The DNA here is from genome assembly GCF_049667325.1 of Parasphingorhabdus sp. Classification (GTDB taxonomy): domain Bacteria; phylum Pseudomonadota; class Alphaproteobacteria; order Sphingomonadales; family Sphingomonadaceae; genus Parasphingorhabdus. Next base: position 933 of record NZ_JBATHY010000012.1, on the reverse strand, counting down.
AGCCCCACATGACTGGCGGGATGGAATGGTATGAGGGATATGGCGCGCGGCATGGCCATGACGGCGCCGAGGGCCGGCTGGTGTCGATGCACACATTCACCGAAAGCTGGGATGTCTGGGAAATGCATCCGAAAGGCGCGGAGGTGGTCTTGTGCACCACTGGTGAAATCACCCTGATTCAGGAAATGGCGGATGGTTCGCACCAGCGTACCACATTGTCATCGGGCGAATATGTCGTGAACGCGCCGGGCGTCTGGCATACGGCGGACATAGAAGGTTCTGCGACGGCTGTTTTCATTACGGCGGGTGAAGGCACCGAGCATCGCGAGCGGTAAAATACTATCGTGAACCTGAACGTGTTTCAGGATGAAGAGATTTACCGATCCTTATAATCCGGCTTCCGCTTCGCGAAAAACGCTTTCGCGGCTTCGCGGCTGTCTTCGGTCATCGAGAGCATCACCTGCTGCCGGTCTTCGATGGCAAGGGCGGCTTCGAAACTTTGCGCGTCGATATTGCGATTGAGCGCATCCTTGGACAGGCGCAGACCCATTGGCGCGGTGTCGAGCATCTCTTCGGCGAGCGACAGGCCGGTCGAGAGCAGCTTGTCTTCGTCGACCATTTCGCTGATCAGGCCATATTTCTCCGCCCGTTCGGCATGGATGAACCGGCCGGTCAGGATGAGTTCCGATGCGATGGACGCTCCGACCATGCGCGGCAGGAAATAGCTCGATCCCATATCGCAGCCGCCGAGACCGATTTTGATATAGGCGGCGTTCAGTTTGAGGCTGGGCGCGCCAAAGCGGACATCGCTGGCGAGCAGCAGCGAGAAGCCACCACCGCAGGCTGCCCCTTGGGCCAGCGCAATAATCGGCTGCGGACATTGCCGCATCAGCTGCATCACGGTGGCGATCGAACGCTGGGTTTGCCAGGCGT
>NZ_JBATHY010000011.1:0-27858 GCF_049667325.1 Parasphingorhabdus sp. | reverse complement strand
TCAAAATCCATCCAGGTAATGGCGGCGTCGGGACATTCGGCCCGGGCATCGCGAAGCGTGACCATTTCGCAAAGCCATCCTAGAGCTGCGGTTTGAGCAAGCGACAGATTTTCTCTCTTCTCCAAAGCCTCACCACAATGTTGCTCAAGCCGGTATAGTCTGATGTCCGCCAGCGCGGCCGCCTCCTGCTTCGACGCGTCGCCCGCCAATATCGTTTGCAGATAGCGTTCGAGAGAAGCGAACAGAAAAAGCGCATTGCCTGCTTCGGCCAACAGGGAGCGGGCCAGGGGACTGACAAAACTGCTCGCCTTGATCATCACTCGCTGGTCGGTGTGAAACACACGGGAAAGCCAGCCTTCCACCTGACCGAGCCGTTCGGCCTGCTCGTCGAGGGTCCAGCCAACATCAGCTGCATTGTTTACATGAACGTCGGCAAGCTGCCGCAATATTGCCGGTTCTCGCAGCGCCAATATACTGTCCAATTCTCCCAAAAGCCGCGAAATCAGGGTTGATCCAACATGACCGACGTGGAAAATATATTGCGGCTTGGGCAGGGCTGGCAGAGCCACGGATACGATATCCGCCCAGGAAACGATTTGTCGCTGCAGATCGGGAGTGAAAAGGCGCTGATCGAGGAAACTGGCGTCTTGGAAGGCAGCCTCGCTCATCGTCGACAGCAGGACCTGATCCTTTTGCAGATCAGCCAGATGCGGAAAAAGCGACGCATCTTTCGCAAAGATGGACTGCCATTCGTTGTTCAAGCCAGCCTCCAAAGAAAAAGCCCGGATCTGGTGAACCGTCTTGCGACGCTCCGGACCCGGGCTTTCAATATCAAAGTCAGAATGGGACTATTCCTTGGTTTCGGTGTCGTCCTGCTCTTCTGTTTCGGTGGTTTCCGCGGTTTCAGAAGCCGCTTCCTCAGCTGTTTCACCGGTTTCTTCGCCGGCGTCTTCACCCTGTTCTTCGCTGTCAGCAGCAAGGGCGTTCGCAGCCAGTTCGGCCTGATCATCGTCAAACATCTGGGCAATCACATCGACGCCGTCCTTTTGAAGATCGGCTTCGTCGTCCGAACGGGCGACATTGGCCTGGATCGTAACATTGACTTCCGGGTGGAGGCGAACGCGGACATCGAAAACACCGAGCGTCTTGATCGGTTTTTCCAGGATGACCATGCTCTTTTCGACCGCAGCGCCGTCAGCGTTCAGGGCTTCGACAATGTCGCGCACGGATACGGAGCCGTAAAGCTGGCCGCTGGCAGACGACGCGCGGATCAATATGATCTGCTTGCCTTCGATGCCGCCGGATGCCGCTTCGGCTTCCTTGCGCTTGGTTTCATTGTCAGCTTCTATCTGCTGGCGATTGGCTTCAAAGACCTTCTTGTTCGCCGCATTGGCGCGAAGGGCCTTCTTGTTGGGCAGCAGAAAATTGCGGGCATAGCCGTTTTTGACGGTGACGATGTCGCCAATGCTTCCCAGTTTCTCTACGCGTTCAAGCAAAATAATATCCATCGTTTCGCTCCTATTTCACGAGGTAAGGCAGGAGGCCGAGATGGCGGGCGCGTTTGATAGCTTTGGAAAGCTCGCGTTGCTTCTTGGCGGAAACTGCGGTGATACGACTTGGTACGATCTTGCCGCGTTCGGAAATGAATCCCTGCAGCGTCTTCACGTCTTTATAGTCGATAGGTTGGGCGTTTTTGCCGGAAAAGGGACAGCTTTTGCGGCGACGGAAAAATGGACGTCCCATATCTTAACTCCTTCTCTGGCTTAATTATTATCGAAATCGCGACGCGGTTTGCGGTCGCGGTCGGGTTTGCGCATCATCACGGACGGGCCTTCTTCATGCTCGTCGACGCGGATGGTCAGGAAACGGATTACATCTTCGTTGATCCGGGTCTGGCGTTCGAGTTCCAGGACAACACTGCCCGGAGCGTCAAGACGCAGCATGACATAATGTGCCTTGCGGTTCTTCTGGATCTTGTAGGCGAGCGTACGCAGGCCCCAGGTTTCGGTCAGAACGACCTTGCCTTCATTCGATTCTACAATTTTGGTGGCTTCCTGCGCAAGGGTATCAACCTGAGACTGGCTCAGATCCTGCCGCGCAAGGAAGACATGCTCATACATTGGCATGCAATCATTCCTTCATTTACCGCCGATCGCTGACGCCGCACCATGCGAACGCCCCTCCGGCTTTCTTCGTTTTCCGGGTGATTCGGACAGGCCGGATCACGCGGAAGCGGCGCCTATGGCTGAATTGGTGAGGGAATGCAAGGGGGTGTCACGGGCAGGGGAGCGACTTATCGGGATTGCTGGAAAGAGCCGATTTTCCGGATGAAACGACGGTCCCAGCTTTGTGGAACAAATAGGGCGCTCTCCGAACCGAAAGCGCCCTTCAGAATGGAAGTCTTGCGATCGGGTCGCAATTATCGCAAGTCCTCCACCGAAACCCACCCTTTTGTACCGTAATTGTCGCTAACCTCTACGAACAGGCCCGCTTTGCTGCCGGTCGGCGTCAGTTCCGTTTCAGCTCGCAATGCGCGAACCATTTCGGCATTCTTGTCCGCGCTGGCATAGAGGTTTGTATCAATCGCGACGGTATATGTCGGGCTTGCCTGTGGCGCTGGAGCCGTCGTCTGAACCGCTGATAGCGCGCCAGCCTGGGAAACAACGCTATTATAAGCGATGATGAATGCCTCGGTCAGCATCTTGCCGTTTTTCGATTCCGCATATCCCGCTGTGTTGGCGCCAGCCACCCAGGGCGTGCCGCCGGCGAACGACAAGGTTGATTTTTTCACTTCTCCGGTCCCGGCAATTATCGTCTGTCCGTTGATAGGGCTGACTACACGAATACCGGCGGCCACGACCTTCTTTTTTCCGCCGAGTCCGCCGAACATGCCCATAAGCGCGCCTGCACCCGGCACTCGACCCAGAATCTGCCCAGCGGCGCCGGAGCGGACGAAAGCGTCTGTCGCGAGACCTTTTGCTGCCTGAATGCCCTGATCGACTTCTTCCTTGTCACCGGCGATGACATTGACGAGAAAGTCCGCAGGTGTTGCGCTCGCGGCGTTGTGGATCGCGAAACATCCGGATTGCCGCACAATGGCAGTCACCAGTTCGCGTGGGCTGCCAAGTCCGAATTTGCTCCAGCCCTGTGTGTCGCCTTCGACCACCGCAATTGTACCATGGCTGCTATCGCACTGGGCGAGTTCAACCGCTCCCTGTTTCGCTGCCTGAGCTGGTGAGCCGAAAGCAAGCATTGTCGCAAAGGTGATCGCTGATGTTGAGATGAATTGTGACTTGGTCATGATATTCTGGTTCCCTGTGCTGATAAGCCGTTTTCATTCAGAAAATTTGGTTCCGCAATCGAGGAACCGTAAGGCTGTTTATGCGTGGGAAAAAAGGACGGCTCATCCTTCAAATGAATGAGAGCCGGGAATAATCATGATCTTTCTGAGGCAGCACCCGCGCCAGTCAGATTGATTGTCGCTGGGGCGGGAAGCCTAGCAGTCCAGCGTTTCGTCGCTTTGACCAAGCGCTATATTGGCGAGTAATCCGACCAGTTCGGCCTGACGACTACAGCCAGTTTTTGCAAGGATACTGCTGAGCTGTGATCGCACTGTGGTGATAGAGACCCCGCCGGTCTCCGCGATCTCCGAGAGCGTTCGGCCTTGTACCAATTCTTTTGCGACGCGCGTTTCGGCGATGGTCATATCAAAAAGGCTTCGCATCAATTCTGTCGAAGGCGCCCGCGTCTGATCTAACGGAGTTAAGAATAGCAGCGCGTAGCTATTAGCAAAAATATCATGCGCGGCGAGCTTTATCGGCATGACGTGGCCGACATGGGCTGCATTGCCATCCTTGTTGCGGATCGGAAAAGATAGGCTGTCGGTTGCGGAAACTCCATCGAGTCTTTCCAGTGCGCCAGTCAAAAAGGCGTTTGCTCGGCGATCTGCAAAAACCACACGTCCGGCCGGTTCGTTAAATCTGACAAGATCGGTGACAGATTCCGCCCGGTCATTGGCTTCGACAAACTTCCCCTGTGCATCGAGGAGCAACGCCGGAAGTCCGAATCTGGACAGAGTCTCTCCGGCACCCTGCGCCCGTTGGAGACCGAGTCTTGCCGAAACAAACGCGCTCCGCAACAGATGAGGCCGCAGCTCGTTGAGGCGATCGACGTGATTGCGCTCGATCGGACCTTGTTTCAGCTGACGTTCGATGCTGAAAACGATATTGTCTCCTGTCGGCATTTGTAAAAGAGTGCCGGCCGACCAGCCGAGTCCGCGAGGATGGAAAAAATCCCGGTAAAACGGGTTGTTGGCCAGTTCTTCTTCGTTCCAGAAATCCTGCTCGACAAAAAATGTTGGCTCGGATCTTTCCATCATGCACATTCGGCGTGGACATTTGCCTAGCCAGCCGTCTTCGACGTAAGTTTCAAACGCTTCGAACACATTTGCCGACGCGGTCCAGTTCACCGCTTTGCGGACCGAGAACAACATGCCGCCGATCGAATCGGTAATCAAAGCCAGTTCGTCCAGAACGTCGGGCCAGAGTTCCGGAACAACCGAACATTCGTAAATACGGTCAATCAGCTGTTCCTGCACTGGCTGCCTCCTTTACTTCCCTTGATCAGACGTTCTCCATGCAAGCTAACAATATTAAAGGGAAATTCTACCTTTTTGTACCGAGAAACCCGAACATTTCGCCGCCAATCTTTCGCATCTGGATTTCCTCCGTACCTTCGGTAATCCGGTAGCGCCGGTGATGGCGGTAGATATGCTCGAACGGCGTGTGGCGGGAATAGCCCATGCCGCCGTGGACCTGCATCGCGCGGTCGGCGGCGTCGCAGCACAGGCGGTTCGCGCGATAGTTGCACATGCTGACCTGGGCGGAAAGATATTTGGCGACGTCCGGTTTGGGCATGGTGTCCATCTTGGCTGCAGTCGCGTAAATCAGCTGGCGGAGCATTGCCGCTTCGGTATGCAGTTCGACCAGCGGGAACTGGATCCCCTGATTGACGGATAGTGGTTTGCCGAACGGTTTGCGTTCGCCGGCATATTTCACCGATTCATCGATGCAATATTGCGCAGCGCCTAGCGATGACGCCGCCTGGCGGATGCGGTTCTCATGGACAAAATGCTGTGCGCAGGCGAGGCCCATATCGAGATCGCCGAGTACCGCATCGGCAGGGATCCAGACATTGGTGTAAGAGCATTTCGGATGATCGGTGGGCATGTTGAGCGTCCACATATACTCGCCGACCTTGAAGCCTTTGGCGTCCACCGGTACGATGAAGCAGCCGATCCCTTTTGCGTCGCCATCCTTGCCGCTGTGCCGGGCAAAGGTCATCACATGGGACGCTTTGTGCAGGCCGGTGGTCCACATCTTGTTGCCGTTGATCAGCCAGCCATCGACCCCGTCACGGGATTCACGGACAGCGGTCGTGTCCATCCATGTCGCATCCGAGCCATGATGTTCTTCCGTCAGCCCGAAACACCAGCCCATTTTGCCCGCCAGCATCCCGGGAATATAATCGCGTTTTTGTTGCTCGCTGCCAAAATCACGCAGCATGAGCGGCTGCACCAGATTACCGACGATGGAATTCTCGTTCTGCAGGTCATTGTGCAGCCCCAAACCTTTGTGTGCGAGATGTTCGCGGATCCGGGCCATGCCAAGGTTGGTTCCGTTCCGGCCGCCAAACTCCTCTGGCAAAGCATAGCGATAATGGCCGGCCTTGTCGGCGACCTGCCGCATCTCGCCCAGCAATTCCTCCCATTCCTCGGTCGGCAGTCCCTGGTTGTCCCAATTGGTCCGCGCGTCTTCGCGCCGGTGATCGAAGAAGCGGATATTGTCGTCGCGCCTTTCGATCGGTTTGATCTCACGCTCGATAAAGTCGTCAAGCACGTCCAGATAATCTTCAATCTCTTGCGGGATTTCGAAAGTGGTCATGACGGACTCCATTTGTTGAGCGCGACTGTCAGGCCGGCATATTTGGGTTGATCGATGGACAGGCGTTCGAGGGCGGAAAGCCGCAGGTGGTTCCAGACCGCGGGGGAAGTGATCGCGATATCCCCGTTTGAAAGTCCGGCGCACAGCTGTCCGTGATCATAACCGATGGCGGCCAGCCGGCCTTCGGCGGCATCGTGGAAGCCGGGTCCCCATTCTGCCTGCCGCCGGGCGATTCCAAGCGCGTTGCCGGCGACGCGCGACTGGAATTTGTCATGTCCCTGCAGGCCGGGTTGCACGTGGTCTGAGTTCCATTCTTCCAGTGCAGTCAGAAGCTCGCCATAGCTCGATTCGCCGGTTACCGTTTTTGCATCGGGCACCGTCCAATCGAGCGGGGTACAGAGTTGATCGGGCAGTATTTCCTCGAGCAACAGGGAGAGATCGATTTCAACCTCGGACACGCGGCGGCCAATCACCGTGCGTTCCAGCGAGCGGTCTCCGTGGCTGCGCCAGATCTGTCCCATCACCATGCAGGCCACGCCCCACCACAGGGTCGAATAGATCAGCCAGAAGCGAAAACGGCTGGTATCAACCTCTGTTCCGCTTGCTTCGGCATAAGCCTGCAACAGCGATTCAGCACTGTCGAAGCCGCCTGCCACTTTTTCATAATGACCGAATCTCCAGCTCGGCGTGCACAAATAAGCCAGATCCTGCACCGGATCGCCGAGCCGGACCAGTTCCCAGTCAAGCACTGCTGACAGCCCGTTGTGGTCGATCATCAGATTGCCCATCCGAAAATCGCCGTGCACCAGATATTTGGCGGTCGCATCCGGCGCATTCTGGTTCAGCCAGTGGAAGGCATATTCATAGATCGGGATCTGGCCGCCAATCTCGTCATATTTGTCTTTCTGCAGCCGAATCAGTTCTGCGGGCGAGAAATATTCCAGCGAAGCGGGCAAGGCCTCCACCGGTATCTGGTGAATGGCTGCGAGTTCACCAGCGCATTGTTCGGTCAGGTTTTTTACAGCTACGGCAAAGTCCGGATTGCCGAGAATTTTATGGGGCAGGGTTTCACCCTCCGCCTTGGTCATGATGAAGCCTTCGCCCAGGCCATGTTCAGGGCGAAGCCTGCCGCGAACCTGCGGTGCGGTCACACCGGCAGAGCAAGCCAGTTCGATAACATCGGCCTGAGTGGCAAGCGGAACCCCGCGCAATCCGTCATCATCAGAGGAAAGGCCGTCGGGCAGGCGGCGCAGGACAAACTCCTCTTCGCCATAGGAAAAGCCCCAGCTTTCCATGCTGGCACCACCTGACAGTCGCCGCAATTGGCCTAGTTGGCCACCTGCACCAAAAGCTTCGGTGCAATAGTCTGTCAGCTTTTTCTGGAAGTTCTCTCCCTGCATATAAACGGCTTAATCACGCGATTAAAATTGTGCAATGGTTTTACATCTCGAGCGCGACGCTTGCATGACCAATCAATCGTGCCTAATTCGCTCAATCATATTTGAGAATTGGGGGTCGACATGCGTGCATTTATTTTTCCGGGACAGGGCAGCCAGGCCGTCGGCATGGGCAGAGTGCTGGCCGAGGCGAGCAAAACAGCGCGGGAAGTGTTCGAGGAAGTCGATCATGCACTGGAACAAAATCTGTTCAAGCTGATGTGCGAGGGACCCGCAGACGAGCTGACCCTGACAGAAAACGCCCAGCCGGCGATTATGGCCAATGCGATTGCGACCTTACGGGTAATGGAAAAGGATGGCGGCAAACCCCTGGGCGAACTTTGCACTTATGTCGCCGGCCATAGCCTCGGCGAATATAGCGCGCTGTGTGCAGCCGGAGCGCTGGATCTGACCACCACCGCCGGATTGCTGAAGCTGCGCGGTCTGTCGATGCAAAAAGCCGTGCCGGTGGGCGAGGGCGGTATGGCGGCCTTGCTGGGTGCCGACATCAAAAAGGCATCCGCGCTGGCGAAAGCGTCCGCTGAAGGTGAAATTTGCACGGTCGCCAATGACAATGATCCGACCCAGGTGGTGATTTCCGGGCATATCGGCGCTATCGAGCGGGCGATCGCTTCGGCGAAGGACCATGGCATCAAACGCGGGATATTGCTGCCCGTTTCCGCGCCGTTTCACTGTTCGCTGATGGAGCCAGCGGCGGAAGCGATGGAAGAAGCGCTGGTGGAAGCGAATCTTTTCTCGCCCGTCGTCCCCGTTTTCGCCAATGTCACCGCTGCACCGGTTTCGGATGTAGATGAAATCCGCAATCTGCTGGTGCGGCAAGTGACCGGAACCGTGCGCTGGCGGGAATCGGTCAGCCATATGGCGGAAGGCGGAGTGGAACAATTTGTCGAATTTGGCGGCAAAGTTTTGACCGGAATGGTTGGGCGAATTGCGCCCGACGCCGAAACTGTCAGCCTTGTTTCCATGGATGACATCGAGGACTTTTTGAAGAGTCTGTAGCGGCTGCAGCATTCAATCTCTATCACTTGAATTTTTAAGGAATCTGGAATGTTTGATTTAAGCGGAATGACGGCCTTGGTAACCGGAGCGTCCGGAGGGATCGGATCAGCAATCGCCAGATCCCTGGCCGCGCAAGGAGCGACCGTCGCGCTTTCCGGAACACGCATGCACGTGCTGATGGAGATGATTCCGGATTTGGCTGGCGAGGGCCATATAGTCATGCCGTGCGATCTTTCCAAAGCGGAAGAAGTCGACGCCCTGGTTCCTGATACGGTGGAGAAGTTCGGCAAGCTGGACATATTGGTCAATAATGCCGGTATCACCCGCGACGGACTCACGATGCGGATGTCGGACGAAGATTTCTCCGACGTTATCCGCGTCAATCTGGAATCGGCCTTTCGCCTGATTCGTGCCGCCGCCCGGCCGATGATGAAGGCGCGCCATGGCCGCATTATCTCGATCAGCTCGGTCGTTGGCGCGACCGGTAATCCGGGACAAGCCAATTATGTTGCGTCCAAGGCTGGCTTGGTCGGAATGTCCAAGGCTTTGGCGCAGGAGCTTGCGTCCCGCAATATCACGGTCAATTGCGTGGCGCCCGGATTCATTGAATCACCGATGACCGATGCGCTGACTGATGCCCAGAAGGACGATATCAACCGCAAGATTCCGGCAGGCAAAATGGGAAGCGGTGACGATATCGGTGCCGCCGTGGTCTATTTGGCCAGCCAGGAGGCATCCTATGTCACCGGTCAGACACTGCACGTAAATGGCGGTATGGCGATGATTTCCTAAGACTTTGCCGAAAAACATGATGTCCTGTGCGATTTCGACTTCACTGACACTTGCAAGGCGCGCGCCACCGCACTAGGACGAAATTGAAATTACATCCTAACAAAAAGGGAACTCTCATGAGTGAGACTGCAGACCGGGTAAAAAAGATCGTTGTTGAGCATCTGGGTGTTGAAGCCGACAAAGTAACCGAAGAAGCTGCTTTTATCGATGATCTGGGCGCTGACAGCCTCGACATTGTTGAACTGGTTATGGCGTTTGAAGAAGAATTCAGCGTCGAAATTCCAGATGACGCAGCCGAAAAAATCGGAACGGTTAAAGACGCCATCGATTTCATCGACAAAAACAAGGGCTAATCGATTTTGGGGTGCCGCCTTGAAAAAGGGCGCGCCTCTTGGCCGATGATCGCTGAAAAACAGCAAAGCGGCTCACCGGCCCGGGAGAACATCCTGAACCGGTGGCCGTTTTTGATTTCGGGCATGCTAAGCCCGCAAGGAGAGGCATGATATGCGTCGTGTAGTTGTAACCGGAATGGGCCTGGTAACGCCGCTGGGCGGAGATGTGGAAACAACCTGGAAGAATATATTGGCTTCCAAGTCGGGTGCCGGAAAAATCACCCATTTCGACGCATCCGATCAAAAATGTCACATCGCTTGTGAAGTGAAGCCGGCTGACCACGAATATGGGTTCGATCCCAATTTACGGGTCGATCACAAGGTTCAGCGGCAGGTCGACCCTTTCATCATCTATGGCATCGATGCCGCCGGACAGGCGTTTGAAGATGCCGGTCTGACCGACATGTCGGAAGAAGACAGATTTCGCACCGGTTGTTCGATCGGTTCAGGCATTGGCGGTCTTCCGGGAATCGAAAAGGAATCACTGGTACTGGCAGAGCGCGGCCCGGGCCGCGTCAGCCCGCATTTTGTTCACGGACGTCTGATCAATCTGATCTCAGGACAGGTTTCGATCAAATATGGCCTGATGGGCCCCAATCACGCGGTGGTTACCGCATGTTCAACCGGCGCGCACAGTATTGGTGATGCGGCTCGGATGATCGCGCTCGACGATGCCGATGTGATGCTGGCTGGCGGCGCGGAAGCAACCATCTGCCCGATTGGCATTGCTGGCTTTGCGCAAGCCAAAGCGCTTTCCACCAAACGCAATGACGATCCAACGGCGGCTTCGAGGCCTTATGACAAGGACCGCGACGGTTTTGTCATGGGTGAGGGCGCTGGCGTTGTGGTTCTCGAAGAATATGAACGCGCCAAGGCTCGCGGAGCCAAAATCTATTGTGAAGTGGTCGGTTATGGCCTGTCAGGCGATGCCTATCATGTCACCGCACCGCATCCTGAAGGCATCGGCGCCTATAATTCGATGGCGATGGCGCTCAAACGCTCGGGTCTGACCACTGCCGATATTGATTATGTGAACGCGCACGGCACATCGACCATGGCCGATGTCCTCGAACTGGCTGCGATCCGGCGCCTGTTCGGTGATGATATCGCGACCATGTCGATGAGCTCGACCAAATCGGCAATCGGGCATTTGCTCGGTGGTGCAGGGGCCGTCGAGGCTATCTTCTGCATCCTCGCGATGCGCGATCAGACGGTACCTCCGACTTTGAATCTCGACGATCCGGAAGAGGAATGTGCCGGCGTCGATCTGGTGCCGCATTTTGCCAAACAGCGGAAGGTCAAGGCCGTGCTCAGCAACAGCTTCGGTTTTGGCGGAACCAATGCCAGTGTCATCATGAAAGCGATCTAGCAATATGCGCCGTCTCGGTTGCCTGATACTGGTAGCGGCGGCGGTCATCGCGGTCGTGCTGGCCGGGAATTTCCTTTATGGCTGGAACGCCAGCGGTCCGCTGGAGCAGCAGCGGACGATCATCATCAGATCCGGCTCGAGTCTGGCCATGGCTGCCGAGGCGATGGAATCGGAAGGTGTCATCAAATCCGCCGATACGTTTTTGAACAGAGCCAAAATACTCGGAGGATCGGAACCGATCAAGGCCGGAGAATTTGAAATTCCGGCGGGCGCCAGCAACGCGCTGATTCTGGATATCTTGCAAGGCGGAAAATCGGTGCAACGGCTGATCACTGTTCCGGAAGGAACGCCGTCGATCATCGTGTACGAGAAATTGATGGCCGAAAAACTGCTCAAGGGCGATATCCCGGTACCGGCGGAAGGGTCCATCCTGCCGGACAGTTACAGTTTTGAACGCGGTGAGCAGCGGGCAGCGGTGCTCCGGCGGATGCAGAAGGCGATGAGCGACACGCTCGCCGAGCTTTGGCCGAAACGAACCAAAGCCAGTGTGGTGAAAACGCCAAAAGAGGCGATCATTTTGGCCGCGATTGTCGAGAAGGAGACGGCATTGGCGAGGGAGCGCCGGACTGTGGCGGGTGTTTATGGCAATCGTGTTCGTAAGAACATGATGCTGCAGGCTGACCCGACGATCATCTACCCGAACACCAAGGGAAAGCCGCTTGGGCGTCGCATCAGGCAATCGGAAATTGCCCAGGTCAACGACTATAATACTTATGCGATGGTGGGCTTGCCCAAAGGTCCGATTGCAAATCCAGGCCGCGCATCGATTGAAGCCGTGCTTGATCCTGCCGATACCGAAGCGCTTTATTTTGTCGCTGACGGCAAGGGCGGGCATATTTTCGCCAATACGTTAAAAGAGCATAATGCAAATGTCGAAAAATGGTTCGCTATACGGCGGGAACGTGGAGAAATGTAGAAGCTGCAAGCTGCGGGATATCTCCGCGAGCCTGACTCTATCTGCTGTGCACTCCGTTTTTCTTTCAATCTTCTCGCAAGTGAGAGGAGCCCGATATGTCGGCAAGGCTGGTTGAGATAATCATACCCGACGCGGACATCTTGCACGCGAAATCAATCATTCGCGAGCATTGCAGCCGTTTTTGGCAGGAGCCCGTTCCGGACGGGCTCGAAAAATTTTCCTGCGTAGTGCCAAGCCGGACCATCGAGCCGTTGATCGCGCAACTGGCCGGGAATTTTAAGGATACAGAAGGGTTTTCGGTTCTTGTCTTGCAGGTCGAGGCGGTTCTACCGGAGATTCCTGAACTGGAAGCAATCGTGCCGCCCCTTTCCGGTGAATCGAAGCCGCCCAGTAAACTGGAACTGTTTTTTACGCGCGACCGGATCAGCACCAACGAACTCTATGATGATATTGAAGCCAGTCTGGACCTCCGTCCCAATTATTTGCTTACGGTGGTGCTGTCGGCCCTGATTGCGGCTCTCGGCATGCGTAGCGGGCAAACCGCTGTCGTGATTGGCGCGATGATCATAGCCCCGCTGCTCGGGCCGACGATGGGGATGGCGATGGCGGCAACGCTCGGAGATTCGAAACTCGGACGACGCGCGGCCATTACTCTTTCAGTCGGCATATTGGCCGCGCTGATTTCTACTTTATTGCTGGGCATGTTGATCGAAATCGATCCACTGGTGTCGGAACTGAGAAATCGCACGATAGTGCATCCAGCCGATATCGCCTTGGCCTTGGCTTGCGGCGCAGCCGGTGTACTGGCGTTCAGTCAGGGTGCATCACTCGCCCTGGTTGGAGTCATGATTGCGGTAGCGCTTGTGCCACCGATAGCCGCTGCAGGCCTGTACTTCGGCAGTGGGGATCAGATGCTCGGATTCAAAGCGCTGTTTCTGCTGGCGACCAATCTTGTCTGTATCAATGTTGCCGGCATCATCATGTTCCTGGCCCAGGGATTGCCGCCGAGGAACTGGCGGATCACCAGCGGTGTTTTCCTGATCTGGCTAATCATGCTCGTTCTCTTTATTTCGCTGGTTGGCGGACGGTTTGTGCTGGGCGACGGCTGAAGACCAAGCCGCCCCAAAGCGGTGTAAAACCTTCAAGCCCGGTCGATAAGTCGATCGATATCGACCGAGTATCTCGAAGGCTTGTTGGGATCTATGAACACCTTCAGTTTCTTGCCGGCCAGTTCTTCGGTTGGATCAACCCAGATAGGCTCGCTCAAAAATTGTTCCAGTTTGCCGGAAAACGGGTTTTTTCCCTGCGCGACGACGCGATAGGGATGGCGACCATTTACCGACTGGCTTGTGTCCCGTTCAACCTCGAGAAATTCGACCGCGATTGGCGTGCCATTGGCGCGCAGCCATTTGCGCATTCTGGCACTGCGAATCACAAAGAAAATCAGGCCGCCACCGAGCATGGCAAATATCGCCCCCATTGGTCCCAGGATCGCGATGAACCCCCATCGCCCCCAGAAATCGTCAATGATGGCAACGGACGGATTGTCCGGCGCATATAGCAGGTTCACGCGCTGTCCCCTGGAGTGGCGGGGTGGATTGGAGCTTATCTGGTCGACAAATTCATGGCTTTGCTGATTGTCGTCGGTGAATCGAACAAGAGCGGCAAAAGTGCTGCCGTCTTCGCCCTGATTTCGAACCATTTGAATGACCTCGCCCTGTGCAGACCGGGCGTCGGATAAGAAGTCTTGCTGGTCGTTGTAGAGATAAGCGGTTCCCGCCAGCATCGCCAAGCCGGCGGCAAAAATACTCCTGCCACAATCTTGAATGGACTCATCCCGGTCTACCTCCCCCCCGATTCAGATATTTGCTATATATCCGAATAACAGAAGCGATAAAAATTGGAAATTCGGCAAGCTCAGTAGTTGAAGCGTTCCTTCAAACTCTCCCGCGCATCCCGATATTCTTTGGTGAACTGGTCGACCATGTCCTGAACGGTCATCACATCGTTTATCAATCCGATGCCCTGGCCACAGCCCCAGATGTCTTTCCACGCTTTTTTCTCGGTATTGCCGCCAGAACCGAAGTTCATGGTTTTATAGTCGCCTTGCGGGAGATTATCGGGGTCCATGCCGGCATTTTCGATCGACTGGCGCAGATAATTTCCTTTTACGCCGGTAAACAGGTCGGAATAGACGATGTCGGCGGCTTTGCCTTCGACAATGCCTTCCTTGTAGCCCTGGTCCGCATTGGCTTCTTTGGTGGCGATAAAGGCCGATCCGGCATAACCGAGATCAGCGCCCATCGCCTGGGCCGCCAGTATCGAGGCACCGTTACCGATAGAACCGGAGAGAGCCACCGGGCCGTCAAACCATTCGCGGATTTCCTGCATCAAGGCGAACGGGGATAATGTGCCAGCATGGCCGCCAGCGCCCGCGGCAACCGGGATAAGGCCGGTCGCTCCCTTTTCGATCGCCTTGTGGGCAAAGCGGTTGTTGATAATATCATGAAGGACGATTCCGCCCCAGCCTTTGACCGCCGTGTTGAGGTCTTCGATCGCACCAAGCGAGGTGATCACAATCGGCACTTTCCATTTGGCGCAGGTCGCCATGTCCTGATCGAGACGATCATTGGATTTGTGGACGATCTGGTTGACCGCGAACGGCGCTGCAGGCTGGTCGGGATTATCCCGGTTCCACGCCGCCAGTTCCTCGGTGATCTGGTGCATCCACTCGTCGAGCATGGTTTGCGGACGGGCGTTGAGCGCAGGAAAGCTTCCGACGATCCCGGCCTTGCACTGGGCGATGACCAGTTCAGGACCCGACACGATGAACAAGGGTGCGCCGATCAGAGGCAGGCGAAGATTGTCGAAAATGGCTGGTAAAGTCATGGAAACCCCGATTTGGAAAAATATGCCACCGCATTAACCGATACAGCGGCATATTCTACTGTTATTTTAATTGATCGCTTAAATTCTGTTGACCGCGCTGAGTAATGCCTCGACCGATGCGGTGGCAACATCGCTGTTGATACCGACACCGTAAAATTCCTTGCCGTCGTCGGTTTTGCATTCGATATAGGCGGCCGCCTGCGCATCTTTGCCCGAACCCAGCGCATGTTCGTTATAGTCGATGATTTCGAGGGTTACGCCGAGGGCAGAGGAAACCGCGTCGACCACACTGGAAATCAGTCCGTTTCCGCGCCCGCTGACCGATATTTCACCTTCAGGGCCCTTGACCTTGCCGACGAAGATGCGCTCGCCACCGGTTGACCGTTCGTCATAGTCGATCAGGCTATATTGCCCGTTTCCGTCAAGATGATAGCGATCACGAAAGGCATCCCAGATATCCGCCGATGACAGTTCGCGGCTCGTCTCGTCGGCCAGTTCCTGCACCGTTCGACTGAAATTCGCTTGCAGCCGTTTGGGTAGTTTCAACCCGTAATCCTGCTCCAATATCCAGGCGATCCCGCCCTTGCCGGACTGGCTGTTGACCCGGATGACGGCTTCATAATCGCGGCCGAGATCGCGCGGGTCGATCGGCAGATAGGGTACGTTCCACAGTTCGTCATTGCGCTGTTCTTGCGCGGTGAAGCCCTTCTTGATGGCATCCTGATGCGAACCGGAGAAAGCGGTGAAAACCAGTTCTCCTGCATAGGGATGGCGGGCCGGAACCGGCAGCTGATTGCAAAATTCCACGGTCTTGACAATTTCATCCATGTTGGAAAAATCCAGTTCGGGATCAACGCCTTGCGTGTAGAGATTCAGGCCCAATGTTACCAAATCGACATTGCCGGTACGTTCACCATTGCCGAACAAACAACCCTCGACCCGGTCTGCGCCCGCCATCAGGCCCAGTTCTGACGCCGCGATGCCCGATCCCCTGTCATTATGGGTGTGGAGGCTGATCACGACATGTTCGCGCTTGCTGATATTGGTGCACATCCACTCGACCTGGTCGGCATAAATATTCGGCGTCGCCGCTTCGACAGTGGCTGGCAGATTCAGGATCAGCGGTTTATCGGCGGTCGGTTCGATAATTTCCATCACCGCTTCGACAACTTCGAGACTGAAATCCAGTTCGGCGGTGGAGAAGGTTTCCGGTGAATATTCGAAATGCCAGTCGGTATCCGGATATTTTTCGGCCTGTTCACGCAATATCGTCGCGCCTTCCCGCGCAATATCCTTCACGCCCTGCTTGTCGAGCCGGAACACGACATCCCGCCAGGCGGGTGAAACCGCGTTATAGAGATGGACGATGGCCGCCCGGGCTCCTTCGAGGCTGGCGAAGCTAGTTTCGATAAGGTCGCGGCGTGACTGGGTCAGCACCTGGACCATGACGTCATCCGGAATCTTGCCGGATTTGACGAGTCCGCTGATAAAATCAAAATCGGTGGCGCCGGCGGACGGGAAACCGACCTCGATCTCCTTGATGCCGATTTTGACAAGCAAATCAAAAAACCGCTGTTTTTTCTGCGCATCCATCGGGTCAATCAGTGCTTGATTGCCGTCACGCAGATCGGTGGAGAGCCAACGGGGTGCTTTGTCTATAACGCGCGAGGGCCACTGCCTGTCGGGCAGGTCTATTTGCGGGAAAGGACGGTATTTTTGTGACGGGTTCTGGTGCATGTCTTCACTCTTATGCTGATGGAAGATGCGCGCAAGGCACAAATTCTCTTGTTGCTTACAATATCTGGAAAATCATCCCTTAGACGGGGGGCTGCGCCTTTTTCGGCAGCAGCATCGGTACGCCTAAGGGCGTATAAGTCGTAGCAGCGAGAGAGCTTGTGACCGTATCATCGGATCATTTCTATCCTTACCGACAGATAAATCAACCATGTTTGACCTTTTTGTTGGTGAAATCTCTTCCAGGGGTGTGGACCGGGATCGTTGATCGCGACCGGACGCCTCCGGAAAGAGCAAGGCTTTGTACGGATTTCTGCGCCCTTACTACGTATGTTACAATTCATTAACGTAGTTGGGATATGTATTTTTGTACGAAGCCTGGGGGTCCGATGGAATGTATCGTCTTGTATACATGAGTACGCCAAAACGCTGCCTGCGCAGCGAGGAACTAAGCTCTATTCTGGCGGCTGCGACCAGGAACAACCACCGCAATGAAATAACCGGCATATTGATCCAGGATCGCAAACGTTTTCTACAATATCTCGAAGGTAGTGAAAACAAGGTTGAGGAAACATTTGCGCGCATCGCCTCGGATTCCCGTCACCATGCAATATTCCGCTTGAAGAGCGGGTTGATCGACCGGAGACAATTTCCCGGATGGAGCATGGCTTCAAAGACCATCGAACAGTGCGCGAGTCTGAAAAATGCGGTTAGCGAACTGGTAAAATGCTGCGACCATGACGTGGTTGCAGAATTGTTGAACTTCGCGGAGGCTCGCGACCGGGCAGCCTGAACGTCGACTGCCCGGCCTTTCTATCGTTTAGTTCTTTTCTTTGTCGACCAGCTTGTTCGCACCGATCCAAGGCATCATGGCGCGAAGTTGAGCTCCGGTTTCCTCGATTGGATGGGCTTCGGCCGCCTTGCGAGCCGCTTTCAGCTCCGGTTGTCCAGCGCGGTTGTCGAGAACAAAATTCTTCACGAAACGGCCTGACTGGATATCTGCCAAAACCCGTTTCATCTCGGCCTTGGTTTCATCAGTGATGATCCGCGGTCCGGTGGTGATGTCCCCGTATTCAGCAGTATTTGAGATGGAATAGCGCATATTCGCGATCCCGCCTTCATAGAGCAGATCGACGATCAGCTTGGTTTCATGGAGACATTCGAAATAGGCCATTTCCGGCGCATAACCGGCTTCGGTCAGGGTTTCGAAACCTGCCTGGATGAGATGGGTGATGCCACCGCAGAGCACGGCTTGCTCGCCGAACAGATCGGTCTCGCATTCCTCGCGGAAATTGGTCTCGATAATGCCCGAGCGGCCACCGCCGACACCGGATGCATAGGCAAGGGCAACATCATGGGCATTGCCGGAAACGTCACGGTCAATGGCAATCAGGCAGGGAACACCGCCACCGCGCTGATATTCGCTGCGCACTGTGTGGCCGGGGCCCTTGGGAGCGATCATGATGATGTCGAGATCCTCGCGCGCCTCGATCAGGCCGAAATGGATGTTGAGGCCGTGGGCGAAGGCGAGGGCGGCGCCCTGTTTCATGTTCGCGTGCAAATCATCGGCGTAGATCGCTGCCTGATGCTCGTCGGGTGCGAGGACCATGACGATATCGGCCCATTTTGCGGCTTCCTGATTGGTCATCACCTTGAATCCGGCGCCTTCGGCCTTTTTCGCGGTTGCCGAACCGGCGCGCAGGGCAATGGCGACGTCCTTGACGCCGCTGTCCCGGAGGTTCTGGGCGTGGGCGTGGCCCTGGCTGCCATAGCCGACAATGGCTATTTTCTTGCCGGTGATCAGGCCGAGGTCCGCATCGGCGTCATAATAGACTTTCATTTTTCTTCCTTATATTCAGATGATAACGAATTGGGTTAGGACGCCCGCTGCAGCCGGTATCAACCAGCCGAATTGAGCAATTTCTTGTTCATCCGGCATCCGGCCCGCGTGAAACGGCGACCACACCGGTTCGACCGACTTCAACCAGTCCAACCTCGCGCATCAATGCCACAAATGTCTCGATTTTGTCCGGTGCGCCGGTAATTTCAAATATGAAGCTCTCGGTAGAGGCATCGACAATCCGGGCGCGATACGCATCGGCCAGGCGCATCGCTTCGATCCGGTTGTCGCCTTTGCCGGCAACCTTCACCAGGGCAAGTTCTCGCTGCACATGGGGACCGGACTCTGTCAGGTCACGGACGCTGTGTACCGGAATCAGCCGGTCGAGCTGGGCAATGATCTGCTCGATGACGTGGGGCGGGCCGTTGGTGGCGATGGTGATCCTGCTGATCGCGTGATCTTCGCTGATGTCCGCCACGGTCAGACTCTCGATATTATAGCCACGCGAGGTAAACATACCAGCGATCCGCGCCAATATGCCGGCTTCGTTGTCGACCAGTATGGCCAGAACATGCCGTTCAACGGCTTCTTCTTGAATATGCATCAGACAAGTGCCTTTGCTTGGTCGTCCATTATACCCTTCACATCGTCGGGAGACAGCAGCATTTCTGTGTGCGCCGCGCCGGAAGGGATCATCGGGAAACAATTGGCCAGTTGCGCCACCCGGCAATCCACCATGACCGGGCCATCGGTTTCGAGCATTTTCTGGATGCCGGCGTCAAGATCGGCAGGATCTTCGATGCGGATGCCGGTCCAGTCATAGCTTTCCGCCAACTTCACAAAGTCCGGAAGACTATCACTGTAACTATTTGAATAACGGCTTTCATAGGTCAGCTCCTGCCATTGGCGGACCATGCCCATATATTCGTTGTTGAGAATGAATATCTTCACCGGCAGGCGATATTGGGTGGCAGTGCCGAGTTCCTGGATATTCATCTGGATCGACGCTTCGCCGGCAATATCGATGACAAGGGCATCGGGATTGCCGAGTTGTGCGCCAATTGCCGCGGGCAAACCATAGCCCATGGTGCCGAGACCACCGCTGGTCAGCCATTTATTGGGTTTTTCGAAATCGAAATGCTGGGCCGCCCACATCTGATGCTGCCCGACTTCGGTGGTGATGATGGGTTCGCGCTTGTGAGTCGCCTGCCACAGTTTGCGAATGGCTTCCTGTGGCATGATTTCCTGCTTGTTCTCGGGATAATCAAGGCAATTGGTCGCGCGCCAACCAGCGATCCGCGACCACCATTCGGCATGATCCGGCGTGGCAAAGCGGCGTCCCTTGAGCACGGCTATCAACTGTTCCATCACCCGGCCCACGTCGCCGACCACCGGAAGATCGACACGAACGGTCTTGTTGATCGACGAACGGTCGATATCCACGTGGATTTTCTTGCTGTTCGGAGAAAAGGCATCGAGCCGGCCGGTTATCCGGTCGTCGAACCGCGCACCGAGGCAGACCACAAGATCGGCCTTGTTCATCGCCATGTTGGCTTCAAATGTACCATGCATTCCGAGCATGCCCAGCCATTTGTCGGAGGAAGCCGGAAATGCGCCCAGCCCCATCAGCGTTGAGGTCACCGGACATCCAAGCAATTCCGCCAGTTCTCGCAAGGCTTCGCTTGCCTTCGGTCCGCTGTTGATAATCCCGCCGCCGGTATAGAGGACGGGCGCTTTCGCACCCATGATCATTTCCGCGGCGGTGTTGATCGCCTTGAAATCACCCTCGGTCTGGGGTTGATAGCGGCTATTATTGTCGACTGTATTGCGGCTGAATTCCGTCGCTGCAACCTGAACATTCTTGGGAATATCGATGACCACGGGACCGGGGCGGCCCTGTGTCGCGATGTGAAACGCCTCGCGCACAACATGCGCCAGATCCGAAGGCTTTTTTACCAGATAATTATGCTTGGTGCAGTGGCGTGTAATGCCGACTGTATCGGCTTCCTGAAAGGCGTCGGTGCCGATCAGATTGGTTGCGACCTGACCGGTGATGACGACCATCGGGATGCTGTCCATCAAAGCATCGGTAATCCCGGTCACGGCATTGGTCGCGCCCGGGCCAGAGGTGACCAGCACAACGCCCGGTTTCCCGGTCGAGCGCGCATAACCCTCGGCCGCATGGGTCGCCGCCTGTTCGTGGCGAACAAGAATATGCTTGATCTTGGGATGCTCGAACAGCGCATCGTAAATCGGAAGTACGGCACCGCCGGGATAGCCGAAAACGGTATCCACGCCCAGATCCAGCAGGGTTTCGATCAATATGTCGGCGCCGCATTTTTCGGCCACATCATGCTCCATTAGCTGTCTATATCGCGCTGCCCGCCCGCCATGATGCACTGCAACACAATAGGCAAGGCTTAGTTAATTCGGGGCTCGCTACATATCTGAATATGTTATGTCAAGGGCTAACTACGTAATATAGTTTCAATTATATGATCAAAATCATTATTAAATGGCTTTTCAGCTCGTAGCCAATCGGGCGGGCACTGGTTGCGGAACCAGGTATACTGACGTTTGGCATATTGGCGCGTTGCCGCTTGTGCCCGCTCTATTGCGGCTTCTCTGGTGAGATCACCGGCCAGCCATGCCGCGATTTCAGGAACACCGATCGCCCGCATCACCGGTTGGTCCGTTGACAGATCGCGCGACAGGAGGATTTCCACTTCTTTTCTCGCACCGCCTTCAATCATCTGGTGCAACCGCAAATCACAGCGCTGGTATAGCCATTCACGCGGCGGCAACAGGACCAGCGGATGCAGTCTGATTTTGTCACCAATGCCGCCGGACTTGTGCCTGTGCCACTGGTCCAGCGGTTTTCCGGTCGAGCGTATCACTTCCAGCGCGCGTTGAATGCGGGTGGTGTCGGTGGGGTGCAATCGCTCTGCGGAAACCGGATCGAACGTCTCTAGCTCCCGATATGCTTCCAATGTTTCCAATTTCCGGATGGCTCGACGAATGACAGGGTCGATTTCCGGAATTGGCGCTATGCCGTCCAACAATACCCGGACATACATCCCCGTGCCACCGACCAGTATCGGCATTAAATCCCGCTGATGCGCTGCAGCGATTGCCGCTCTCGCATCACCGGCCCAGCGCGCCGCGGAACAAGCCTCATCGCCATCAATATAGCCGAAAAGCTGGTGTTCTATTCCTTCCATTTCCTCGATATCGGGGCGCGCGCTCAAGATTCTGAGGTCTCGATAGACCTGGGCGCTATCGGCATTGATGATCACCGAGGGTTGCTTTTTGGCAATCTCCAGTGCCAAGGCGGATTTGCCGCTGGCCGTCGGTCCGACGATCAGCGCGACATTTTTGTCCAGTTTCGGAGAAATCATGTTCATCGCGACGCTCATAGCAAAAGAATCTCTGAAAGAGAGAGATATTCAATCTGCGATTGCTCACCTGAATGCCGCCGAAGCAGCGATCCTCCGTCAGTCGGAGACGATCGACGGGCGGGTATTGGACATATATTTCGAAGGAGACCCGATTAGCGCGCGTGCACATCTCGAAACGATCGGCAACGATGTCGACATTGCGGTGCAGCCCGAAGCCAACCGCCGGAAAAATCTGCTGATATCCGATATGGACAGCACAATGATTACCGTCGAATGTATAGACGAACTTGCAGATTATGCCGGCATCAAGTCCCAGATCGCTGAAATTACCGAACGGGCAATGCAGGGCGAACTTGATTTTGAAGAAGCTCTGCGGGGCAGGGTGGCGCTGCTCAAGGGGCTCGACACCGCAGCGATCCAGCAATGTCTGGATGAACGGGTGAGAATCATGCCGGGCGCGGAGATTCTCGTAAGGACGATGGCAAAGCGCGGGGCGATGACGATACTGGTGTCGGGCGGATTCACAAAGTTTGCCAAGCCCGTTGCACAAGCGATTGGATTTGAATCGTTTTGTGCCAATATTCTGGAAGAAGAGGGTGGCTGTCTTACCGGGGGGCTCGACGGACAGATTGTGGATTCAACCCGAAAGGTCGAAGTGCTGCAGTCGGCTGCCGAAGCGGCGAACCTGCCGTTGGCACAATGTATCGCAGTCGGGGATGGCGCGAATGATATACCGATGCTGGAACGGGCCGGTCTCGGGATCGCCTATCACGCCAAGCCAAAGGCCGCCCAAGCCGCCGACGTGGCGATCAAATATAACGATCTGACGTCGCTACTCTATATTCAAGGTATCGCAGCCGATGAGTGGGTCGCCGGATGACCGTCTTCTAGCGCCGTTTTACTATACAATCATTTCCGGAAGCTTTCACGCTGCTGCACATGGTATCTGCCTGGGCACGGGTGGCAAAAGGCCCTGCCTGCAGCCGGGTGATCCCTCCCGCCCTGACCAGATAAGGCTGCATTCCAGCGAGCGCAGAAACGCTGGTTTCTAAGCGGTTCCAGAGGTTCTTGGCTTTGTTTTCGTCACTGAACGCGCCCAGCTGCACACGCCAGTCGCCGCTTGCAACCGCGCGAACCGGCGCAGCGGTCGCAACCGGCGGCACCGGCACAGGCTGTGGCGCGGGTGCATAGGTTACGCCGGGAGTGCTGGGCGCCGGTGCTGGCATCGCGGGGCGTGAAGGCGGCAATTGTGCGGCCTGGACAGGTCCGGTTGACCGGGCAGGTAGCAGACCGCCGATTTGCGTTGTCCTGACGCGCTTCTCATCCTGTTCCATTTGGCCAGCCAGCTCGATCGCGCGCCGCCGGTCTTCGATCGGAATGAAACGATCCATCTCGGCCAGATTTGCTGTAGCTGCGGCCAATCCTTGTGCCGATGACCGAGTCATCATAGCATAGGCTTTGACCCAGTCCCGTTCGACAAAATCTCCATTGAAATGCCCAGTGCCCAGAACATATTGTGCCCGCTGTTCACCGCGATCGGCGGATGCCTGCAAATAAGGCACGGCTTCGTCCCGACGGTTGTTCTGGAACAATATCAGTCCGTAATTGTCATTGGCTTGCAGATGTCCTTGATCCGCAGCTTTCTTGTACCATCTTTCCGCCTGTCCGAGATCCCTCGGAACACCGTTGCCCAGCTTATAGGCTTGCCCGAGATTGAACTGGGCATCGGCATCGCCTGCGTCGGCGGGGCCGCGCCATTCGTTAACCGCGGTTGCAAAATCCCCGCGTCCCCACGCATCGACGCCAGCCTTTACATCCGCCAATGCTGGTACCGAAACCAGAACGAGCGCCATACCAAGAAACCGGGTGATGGGACTAATGGCCTTTGTCATGGAATATTCCTTGGTGATCAGTTAACAAAAATAGCGAAATATCAGGCGTTCTCGCATTGCTAAACTGCGGGGACTCTTGAAGTCTAGCAAAAACTGGAGGGGCTGTTCAGCGATTCCTTGTTTGATAGATGTAAACTTTTTTCACAATTTCGAAAATCGTCTTGAACTTGTTAACCCTATTTTAGCCCTGCTCTGTCACAAAAGCACCCGAATAGAGATTTTTGGGCAAATTCTGCCTGTGATGGAATAAGGGGAAGAGCGTGCGAGTTCTAGCGATGGCTTCGCAAAAAGGCGGCTCCGGCAAAACTACATTGTCGGGTCATCTGGCTGTACAGGCGCAACTGGCCGGGGCTGGCCCCGTGGTATTGATCGATATCGATCCGCAGGGTTCGCTGGCCGATTGGTGGAACGAGCGGGAAGCCGATTTGCCGGCATTTGCGCAAACCACCGTATCTCGCCTTGCCTCCGATCTGGCGATATTGCGCCAACAGGGATTCAAGCTGGCTGTCATCGACACGCCGCCGGCAATTACCATGGCGATCCAGAGCGTGATTTCAGTCGCCGAACTCATCGTCATTCCAACCCGCCCGAGTCCGCACGATCTCAGGGCAGTGGGCGCGACCGTCGATCTCTGTGAACGCGCTGGGAAACCCTTGCTCTTTGTCGTGAACGGCGCGACACCGAAAGCCAAAATTACATCCGAAGCAGCGGTTGCGCTATCGCAACATGGCACTGTCGCACCGATAACCATCCATCACCGAACCGACTTTGCCGGATCGATGATTGACGGGCGAACCGTGATGGAGGTCGACCCGAAAGGGCGTTCCGCGCAAGAAATCGTCCATCTTTGGGATTATATTTCCGACCGGCTTGAAAAGAATTTCCGCCGGACAATTTTCAGCGCGCCTGCGATGGCCCAGAATGTCAATCCGGGCGCTCAACGCCCGGGCGGTAATTTCGGCCGCAGAGTGGTTGGCTCGTGATGGCGGAGGCTGAAAAAATGAACGACCCGAAACCACAAGCGTCTCTTTCGTCCACGTTGCTGGCTCGAAAAGGCGGCGCGAAGCCGGCGATGCGTCGCCAAGGCTTGTCGAGCTTTCCAGACAACTCATCCGGTCACGACAGTGATGTACATGAGGACCTGGGCTGGAACGACATGGGATATGATGTAGACCCTGATCACGAAGCGCATCCGATCGAGCATGTTCACCATAATCCTCTGGCTGGTGCGATTCCCAATCCCGGTTCTGTCGTCAGACATCAACAGGAAGAAATTGCCGCCAAATTGGGAAACAAGACCGTTGAAGAACAGGTGACCCGCAAGGTTGAAGAAGAACCTGTAGCAGCGCCCGTGCCATTGTCCATTTCTCGCGAAGTTCAGCCGCTAGCCGAAACTTCAGCAGTGCTGGCAGCTGCGAGAAATTCCAAACGTGAACCCAAAAAATCTCGTCCGGCTACGAAATCCCGGACCCGGAAGGCAAAAACCGCATTTACCCTTCGAATGGATCCCGAAAGGCATTTGAAATTGCGGTTGGCGACGGCGGTTAAAAACATCTCGGCACAACAATTGGTAACCAAAGCTGTGGACGAATATTTGAGGTCTATCCCCGAATTGGAGGGACTGGCCGAACGGATTCCGTCCCGCGGGGTCGCTTGAACCGGGCTTGACGAGAATTTCGAACGAAAAAGACTGACTTTTATTGCGAGGGCATAGAAATGAAACGCGATGTGATTTTGAAAATGGCTGCTTCCTCCATGGTGTTTGGCACTGTGTTGACCGGTTGCGGTCCCTTTGGCGGCGGCTCCGTCGCATCCATGTCGAGCAAACCGGCAACGGTTAAAGACGGCGCGAAATACGCCAGAAAAGCCGAAAAGGCACTGGCCAAAGGCGATGTCGAAAAAGCGATAGCTTATGCCGAGCGCTCGGTCGCGGGCGTTGGTAGCGATCCGGAAACGCGGGCTCTTTTGGGGCAGGCTTATTTGTCCGCTGGTCGCCTGGCTTCTGCGGAACGTAGCTTGCTCGACGCCATGGAACTCGGAAAATCTGATGCGCGCACCATCCTGAGCTTGAGTCTGGCTCAATTGGGTCAGGGCAAGGTAGACAAGGCGAAAGCGCTTATAGTCGACAATCGTCAATTTATTCCAGCCGCTGACTATGGGCTTGCACTGGCGCTCACCGGTGACAGCAAGACTGCTGTCGAGGTTCTGGAGCAGGCCATCCGCGAATCCAATGTCACCGGACGTACCCGCCAAAATCTGGGTCTGGCCTATGCCTTGGACGGTCGCTGGCAGGAAGCAAAATTGATGGCGTTGCAGGATGTGACACCAGCCATGGTCAATGACCGTGTAATGCAATGGGCGCAAATGGCGCGTCCCGGTGCTTATGAAACGCGTGTTGCTGCGGTCTTGAACGTGACTCCGGTCGCGAATGACCCGGGTCAGCCGGTTCGACTGGCTCTCAGGCCAACGCAAGTGCCGGTAAGCGTCGCAGCTTCTTCCGATCAGGACTATGAAAGCGAAGTGGCAAGCTTCGATCGCAATAGCCCTCTTCCGGCCATTGGCCCGGCGCCGAAAGCCGAAGACTATGTAGATTTTCTGGCCAAGGAAAATAACGTCAAGGTCGCGAACGTCGCCATTCCCGCCAGCGAGGCAGTGGCCAAAGCACCGGTAAAAATCCCGCTTGTAAAGGCTGATGCCAAACCGGTCCGCGTTGCAGCGACAAAATTCATTGAAGAAAGTGACAAGCCGGTTGTGGCTAAGAAAGCCGCTTTCCAAACTGTTCCGGCGGTTAAACCGGTACTGCAAAAAGCGGCATTCCAGCCAGCTGCAAAGCCTGCGACCGTACCTTCTGGGACCCATTTGGTCCAGTTGGGTGCATTTTCATCGGCCGAAGGTGCCAAACGCGCATGGGGGATATTGTCCTCTGAAAACAGCGACCTGAATTCCTTCAACTATGCAAGTTCGCGGATCAACGTGAACGGCAAGACCCTTTACCGTCTGGCGGCGATAGGGTTTGGCAACGCGCAATCTGCCGATGCCATGTGTGACGGGATCAAGGCCAAGGGCGGGAACTGCATCGTCCGTAATGCACCGGGAGTTAACAAGGCTTCGCCGACCCGGATGGCCAGCAAAGCGCCGAAAAAACTAGCGTCACGCTAGATTTTTGAAAAATTCATGAAGGCGGCGAGCTAATAAGCTTTGCCGCCTTTATATATTGCCGTAACCCGACCCTGGACGGGCAGGCCCCCAAATGGCGTATTGCCAGCAGCAGCAGCCATTTTGTGACTATCGACTTGCCACGGACTATCTTCGTCGATGAGGATGAAATCAGCCTCATAGCCCGGATGCAGCAAGCCTGCTTCGACACCCAGAATTTTCGCCGGATTGGCAGATAATAGTTCGAACAGCCGTCCTGTCGAAATCGTGCCGTCGCGAACAAGGGTGAGAGAGAGCGCAAGTAAGGTCTCCGCACCCGCCATTCCCGGAGCCGCTTCCGCATAAGGCAACCGCTTGGCCTCTGCGCCATGCGGATCATGACCGGAAGCAATAACATCGATCGTGCCATCCTTCACCGCCGCAATACATGCCAGACGATCATCATCGCTCCGCAATGGCGGAGATAGCCGGGTGAAGGTACGGAAATCATGGATCGCAATGTCGGACAAAAGCAGATGGGCAGGGGTAATGCCACAGGTCACCGGCAACTTTTCCGATTTTGCTGCCCGAATCAGGTTCAGGCCAGCCTCGGTGGTTACCTGACGAAAATGTACATGAGCGCCGGTTTCGCGGATCAGGGCAATATCCCGGGCGATGGAAACCGCCTCTGCGGCGGCCGTGGCGCTGGCGAGCCCCAGTCGGGTTGCGGTTTCACCATTGGTCGCGACGGCAGCGCCGGTCAGTCCGGCGTCCTCGCTGTGGACGATCAATGGCAGATCCAATGACCGGCAATATTGCAGCAGCTTGAGCATGAGACCGCTGTCCGCGATCCATTGCCGGCCCGTGGCAACCGCCATTGCGCCCGAGCGCTTCATCAATCCGATTTCGGCCAGCTGTTTTCCCTCTAGACCTTTGGTTGCCGCTGCAATCGGATGCGACCAGAAGTCGGGTTTGCCTTCGGCGGCATTATGCTTGATCATCGCTGGCAGATCGAGAACGGGCGACTGGTCCGGCATCAACGC
>NZ_JBATHY010000010.1:0-7406 GCF_049667325.1 Parasphingorhabdus sp. | reverse complement strand
TGGCCGGATCAGACGGACTGAAAACCGGTCATACGGAAGAAGCCGGCTATGGCTTTACCGGCTCGGCTGAACAGAAGGGCCGGCGACTGGTGTCGGTACTCGCGGGGCTTACCAGCTATGGCGGCCGTGTCGACGAATCGGTCAAGTTTATGAATTGGGGTTTCAATGCTTGGGAGGCCAAGAAACTTTTCGACAAGGGCACGAAAATCCAGACTGCTGAAGTGCAGCTGGGAGGCACTGCCACCGTATCGCTCGTCGCAGCCAAGGATTTATTTGCCACCATCCCGAAAGCGTCGGACGGCAAGATAGCAATGAAAGTGTCCTATGACGGACCGATCAAGGCACCGATTGTCAAAGGGCAGCCTATCGCGACTTTGATTGTCACGACGGAGGATGCCGGTCAGCAGGCGGTTCCTCTGGTCGCGGGCGAAGATATAGGCGCGGCCGGTTTTTTCGATCGGATATGGGCAGGGTTTAAAACTTTATTGGGAATGGCATGAGCAAAAAAATGGGTCGTTTTATCAGCCTTGAAGGCGGGGAGGGGGCGGGAAAATCAACCCAGGCGAGAGAACTCGCGTTCGCCCTTGAGGCCAAAGGTTATAATGTCACTCTGACGCGGGAACCAGGCGGCACCACCAGCGCGGAGATTATTCGCGAATTATTGCTGAACGGCGCGGAGGAAAAATGGCATATTCGCACGGAAGCACTGCTGTTCGCGGCTTCACGCGCGGAACATTGTGCTAAATTAATCCGTCCTGCACTCGCACGGGGAGAATGGGTGATCAGCGACCGCTTCGTTGATAGCAACAGAGCCTATCAAAGCGTGAACGGTGAACTCACCGACGACGACATTCTTGATTTGCATCGCGTCGGCAGCGGCAACCTTTTACCCGACAGGACTTTTGTTCTGAATGTTCCCGAAGAAGTGTCCGCTAAAAGAGCAGCGGCGAGAGATCGCGGCGGCAGCGACCGAATTGGACGCAGAAGCACTACATATCACAAATTGGTGATGGAAAATTTTCGCAAGTTTGCGGCGGAAGACCCCGAACGGGTCCGGCTGATCGACGCGTCGCAGGCTCCGAACATCGTCACCGATTCCCTGATGGAGAATCTGAGCGACTTGATGAAATGATTCAATGACATCATATCTCGGCCACGACAGACCGCAGCAGATATTCTGCCAATCCCTTGCCAGAGATATGCTCCACCACGCCTGGATTCTGGCTGGTGACAAGGGATTGGGCAAGGCGGCCTTTGCGCAGCAAGCCGGCCATTTTTTGCTCAATTCCCGCAATCAACCAGCAACATTTAGCGAAATTCAGGACGATGAAGCCGGCCATCTTCTTGCAGCCGGTTCACACCCGGATTTTCGGATGCTCCGTCGCGGACCAAAAAGCGACAAGGAAGAGAAGAGGGCAAGGGACAACGGGATCGATTCCCTGGAAGAGCATGAATTGGCCCGCAATATAAAGGTCGATCAGGTTCGCGCATTGCAGCCATTGTTTCAAAATCAGGCTTCCATTTCCGAATATCGGGTTGTCGTCATCGATGCAGCCGATGATCTTGAGCGCGGCGGCGCCAATGCCATTTTGAAAAACCTCGAAGAACCGCCAAAAAAGACCATATTTTTTTTGATCAGCCATAAGCCTGACCGCCTATTGCCAACCATCCGTTCGCGGTGCCAGATGCTGCGCTTCGACCCTCTACCCGATAATGAAATGCGCGCGCTGCTGAAAAAAGCAGCACCAGAACTGGGGGAAGCGGATCTGGAGGCTCTTGTGCTTGCTGGCAGAGGCTCGCCGGGCCGGGCATTGCAGTTTATCGAAATTGGCCTGGCCGAACTGGACGATATTGCGCGCGAAATTATCAAGACCGGAGACAGGGATAATAGATTGAAGAGCGAACTGGCTCGGAAACTAGCGTTAAAGGCCGCGACTCCGCGATATCGCGCATTTCTCGAACGGGCTCCAAGCCTGATCGCCGAGCAAATAAAAGCCGCCGAGCTTCCCTGCTCGATGGAAACGATCGAAAAATGGCGGAAAGCCAGCGAACTTGCCACGACCGCAATTCCAAAAGCCCTCGATAATCAGTCCGTAATATTCCGGCTTGGAAGCCTGATGGGTGAACTTGCCCCCGCTGCCCGGACGAAATAGGGATTTTGGCTGTTTACAAGCGCCGCCAATCCATCAAGAGAGATGGCCATGTCAGAACCCTTTTATATTACCACCGCGATCAGCTATCCTAATGGACGTCCGCATATCGGCCATGCCTATGAGGCGATTTGCGCTGACGCTATTGCACGATTTTACCGGCTGAGCGGCCGCGACGTCCGTCTGATCACCGGAACCGACGAACATGGTCTGAAAATGGTGCAGACGGCCCGCGATGCGGATCGCGAGACCATAGATCTCGCCAATGAAATGTCCTCTTATTTTAGAGAGATGTGCGTTAATCTTAATATTCAACATGATGGATTTCGAAGAACCACCGAGCCCGCTCATCATGAAGCGAGCAAGGCATTGTGGAAAGCAATGGAGGCCAATGGCGATCTCTATCTTGATCGTTATGAAGGCTGGTATTCGGTGCGTGACGAAGCCTTTTATGCTGAAGACGAGATCGAAACAGGCGAGGGTGGTAAAAAACTCTCGCCGCAAGGTACGCCGGTCGAATGGACCGCTGAAGAAACATGGTTCTTCAAACTGTCGGAATATCAGGATAAATTGCTCAAACTCTATGAGGAACATCCCGAATTCATCCAGCCCGAAAGCCGGCGCAACGAAGTCATGCGCTTTGTCGAAGGCGGGCTGAGAGATCTCAGCGTTTCGCGGACCAGCTTCGATTGGGGCGTCCCCGTGCCAGGCTCACCGGGTCATGTGATGTACGTCTGGGTTGATGCGCTAACCACCTATATGACCGGCGCCGGCTATCCGGATACCAAGGGCATGTTTGCGAAATATTGGCCGGCAGATTTGCATCTGATCGGCAAGGATATCGTCCGTTTTCACGCCGTTTACTGGCCTGCCTTTTTGATGAGCGCGGGGCTCCCGCTACCCAAACAGGTGTTCGGCCACGGATTTCTACTCAATCGCGGCGAGAAAATGTCGAAATCGGTTGGTAATGTTATCGATCCGATGGAATTGGCCCAGCGCTTCGGTGTCGATCAGTTGCGCTATTTCCTGCTAGCCGACGTTGTGTTTGGCAAGGATGGCACCTATTCGGCGGAAGCCATAGTGACCAAGACCAATGCCGATCTCGCCAATAATTTTGGCAATCTCGCGCAGCGCAGCCTCTCCATGATCGCCAAAAATTGCGATAACAAGGTACCAGCCCGCGGTGAGCCTAGTTCTGCCGAGCTGGAATTGCTCAGCCAACTCGACAGTTGTTTTGAGAGTGTGACGGAAGCGATGACAGGCGGCCTGTTCAAGATCGACACCGCACTTGATGCCATCCGCGAGCGTTTGAGCGCGACCAATACATATTTTGCCGATCAAGCGCCCTGGGCG
The DNA here is from genome assembly GCF_049667325.1 of Parasphingorhabdus sp. Taxonomy (GTDB): domain Bacteria; phylum Pseudomonadota; class Alphaproteobacteria; order Sphingomonadales; family Sphingomonadaceae; genus Parasphingorhabdus. Next base: position 3,903 of record NZ_JBATHY010000010.1, on the reverse strand, counting down.
CTGCGCAAGACAGATCCTGCGCGTGCGGATACAGTGCTCTTTCATACCGCCGAAGCGATCCGGCAACTGGCTATCATGCTGCGATGGGCGATGCCGGAAAGCTGTGACAGAATGCTGGATCTGCTGGCCCAATCAGAAGATTCACGCGATTTCGAGCATCTTACAAAACCGATCCAGCCCGGCATGACACTGCCCGAGCCTAAAGGTATTTTTCCGCGTCTCGAGATGCTGAAAGACGATGCCGATGTCTGAAATGCTGATCGATAGCCACTGTCATCTCAACTATAAAGGTCTGGTGGAAGACCAGCCCGCCGTTCTCGAACGGGCCCGCCAAAGCGGCGTAACCGCGATGCTCAATATCTCCACCCGTGAAAGCGAATGGCGGGATATTGTCGCGACCGCCGAACGGGAACCGGACGTCTGGGCCAGTATCGGGATCCACCCGCATGAAGCTGACGCCCATCCCGATGTCGATCTCGCCAAGCTGGTCGAAGAGGCTAAGCATCCACGAGTTGTCGCGATAGGCGAGACCGGGCTCGACTATTATTATGATCATAGCGACCGGGAGCGGCAGAGACAGAGTTTTCGAACCCATATTCACGCCGCACGCGAAACCGGTTTGCCGATCATCGTTCACACCCGAGATGCCGAGGCAGACACGGCAGAAATCATGGCCGAAGAAATGGAGCGGGGTACCTATTCCGGCGTGATCCACTGCTTCACGGCGAGCGAGGATTTTGCACACAAGGCATTGGCGCTTGGGTTGTATATTTCTATCTCGGGCATCGTGACCTTCAAAAATGCCAAAGATCTGCAGGAAACGGCAGCCAAACTACCGTCAGATCGCTTGTTGGTCGAAACCGATGCGCCTTTTCTTGCCCCGGTACCACATCGCGGAAAGACCGGGGAACCCGCGTTCGTAGCGGATACGGCTCGCTATCTGGCTGGGCTGCGAAACGAAGATTATGACGCGCTTTGTGCAACAACAGGTCAGAATTTCTATCGGCTATTCTCCAAGGCGCAGCCCTGAATGTGTCTTTGAAGCTCACGATACTGGGTTGCGGAACATCCTCTGGTGTACCCCGCATTGGCAATGACTGGGGCGATTGTGACCCGCATGAACCTAAAAACCGCAGAACTCGGGTGTCTATCCTGGTAGAAAGTCCAACCACTCGAATATTGGTTGATACGTCCCCTGATTTGAGAAACCAGTTTCTCGACAATGACATAGACCAAATTGATGCGGTAATCTGGACGCATGATCATGCCGACCATTGCCACGGTATTGATGATCTGCGCGCGGTTTTCCAGCAAAGCCGCGAACCGATGGCCGGCTATGCCCGGCCATTTGCACTTGAGAGCCTGAAGCGTCGTTTTGCCTATGCCTTCGACGGGCATGATTATTATCCGTCAATCTGCACAGGAATTGCACTCAATGGTCCGGTCGAGATCGGCGATATTTCGGTTCACTGTGTCGACCAGCCCCATGGCGGGATAACGTCCGCAGGTCTCCGTTTCCAGCATCAGGATAAATCGATCTGCTACGCAACCGATTTCGGCGATGTAACGCCAGAGATGCGGGCATTATATCAAAATTGCGACTTGTTCGTCGTAGATGCCTTGCGCGACAAGCCGCATCCGACACACGCGCATCTGGACATGACTTTAGCACTTATTGACGAAGCGCGGCCGAAATTGAGTTTGCTGACCCATATGGACAATTCGATGGACTATGACCATCTAGCTACCATATTACCGGATCATATCCGCCCAGCTTATGATGGCTATGTGAAAGAAATCTGACCATTGACCGAAGATCAAAATATCAATCTTGTTTTCGCAATCGGTGCGCTCGTGCTGGTAGCGAGCGCCTTGTTTTCCCGACGGATGGGTTTTGCTGAAATTATTCGAACCGCATTGGCATGGGTAGCGATATTCGCAGTATTCATTGTCGGGTTTTCCTACCAGAACGAGATATTGGCGGTCTGGAATCGTGTTTCCGGCGAAGTCTCCGGAGCAAATGAGCAACTCGTGGTTGGCGACACACTAAGGATCCGGCAATCGGCAGACGGTCATTTCTGGGCAAATGCGACGGTCAACGAACTACCGGTTCGTTTTCTGATCGACAGCGGTGCAACCACTACGGCAATGACGTTGCAAACAGCTCGAAGCGCTGGAATTGAAATTAGCGGAAGCCCATTTCCGGTCATCTTAACGACGGCCAACGGATCAGTCGAAGCACAGCGAGGGAGTATCCAGTCGCTGCAGATTGGTTCTATGGTTGCTAAGGATCTGCCGGTCGTTGTCGCCGAAGAATTTGGTGACTCCAATGTCATAGGCATGAATTTTCTCTCACAATTGAAAAGTTGGCGGGTTGAAGGCCGGGAAATGATACTGGAACCGCCGAATTCCTCTTCAGTTGAATGATTACGAATTTAACATAATATATATTATCAATCTTATTGGCAGATTAGAATGGATGCACAATTGATCGATCCCCTGCTTGAAATCATGCGGCGTTTGCGCGATCCGGACAGTGGGTGCGAATGGGACAAGGTGCAAACATTTAAAACCATTGCGCCTTATACGATTGAAGAGGCTTATGAAGTCGCCGATGCCATCGAACGTGACGATATGGTTGCGCTGAAAGACGAACTCGGCGATCTCCTGCTCCAGGTTGTGTTTCACAGCCAGATCGCGGCAGAGGCAGAAACATTTGATTTCCAGGATGTCGTAGAATGCATTTGCGACAAGATGACCCGCCGTCATCCCCACATCTTCGGTGAAGCCGACAAGAGCCCGGGATGGGAACAGATCAAGGCAGACGAGCGCGACAAATCAGGCCAGTCGAGCGCACTGGATGGTGTCGCGTTGGCTCTACCCGCTTTACTAAGAGCTCAGAAAATCCAGAAACGAGCGGCTCGCGTGGGATTTGACTGGCCCGACAAGGCGCCGGTGAGGGACAAGTTGCTCGAGGAACTTGAGGAGGTCGCGGCGGCGAACAGCGATGAGGAAATTCACGAAGAAATCGGCGATTTACTCTTTTCTGCGGTCAATCTCGCCCGTCATTACAAAGTCGATGCAGAACGTGCCCTGACTGATGCCACAACCAAATTTACTAAAAGGTTCAATCAGGTAGAGTCAAATCTTACCGAAGACATGCAACAGATGACGATCGAAGAACTGGAAGCGGAATGGCAGAAGGCCAAGGCAAGCCTAGCCGCATCCTGAATGCCTAGTGCTTAATGCAGCGCGTGGTACCTGCCCCAATTTCGCGGTGACATTTCAACCGACAGTATAAGATTGTCCTTCAACTGTTCGCTGCTCAGAATTCGGCCATTTTCGTGCAGCCACGCCATCCGTTTTCCATCGGACACCGGCAGCTCTATCTGTTCAGACTTATAACCTTCCGACAATGTTTTCGCGATCAGATTGACCAATGTCTCGACACCGGCTCCGGTCTCGGCAGAGATCGCGCATACGTGTTCCGGCAATGGCGATGAAATTCGCGTGAAATGCGGATCGTCAGGAGCGATCCTATCAATTTTGTTCCAAGCCTCGATCACGGGAGGCCCCTCTCCTGCTTCCTCTGACACGCCAAGGTCGGCCAATATTTGCCTTACATCACCGGCTTGTGCATCGCTGGCTTCATGGGAAATATCGCGAACGTGCACCACGATGTCGGCAGCACTGACTTCTTCAAGTGTGGCCCGGAAAGCCGCGACCAATTGCGTCGGTAGATCGGATACAAAGCCAACCGTATCGGATAAAATCGCCTTGTCATATCCCGGCAACGGGAATTCTCGCATGGTCGGATCGAGAGTTGCAAACAGCAAATCCTCGGCAAAGACATCGGCACCAGTCAACCGGTTGAACAATGTCGATGTTCCGGCATTTGTGTAA
>NZ_JBATHY010000009.1:0-2675 GCF_049667325.1 Parasphingorhabdus sp. | reverse complement strand
CTTTCGGGATGTAGCTGCTATTAGAAAACGATCGCCTTGATGTCCGCTTCCCATCCAATTGCCGCCACCAAAAGCGACCAACCCCAGAGTCCGCTCTCGCCATCAACCGAAAAAACCCTCTTTCCTAAATAAAACCATATAGGTTATACTGATAATTCCATTTAACCAATAAAAAGTGAATATATGACATGAACACCCGACCTTCCCCCACCGACACTCCACAACCCCCTACACCCAGCTGGACTCCCAACAAGCAGCGTACATTTCTCGAAGCGCTCGCTCGCTGCGGCTCGGTCAAGTCGGCCGCCGCCTTTGCCGGGATGAGTCGCGAAGGCGCCTACCGGCTGCGCCGCCGGGACGAGGGGCGAGCCTTTGCCCGGGCATGGGACGCGGCGCTGATCCATGCGCGCGATCTCTATGCCGACACCCTGCTCGACACCGGCCTCAACGGCTGGACCGAGACGGTCTGGTATCATGGCGAGGAAGTGGGCGAGCGATCGCGCTTTTCGCCCGGGCTGTTGCTCGCGGCGCTGGCCCGGCTGGATGCGAAAGCCGATGGCCTGGACATGGCCGGCGATGCCGCCCGCGAAGCGGCTGCGGATTTTGACGAAATGGTCGACGCCATCGGGGAAGGCAGGGATTGTGCCGCCATGCTCGACGAGCAGGAACAGGCCGCGCAGGCCCGGCGCGCAGCCCCGCCGAGCGCCTATATGGCCGAACTGAGCGACGAGGAACTGATCAGCCGGCTCGAGATGTTCCAGGAACGCGAACGGATCGCCGCGACCGCGCCGGAAGATGTCGACACGTCCGATCTCGATCCGGTCGAAGCGGACGACTGGGACGATCTGCAATGGGCCCGCGCCGAGCGCAGCGGCATGATGGACGAGCCGGACTTCTGGGAAAAGGCTGCTCCCGGTTGGGACGATGACGATGACAATGACGAACCGGAAGGCCCGGATTGGGACGACCGGACTATTCACTAAAGGGGGTGTGACCCGTGTGACCCTGAATGATGTCAGCAGCGGGAATCTCGCAGGCGCAGCCCTACGTTGTCATCGTCCTTGGACGCGCTTGCCGATAGGTTCCCAGTACCCGTACGCTGTTGCAGTGAAAACCCAGTTCCTCAAGCGCGCGATCCACCGCCGGATCCCCGGGTGCGCCTTCGATATCGGCGTAAAATTCGGTCGCGGCAAAGCTGCTGCCCTGCTGGTAGCTTTCCAGCTTGGTCATGTTGACACCATTGGTCGCAAAGCTGCCCATCGCTTTATACAATGCAGCCGGGATATTTTTGACCTCGAAAATAAACGTCGTCATCAGCGGCCCGTTGGGTGCCGGTTTCACCGCCTCCGGGGCAAGCACAACAAAACGCGTGATATTGTCCGGCGCGTCCTCGATTGCATCCTCGAGCAGTTGCAGACCGTAAATTTGCGCGGCGAGCCTTGGCGCGATGGCTGCGGCATGGGGGTCGTCCGACCGGGCGACGAATGCCGCTGCCGCCGCGGTATCGGCATAGGCCACCGGGATGATCCCGCGTTTACGCAGATAATGGCGGCACTGGCCGAGCGCCTGCGGGTGGCTCATCGCGGTCCTGATTTCGGCATCGGCCGATTTGGCCATCAGGCAATGTTCGATCGGCATGAAATATTCGTCGACAATATGGAGCCCCGATTCGGGGAGTAGAAAGTGGATATCGGCAACCCGTCCGTGGAGGGAATTTTCGATCGGGATGATCGCGCATCCGGCAGTGCCCTGTTTCACCGCGTCGATCGCATCCTCGAACGAAAAGCAGGGAACCGGGAGGCCGTCCGGATCATAATCGAGCGCGGCGAGATGGGAATTGGCACCGGGCGCGCCTTGAAAGGCAATCGCCTTTTCCGGCGTTTCCGCGCCTTTTTCGGTCATTTTTCTGACCATTCCCAATGCGTTTTCCGGAAAGCTGTCCATCATGCCCCTCTTTTGCTGCGCTGCGATAGTCGAACGGGACATGGCGGGGCAAGAAATTAGTGGCGTGTCGAATGCGAACCGTCACATTTTCCATTCACAATTGCGCCTTGAGCGGCAATTGAGGCCTTGCTTTGGTTCGTCGCCCTCTTTACAGACAGCACAAATTTGGCAGGCCTATAGCCGCCGCTCACTCAGGGGTTTGAGAGAAAATATGAGCAACAATAACACCATCGCAGGCTGGGTTCTTGCTGGCGGCATTGCCGCACTGGGCTTTTCCATTGTCAGCGGAAAATATTTCCACGCCGGTTCCAACGAGCGTCCCGAAGTCATGGGTTTTGAGATCGAAGGCGTAGAATCTTCCGGTGGCGGGGCTGACGCAGGCCCCTCGATCGAGGCGTTGCTGCAGACCGCCGATGCTGCCGCTGGCGAAAAAGTTTTCGCCAAATGTGCAGCATGCCACACGATCAATCAGGGCGGAGCCAATGGCATCGGCCCGAATCTGTGGGCAACCATGGGCAAACCTCACGGCCATGTCGCAGGCTTTGCCTATAGTGATGCCCTGAAAAGCGTTCCGGGCAATTGGGACTGGACGGCCATGGACGCATGGCTGAAGTCGCCGCGCAAATATGCCGATGGCACTAAGATGACCTTTGCCGGTCTCGGCAAGGCGGAAGATCGTGCCAATCTGATGGTCTATCTGAACGCACAGGGATCAAATATCGCGCTTCCGC
>NZ_JBATHY010000008.1:0-7275 GCF_049667325.1 Parasphingorhabdus sp. | reverse complement strand
GCCTGTTGCTGGTCATCCAATTTTGTCGTCATTCCGGATATTGTCCTGTTTGTCTGAGGGCTTCGCCCAGAGCCATGCCAGTCGCTACCGCCAGGTTCAAGCTGCGCATGTCCGCTTTCATCGGGATCGTGATTCGTCCATCACATTGGTCGTGGATAGTCAGAGGAACGCCCGACCCTTCCGAACCAAACAACAATATATCGGAATTGCGATAAGCGAATCCGTGATGTGGTTGTTCCGCTTTGCTGGAGAGCAAGATAATCCTCGCGTCGCGGGAAGCAACGGATTTACGAAATGCGTCCCAATCGGCGTGGCGGGTATATTCAACATGGTCGAAATAATCCATCCCGGCACGTTTAAGGCTGCGATCACTGAACGGAAATCCACAGGGCTCTATTATATCAACTGGCACGTCAAGACATGCGCAAGTCCTTAATATTGTTCCTAAATTCCCAGCGATCTCGGGTTGATACAATGCTATCCTCATGAAGCGATCACCATGACCGAGAAGGGAATGTTTGGTCAATCGAAAATTCACTGTTGGCAAACCCTATCCTTCGCGGCTATCAGGCGCGCAATTCACTGCGTGTTCAAACTGTTGGTAAGCAGTATCAAACGTTCGGGCAGTCAGGGGTCATAATTATCTATAGGGCTTGTTTGCATGGCAACGGTTGAAACAGCTGAAACGGCAGTCGCAGAAGAAGGCGGCGTTCGCCGCCGGGACTTTATCAATATCGCAGCAGTGAGTTTTGCTGGCGCCGGGGCGGTCGCTACCGTATTCCCGTTGGTCAATCAGATGAACCCGAGCGCGGACGTTCTCGCTCTGGCATCGATTGAAGTCGATATTTCGGCGATTGAAACAGGTCAGTCGATCAAGACCAGCTGGCGCAAGCAGCCTATTTTCATCCGCAATCTTACGGCAGAAGAAATTGCCGAAGCCAATGCAGTGAATATTTCAGATTTACGCGATCCGCAGACACTGGCCGAGAGGACTACCGTCGGCAAGGAAAACTGGCTGATCACACTCGGCGTTTGCACCCATCTGGGTTGTGTGCCGCTTGGCGCAGCACAGGGCGAAATCAAAGGTGAATTTGGTGGCTATTTCTGCCCTTGCCACGGTTCGCATTATGATACTGCAGCGCGCATCCGCAAAGGCCCGGCACCGAGCAATCTGGAAGTGCCAGAGCATGAATTCCTATCAGACACCGTCGTGAAAATCGGCTAAAGGACAGATAAAAATGAGCTTTCCTTGGGCAAAACAATATACACCAGCAACCGAATTCGGTCAGTGGATGGACGAAAAACTTCCCGTTCCACGTCTGATTTACAATAGCCTCGGTGCCGGATATCCAACTCCGCGCAACCTGAACTATATGTGGAATTTCGGTTCTCTGGCCGGTATATTCCTGGTTATCCAGATTATCACCGGCATCATATTGGCGATGCACTATGCCGCCAACGCGAATATCGCTTTCGATTCCGTCGAACATATCATGCGCGATGTAAACAGTGGCTGGATGATCCGCTACGCGCATGCCAATGGCGCTAGCTTCTTCTTCATCGCTATTTATCTCCATATCGGACGCGGTCTGTTCTACGGCTCTTACAAGGCGCCGCGCGAAATGATCTGGCTGCTAGGCGTGGTCATTTATCTGTTGGCCATGGCAACCGCATTTCTGGGCTATGTTCTGCCTTGGGGGCAAATGAGCTTCTGGGGTGCCAAGGTGATTACCGGCCTGTTCGAGGCTATCCCTCTGGTCGGCAAGCCGATCCAGGAACTGCTTCTCGGTGGTTTTGCGCCGGATAACGCCGCCTTGAACCGCTTCTTCTCGCTCCACTATCTGCTGCCGTTCGTGATTGCTGGTGTCATCATCATGCACATTTGGGCGCTGCATATCCCGGGCTCCAACAACCCGACCGGTGTAGACGTAAAGGGGCCGCAGGACACGGTACCGTTCCACCCATATTATACTGCGAAAGACGGCTGGACGCTCGGCGTGGCGCTTATTTTCTTTACCGCCATGATGTTCTTTCTGCCTAACGCGCTAGGCCATGCGGATAACTATATACCAGCCAACCCGCTATCCACTCCGGCCCATATTGTTCCAGAATGGTATTTCTGGCCCTGGTACGCGATTCTGCGCGCCTTCACCTTCGACTTCCTGTTCATTCCGGCGAAACTGCTTGGTGTACTGGCGATGTTCTCCGCGATCCTGGTTTGGTTCTTCCTCCCTTGGCTCGACAAATCTCCGGTGCGTTCGGGTATGTTCCGGCCCAAGTTCAAGATCTTCTTCGGTATCCTGGTGGTTGACGTCCTGATACTCGGATATTGTGGCGGTGCGCCGGCCGAGGAACCCTTCGTGATGATCAGCCAGTTAGCATCGGCCTATTATTTTGCGCATTTCCTCATTATCTTGCCCCTGTTGTCGCGGTTGGAAAAACCAGAGCCGTTGCCGAACAGCATCACGGAATCCGTCACCGGCAAGCCACTCACAACTGCCAGCTAAGAATTAGGGACCTGTCGCAATGGTAAGAATTATCGGAATCTTGATTGGCCTGTTCTTCTCGGGCTGGCTCTTGGTATCATTTGGCATGGGGGCAAAGGAATATATCACGAACCCACCAGTCGAAACCGCTGAGCATCAGTTTCACAAAGAAGCGAAAGACATATCATTCCCGTCCGACGGTCCGCTCGGTAAATTCGATCGCCAGCAACTGCAGCGCGGTTTCCAGGTGTACAAGGAAGTCTGTGCCGCGTGTCACTCGCTCCGTCTGGTTGCCTTCCGCAATCTCGAAGAAATCGGCTATAATGAAGACGAAGTGAAGGCGATTGCGGCCAATTGGCCGATCCAGACTCCCGATATTGATCCGGCGACCGGTGAAATGTCGAGCCGTCCATCGCTTGCTGCTGACAAGTTTCCCAAACCTTTTGCCAATGATGTCGCCGCCGGCGCTGCGAACAACAACGCTATTCCACCTGACCTGTCCTTGATCACCAAGGCGCGGGAAGGCGGAGCGCCCTATGTCTACTCCTTGCTGACCGGCTATCAAAATCCACCAGCGAACCTGCCAAAGGCCAATCAACCCGGCCCGGGATTGCACTATAATCCCTATTTCGCCAACCTGAACTTGGCGATGGCGTCTCCTTTGGCGGCTGAAGATATGGTCAGCTACTCTGATGGTACCAAGGCGAGCATCAATCAGATGGCCGAAGATGTTTCCGCCTTCCTGATCTGGAGCGCAGAACCCAAGCTGGAAGAGCGGCATCAAGCTGGCTGGGCGGTTCTCGCCTTCCTGCTGATTGCGACCATATTGGCTTATCTGTCCTACCGGACGATTTGGGCCGACGTGAAAGCCGAAAAGAAAAAGAAAGCTTCTGAAGCCTAGTTTCAACTGACTTCAGCAGATTGAAAAAGCCCGCTTCTTGCGGGCTTTTTTGCGTCTGGACGTAGCCTAGTTAGCCAGAACCGAGTTGATCGCCCGTTCCCATCCCTCAAGTCTGCGGGTTCTGGTCAAGGAGTCTATTTCCGGTTGATGGATATCCAGCGCCGAAATCATCACCGACGCTGCTTCAAGCGAGGGATATATCCCGCATCCCACGGCCGCGAGCATAGCTGCCCCAAGCGCCGTGGTTTCGAAAAACTCTGGCCGCTCGACCGTGATATCCAATATATCTGCCAAATCTTGCACCATCCAGTCGTTGGCAACCATCCCCCCGTCGATCCGCAGACTTTGCCAATCGACGCCATCGGCCGAAAATGCGGTTTTGAGATCGTGGCACTGATAAGCCATCGATTCGAGCGCAGCGCGGGCAATATGGGCTTTTTTCGATGCAAAGCTGAGACCGGAAATCGTCGCAGTCGCATCGGCGCGCCAGTGGGGTGCGCCGAGTCCGGACAGGGCGGGGACCAGATACACCCCGCCGTTATCGTCAACCGAGCGGGCAAGTTCCTCGCTCTCTCCGGCAAATTTAAGGAGGCCGATATCGTCGCGGAGCCACTGCATCACGCTTCCGGCCACAAAAACCGATCCTTCAAGTGCGTAGATTCGTTTGCCCTGATGTTGATAGAGTATGGTGGATAACAGACGGTTCTCCGACCGGCGCGCGGTTTCTCCGCTGTTGGTCAGGATGAAGGCGCCGGTTCCGAATGTCGCTTTGGTCTGGCCGATCTCCAGGCAGGCCTGACCGATGGTTGCAGCTTGCTGGTCACCGGCGGAACCGCAAATAGCAATCGAGCCACCGAACAGATCCGCCGCCGTGGTTCCCAAATCTCCAGCACAGTCGACGATCTGCGGTAGCGCCTGTTTCGGGATGTCGAACAGCGCGAGCAGCTCGTCATCCCAATCTTCGCCATCCAGCGCCATAAGCATCGTTCTGCTCGCATTGCTGGCGTCGGTGACATGCTGGCCGCCGGTCAGCCGGTAGACGAGATAGGATTCGATCGTGCCGAATGCCAGATTGTCTCCTGCAGCGCGTACCTCGGGCCAATTTTCCAGCATCCAGCCGATCTTGCTACCCGAAAAATAGGGATCTAGCAGCAAACCGGTCCTCGCTTGTACCATAGGCTCAAGACCGTCGGCCTTCAGTGCATCGCATTTTTCAGCGGTCCGGCGATCCTGCCAGACGATCGCACGGCCCAGCGGTTCGCCGGTTCTTTTGTCCCATGCGACGACGGTTTCCCGCTGATTGGTGATACCGATCGCCGCAATCTTGTCGGCGCCACCGGCTTGCTCGATCATTTTCTGGCAGCAGCTCAAGGTTTTGTCCCAGATTTCTGCGGCATCATGCTCGACCAGACCGGGGGCGGGATAATATTGATGTAACGCTTCCTGCTGCGACCCGTGCAATTTGCCATCGATGCCAAACAGCATCGCCCTCGTCGATGTTGTTCCTTCATCGATGACCAATATCTGCTGTGCCGCCATCGTCCGCTCCCTTGTCCCGATCCACGCTATAAGCTGGCCGGTAAAAGGCAAGCAAAAGGCAAGGATAAAGTCGGGTATATTGCGATGCAACATTGCACGAATCGCAGGTTTCTCTATGACTGCGGCGATGTATGATCTGGCCATCATTGGCGGCGGCATAAATGGCGTCGGAATTGCGCGCGATGCAGCGGGCAGGGGACTGAAGGTCCTGCTGGTCGAGCGTGACGATCTCGCCTCGCACACATCGTCGGCGAGCACCAAACTGGTCCACGGCGGCCTGCGCTATCTCGAGCATTACGAGTTCAACCTCGTCCGCAAGGCGCTCAAGGAACGGGAAGTTCTGCTTCGCGCCGCCCCGCACATCATTTGGCCGATGCGATTTGTCCTGCCGGTTGATAAAGGTATGCGGCCCGCGTGGCTGCTTCGCCTCGGTCTATTTCTTTACGATCATCTCGGCGGTCGCGACATTTTGCCTGCGACCTCAAACGTGAACCTGCGCACCGACCGGCGTGGTGACCCGCTGCAAAAGCGGCTCAAGAAAGGCTTTGCCTATTCCGATTGCTGGGTCGAGGATGCCCGACTGGTATCGCTCACAGCCCGTGATGCTGCCGAACGGGGTGCCGACATCCGGACCCGGGCGGAATGTGTCGCACTGGATCGCGGTTCGGATCATTGGAAGCTCAAAGTCCGGCGGCATGGCGCTGTCACAACCGAGCGCGCAAATATATTGGTGAACGCCGCCGGCCCTTGGGTCGACCCGGTCACCGCCATGTATGACCAGAGCGGCAACGCAGCGAAACTGCGTCTGGTCAAGGGCAGCCATATTGTCGTGAAGCGCAAATATGAAGGCGACCACAGCTATATTTTCCAGAACCGGGACGGGCGTATCATTTTCGCCATTCCCTATGAAGGCGATCACACTCTGATCGGGACAACCGATGAGCCGTGGAGCTATGCCGAGGGACCTGCCAAGATCAGCGACGGCGAAATCGATTATCTTTGCGACGCCGTCAGCGAATATTTTGAAGTCCCGGTCGACCGTGACGATATCGCATGGACCTATTCCGGTGTCCGCCCTTTGTTTGACGACCACAGCCGGACCGCCGCCACGGTCACCAGAGACTTTGTGTTCGATTATGACAATCAGAACGGCGCGCCGGTGCTGTCGATTTTTGGTGGCAAGATTACTACCTATCGCGTGCTCGCTGTGCAGGCGATCCGGACGTTGTCGGAAGTGCTGGAAGTAGATGGCGATGACTGGACCAAAGAGGCGCATCTGCCCGGAGGTGATTTTCCGCCGGACGGTTTTGCCGCGCTGGCCGACCAATTTGCAAGCCGATGGACTTTTGTCGACCGGGCAACTTTGCACCGATTGGTCAGAGCCTATGGCACCGACACCGCATTGATTCTCCAAGACGTCAAAACCATCGAAGGCCTCGGCCAGGAATTTGGTGCGGGTCTTTACGAGATTGAAATCCAGTGGCTGGTCGATCGAGAATTTGCTTGCTCGGCAGAGGATGTGCTGTGGCGGCGATCGAAACTGGGCTTGCATATGAGCGAAGCCGAGCAGCAAGCCGTGGCTTTGTGGTTCGACCGCCGGCAAAGCCCAAAATCAACCTTTCCTGATTGACGCACCACAAAAGCGGTGGCAATAGCGGGCCATCCGGTCGATCCGGACATGCGGGTGTAGCTCAATGGTAGAGCAGAAGCCTTCCAAGCTTACGACGAGGGTTCGATTCCCTTCACCCGCTCCATAAATTCTTCATTATTTTAACAAAGTTTCCGCTTTAGTAACTTGATTCTAAAGGAAACTTCATCTGATTCTCCGTTCTGAATCTCAAATGTCTTATAATTAGACTTAGATAATACTGCTAAGTCGATGTATTCAATTAATTATATTGATCGTAAGCTCGTGAACCATAGCTCCACTGAGGCATATTGGCCGTGGTGACCATGGCGGCCGGGGTTCATGCGGGCGCGAATATCCCGCATATTCGGCAAAATATATCGAAATGTGAAATATTGGCGGATTGGATTGGGGTGACCACGGCAAAATCACGCCTTAGTGGATTCGACCGCGATTTCAGATTTGAGCTAAACCGATGCCACGATCGCATCATCTCGGGAATAACTGGCGGAATTCTGGGAAAATCCAGCATTATTTGATCGATGATCCTGGCATTTTTATGGTTTCTGGCTCCATAGGCTCAGCCTGGCAGGCGTCCGGAATCGGCCATTTTTAACAATATCCCTATTGTCTTGGCCGATATTTTCGAAAATGTAAGGATATTGTCAGCGTCTCTGGTAGTCGGAATCTCGCGAAACCAGGCGATCGCAGCCATATGCATT
>NZ_JBATHY010000007.1:0-5442 GCF_049667325.1 Parasphingorhabdus sp. | reverse complement strand
GCCCTGCAGAACCGGACGCGACGGAACATTCGACAATGGACCACGGCGACACGTCTGGCGGCGACGCAGCTATGGCGGACCATGACATTGCCGGCTTGGGCGGCATGACTATGCGCGACACCCGCCTGCTGCCCGATAGCGTCGAAGTCGGGCCCGGTATCGATATGGTCGCGATGAACCCGCAGGATCGCACCGGCTTTCCCGGGCTTGGTCTCGACAAAGTCCCGCACCGGACGCTCAATTACCGGATGCTGAAATCGCTCGAGATGGACCACAGCAAGCGTTCGCCCGACCGCGAGATGGAATTGCATCTCACCGGCAATATGGAACGCTATATGTGGAGCTTTGACGGCAAGAAAATGAGCGCCGTCGGCGATGCGCCTATCCGCTTCGGTTATAATGAACGGGTGCGGGTCAAGCTGGTCAACGACACGATGATGGCCCACCCGATCCACTTGCACGGGATGTTTTTCGAGATCGTCAACGGGCAAGGCCATTATCAGCCCAAAAAGCATACCGTGATCGTCCAGCCGGGCAGCAGTGCAAGTTTTGATGTGACTACCGACGAGCCGGGGGACTGGGCGTTCCACTGCCATCTGCTCTATCATATGCACGCCGGGATGATGCAGACGGTTAGCATCGCCTTTCCGGAAGGAGATGCGGCATGAAGGCGCTGATGATCATCTTGTTGCTCGGCGCGCCGGCGCTCGCGCAGCATGAGGGCCACAGGATGCCGGTGCCCGTTAAGCCGGCGGCGAAAGCCAAGCCGGCCCCGCCGAAGCCGGTGGCCAAGCCTGCACCGAAAGCTGTGGTCAAGCCAAAAGCAGCGCCAACGGTGAAGCCCAAAGCCCCGGTTCCGGTGGCCAAACCCGCACCGGCAAAGCCAGCGCAGATGGACCATGATGCGATGAACCATGCGGATATGGATCATGGCGAGCCACAGAATGATCCGATGGATGACGCGGCAATGGACCACAGCGCGATGGACCACAGCGCCCATCAACCAGATCGACCGCAAATCTCCCTACCCAATCTGGAAACCGGACCGATCCGCGCCGCCGACGCGATCTGGGGCCGGCAAGCGATGCAGCCGGCGCGCGACGCACTTTATGACGAACATGGCAATATGCAGATCTTCTGGTTCCAGGGCGACCGTCTGGAATATCGCGTTCGCCAGGGCGACGACGGCTATCTGTGGGATGTGCAGGGCTATTATGGCGGCGATATCGACAAATTCTGGTTCAAGAGCGAGGGTGAAGGCAGTTTTGGCGAGCCGGTTGAAAGCGCCGAACTACAGGGGCTCTACAGCCGCGCTATCGCGCCTTTCTTCGACCTCCAAGCCGGTATCCGGCAGGATCTGGCCGGCCCCGAGCGGACCCATGCCGTGGTCGGTATTCAGGGCCTCGCGCCCTATATGTTCGAGGTTGATGCAGCCGCATTTCTCTCCACCAAGGGTGATCTGACCGCGCGGATTGAAGCGGAATATGATCAGCGCCTAACCCAGCGCCTGATCCTGCAACCCCGCGCCGAAGCAAACCTGTCGGCTCAGGATATCCCGGAGCTGGGCATCGGGTCCGGTATCGATAATCTCGAACTAGGCCTGCGCCTGCGCTATGAAATTGCGCGGGAATTTGCGCCCTATATCGGTGTCGAACAGGAATGGAAACTCGGCGGCAGTCGAGACTTTGCGAGGCTTTCCGGAGAGGACCCGAGCGTTACCAATTATGTAATTGGTGTGCGTTTCTGGTTCTGATTGAATAAGCGGAACAGATGATATTGCCGCCAATCCGTTGCAGTTTTTCGTCCTTTCGGGGAACTCGATACGGGTTCCCGGCGTAATTTCATCGACGCAAGGAGCAAACATGCTGTTAAAGAAAATCAAGACGCCCGGCCTGTCACATCTCTCTTATCTCATCGGATCGGGCGGCAAGGCAGCCGTCATCGATCCCCGACGAGACTGCGACATTTATGTCGAGCTCGCACGCGCCGAAGGGCTTGAGATCACCCATATCTTCGAGACCCATCGCAACGAGGATCTGGTATCTGGCGCACCCATTCTTTCGAATATGACCAATGCCAAGGTCTTCCACGGTCCCAATGCCGAGAGTGAGGTCGTCTATGCGACAACCTGCCGTGAAGGAGACCGTTTCGACATCGGGCAACTCACTATCGAGATTATCGAGACCCCGGGTCATACAGATGATCATATCGCTTTTGCACTCTACGATACCGAATATCCTGACGGAGCGGTGGGCGTGTTTACGGGAGATGCGCTGTTCGTCGGCGACGTGGGTCGGACCGATTTCTACCCAGATCGCAAGCGGGAAGTCGCCGGACTGTTGTTCGATTCTCTGCAAAAAATTCTGTCTCTGGGCGATCAGGCGTTGATATATCCAGCCCATGGCGCCGGATCGGTTTGTGGGTCGGGAATGGCCGAACGGGAATTTTCCACGGTCGGGCATGAACGGAGAAACAATCCCCGGCTACAAATCGACAGCCGGGACGAGTTTATCGAGGCTAAGATCAACGAGAACCACTATCAGCCCCCCTATTTCAGGTTGATGGAGCGCCTCAATCTGGAAGGTGGTGCACCGGCTCCAAGAGTAGCAAGACCGACAAATCTGAGTCTTTCGGAACTGGACGGTTGTTCGGCCACCCATTTGGTGGATGTGCGCGATCCAATGGCTTATGCCTCGGGTCACTTGCCAGGATCGATGAACTTGCCGGTCGGCATGATATCGGCCTTTGCCGGATGGTTCATCGGCGAGGAAGACAGCATGATATTGATTGGGTCGGACGAAAGCCAGCTTGCCACCGCAACGGAGCATCTGGTTCGTATTGCGCTCGACGACATCATTGGCGGTTATACCGGTGTCGTCCCGGCGGCAGCGGCAGGGAAAAGCATGAACCAGATCCCCATGATCGAAACGGGCGAAGTCAAAAAGCGACTGAAAAAGGATCAGCGCGACTGGACTTTGCTCGACGTCCGCGATGCGGATGAACGAAGCGAGGTCGCGATTGACGGCTCGCAGCATATCTATGTTGGCGAATTGAACCAACGGTGGAAAGATCTCGACAAGTCGCGTCGTTATACTTTGATGTGTGCCAGTGGCATGCGAGCGACCGTGGCAGCCGGTTGGCTGGCCAGTCGGGGATTTGTAAAACTAGACATTTACCTTGGCTCGATGGGAGCCTGGAAAGCGTCCGTGGTGGATAGATAGGAAACGATATTTGCGGCAGATAATTCCCGCTATTTAATTTGGTACCGAATGCTTGCTTTTCATCCACCAGAACAGCTTTTCCGCCAATATGCCATGCGCGATGGTGACAATGTCGGACCCGGCCTGCGACTGCACTCTGAGTATCTGTCCGAATTAGCGCCATACGCTGGGATAGGGCAGGAATCAAAACTGGGCGGCCTTGTTGCCGTGCTTGGCGGACGCAGCATTTGCCATCATGCCTTTGGCGGTGGATCGGAGTCACCAGGCAATTGGCCGGTTCACCGATCCCCGCATTTTCAGTTTCATACGAAATTCTGCACATTGATCAGATTATGGGTCAGAATAATCATCGCGCTGGTCGCAAGAAATCCCAGCAACGCAGAAATGTAGGTTGCACGATCGTTGGACATGTTACTTTCCTTTCTAAAAAATGTTTGGGCGGTGTGACGGAACGGAATGGAATGGTTCAAGCTCGCCGCGCCATTCTATATTTCCCGATTATGCGGTTATAACCGCGATCGGGAACGCCGCGAGAGCCAACGAAAAACTTGTTACCGTCGCCAAAAATGCACCGATCAGGGCGGTTGTGTTGAAATGGGTCATTTTGCGTCTCCATAATTTGAGGTTTCAATCTAAGCGGTGGATCAAACCATCGCCATGAACTCTAAATACGCCTGTCCGCATCGAGGCGCTAACACTAGTCTTGCAAATCTGTTATGCAGAAACGCATAGCCTTGGGTTCATATAGAGAATTGGCCATGTTGGACTGGAACGACCTGCGTTATTTTCTGGCTGTCGCTCGAACCGGGAGCACGCTGGCGGCAGCGAAACACCTGAGGGTCAGTCAGTCGACGATATCCCGCCGGGTCACTGCGCTTGAAGATGAAATCGGCGTAAAACTGTTCATCCGCAAGGCTTCCGGTTACAGCCTGACGCCGCGCGGAAAATCCGTCTTACCCGCAGCGGAGTCGGTTGAGGCCGCCGCCCTGTCCTTCTCTGACAGCATCGCCGCAGAGGCCCGCCGGATCGCCGGCACCGTGCGACTGACAACGGTGGAATCGGCGGCCAACGCCTGGATCATCCCGACACTGGGCCTGCTTCGCGCCCGCTACCCAGATCTGCGGGTAGAGATCATGACATCGGACAGGAATCTCGATCTTTTGCGAGGCGAAGCCGATGTCGCCCTGCGATTTGGCGAAAAGCCGACCGAGGAAACGCTGATCGTTCGCCATCTGATCGATATGCAGGAAACATTTTACGCGCACCAGAACCTGGTGGCGGAATTGGGCATGCCCGATGATCTGGCAGAGATAGCCCGCTATCCGCTGATCATGCCGATGGAGCGGGACGGAACGATAAATCGCTGGCTGATAGAGAATTTTTCGGACGCGAAAATCGCGCATCGTGCGAACACGCTGTCCAGCATCATTGCCAGCGTCCGTTCCGGCGTCGGCGCGTCGATCCTGCCTTGCCTGATGGGAGATGACACGCGGGGCCTGGTCAGGCTTTTGCCACCGATCGCCGAACTGACGACCCCGGGCTGGATGGTGACGACCGATGACGCGCGCCGCCAGCCCCATATCCGCGCGCTGATTGATTTTGTCGTCGAACAGATCCAGCTTTCGGTGGCCCGCAGCCCTGCCCATCTTGCGGTGGTGCAGGCGGCTTGAGCGAAGTTTCGGGTCCGTAATGGGCTATTAACTGACCGACAGCCACCGCATCTCGGACCGCCGCTCGGCAACCTGAACAATCATTGCGCCGTCGTCCAATCGCACCTCAATTCACCCCCCGCTCCTGCCCTTCCCAATAAGGCGCGCGCAACTCCCGCCGCAATATCTTGCCGCTGGCATTCCTCGGCAATTCCGCGATCACGTCTACCGTCTTGGGTACCTTGAACCCGGCGATGCGTTCCTTGGCCCAGGCGATGACGCTGGCGGTATCCACTTCCTCAACGCCCGGCTTGGGCGAGACGACCGCCTTGACCGCTTCGCCCCATTTCGGATCCGGGATGCCGATGACGGCGACTTCGTTGACCTGCGGGTGGCCGAAGATCGCATTCTCGACTTCCGCCGGATAGACGTTCTCGCCGCCGGAGATAATCATGTCCTTGACCCGGTCCTTAATATAGAAATAGCCGTCTTCGTCCATAATCGCCGCGTCGCCGGTGTAGAGCCAGCCGTCGGCGTCGACGGTCTCTGCTGTCTTTTCCGGATTGTCGTAA
>NZ_JBATHY010000006.1:0-1827 GCF_049667325.1 Parasphingorhabdus sp. | reverse complement strand
TTCTGGGGCTGTTGCATCTGGAGATTGTCCAGGAACGGCTGACGCGGGAATATGATCTCGACCTGATCACCACCGCGCCGTCGGTGGTCTACCGGATCCAGATGAACGACGGCAGCGAGCAGTTCCTGCACAACCCGGCGGATATGCCCGACGTGGTCAAGATCCGGGAGATCGAGGAGCCTTGGATCGAGGCGACCATCTATTGCCAGGACGAATATCTCGGCGGGATACTCAAGCTCTGTCAGGACCGCCGCGGCGAGCAGAAGAATCTGACCTATGTCGGCGACCGGGCGCAGGTGGTCTACGATCTGCCGCTCAACGAAGTGGTGTTCGATTTCTACGACCGGCTGAAGAGCATCTCGCGCGGCTATGCCAGCTTTGACTATCACCAGATCGGCCTACGCACCGGCCAGCTGGTCAAGATGAACATCATGGTCAACGGCGATCCGGTCGACGCGCTGAGCATGATCGTCCACCGCGACGCCGCCGAAGCCCGCGGTCGCCATATGTGCGAGCGGCTGAAAGACCTGATCCCGCGCCATTTGTTCAAGATCCCGGTCCAGGCCGCGATCGGCGGCAAGGTGATCGCCCGCGAGACGATCTCGGCGATGCGCAAGGATGTGACCGCCAAATGCTATGGCGGCGATATCAGCCGCAAGAAGAAGCTGCTCGACAAGCAGAAGAAGGGCAAGGCGAAGATGCGCGAATATGGCAATGTCAGCATCCCGCAGGAGGCGTTTATCGCCGCGCTGAAAATGGGCGACGAGGGCTAGGTCCGATCCGCAAGCGCTAATTCAAGGCGTTTCTGCGACCAGTTGACAGTGCCGGCAGTTGAAATCGCGTGTATATTGGTATATATTGCTAAGCGCGTAAACAAAAACAGGGTCCAGACTAATATCAGGAGCCAACTATGTTTGATCTGTTTGAGCCACGTGATCGTCGGGTCAAGGACGAGCAGGCAGTTCACTATTATTATACCAAATACGGCGATGATGCGCCTGCGGTGTTGAGCGACCGGGCAAGCGACCATGGCCTGTCATCGCGCGACCGGCGCCACTGGCGGCGACTGGCCCGCAAGGCGCGGCAGCGGCAGAGCGTATGGATGGACGCGTTGAAAACCAACTGACGAAGGCCCGCCGGTGACTGCTTATGATCCGCTGGCCCGCTGATAGGGACAGGGCTTTATCTCGCCGGGTAAGAACGCGGGACCTTTGGCCCTGAAACGCGCGAAATAACCACCCAGTTCCGGGCGCTCCATGAAGCCGACCAGCTCATAGCCAACCGCCTCGAATTCGCAGAACAGTTGCTTCGGCGGAATGCCGTGCTGCTCGAATGCGCGATTCACATCGACCACTACCACTTCCCCGGCACCGCGTTCTCCGGTCTTGCTCAGCAGCGCAGGCCGCAGGCGAGAGAGGAACGCATAAGGCTCGCGGACCTCATGATACATGTGGACCAGGAAAATCCGGTCAAAACTTTTCTCCGGCAAACGCGGATCATCCGGCGCGCCGAGCTTGATCGAGACGTTGTCGAGCGCTTCGCGGTTGACCCGCTCGGCCAGCCGGTCGATCGCCGCTTCGTCGATATCCTGCGCCAGCACCCGCCCCTTGGCTCCGACCTTCTCGGCCAGCCGCACGGTATAATAGCCTTCTCCCGCCCCGATATCGGCAACCGTCATCCCGGGCTCGAGCCCCGCCGCCTTCATGATCTCTTCGGCTTCGCCGCGCTTGTCGCGCGCGGTCTCGGTCGACCATTGGTTGCCGGCCAGATCCGACACCGGCCGCGAAGCCGGCGGATAAGCGCGCGCGCTTTCGGCGCGCTGATCAT
>NZ_JBATHY010000005.1:0-5742 GCF_049667325.1 Parasphingorhabdus sp. | reverse complement strand
TGCGTCAGGCGTTGACCGGACTCGACCATGGACCGGATATGAACGCATTGCTGCCGTTGATCGGTCGTGAAATCGCGCTGGCCAGACTGACCACAGCCACCTCGTAACTATCTCTAATAAAAAGGTTTTCTATCAGAAGAGCCGTGCTTGCCATATTCTATGTAATAGTATATCATTACAATTGACGATGGGGTCAGATAGTCAAACAGGCATCGGCCGCTTCGCCATTTTTGAGGATGGTCGAGAGGATATGATGATGAGCTATGTTTCCATATACGAGAACAAGACACCGCGTTCCAAGGGCATGATATTGGCCGGCGCCGTTCACGCCGTGATTATCGCGGCGGTGATGGCGATGCCCGGAATCGAGATTCCGGAGAAGTTTGACGGGCCAATCTTCGCCTTTCCCGTTCCGGCTCAGAAGCCGCCCGAACCGGTTATTGAAGACCAAAAACCTGAAGTCGAAATTGCACGACAAACGAAGCAAGTGATGCCCGATCGGCCGATTATCGATCTGCCTCGAGATCCGGTGGTTCCTGTCAACAATTATGGCGACGTTGATATCAAGGCCGGATCGGGTGGAACCGGCGGTGCCATTCCTTTTGACCCGGTCAAAATCGTGCCTGATCCGGTGATTGTGGGCGCGCGCCTCAACACACGTTACGCAGCCGAGTTTCAGCCCGCTTACCCGGTTGGCCTGTTGCGGCGCGAACAGGAGGGCGAGGTCAGCGTCAGGGTTCTGGTCGGTGCCAATGGCCGGGTGAAGGACATCGAACTGATCGATTCGCCGCACGTGGATTTCTGGACCGCCACGCGCAAGCAGGCCCTGAAAAAATGGCGATTCACCGCGGCTACAAAAGACGGAAAACCGATTGAAAGCTGGATGACACTGAAAGTCCGGTTTGAAATCAACGGCTGAATGCCGCGCCGGATGGCCGGTTTGGATTTTCCCGCTGCAATTTTGCGGGAAGGGCTGGCCATCCGCGCGTACCGCGACTATTTGGAGAAAATGGGCCTTTTGAAAGATGCATCTGTAACCGGCGGTTTTGGCGACCTGATCGCTGTTTTTCGCCAGAGTGAACCGGGGGAGCGCTTGCTTCCGGCGGTCCTGGCAATTGCCTGTACGTCGGTCATTCTTTTCCTTTTCTGGCTGGATCCCAAGGTAAATACCTACACTTATGTACCAGCAGAGGTCATTTATGTCGAAAACTGGACAATGGACCGGACCGATGAGGAGATCCTGCAGGATCGCTGGGAGATCCAGTGTCTCAAGGACGAGCTGGAAACGAAGCGCCGCGAAGCGGTGAAATCACTGGGTCGGATGTCCGGCATGGACGTCGACGAGATCGAACGTGAAGCGGTCGCAGCCCGCCTGGCGCGTGGCGAGGTAGAGGTAGAGCGCCCCGCCGGCCTGCAATGTTGAACCCTCCGGGCGATGCACAATTTATGGCAGTGGCGCTCGCTCTATCAGAGCGAGGACGCGGTCGGACCGGTGCCAATCCCAATGTCGGCTGTGTCATTGTCAAGAAAGGCATCATTGTCGGCCGTGGCTGGACCCAGCCCGGCGGACGGCCGCATGCCGAAGAAATGGCGCTGGCCGAAGCCGGGGCATCCGCCAACGGCGCTGACATCTATGTAACCATGGAGCCGTGTGCCCACGAAAGCACCCGCGGTCCGACCTGCAGCAATGCGATCATTGATGCGAAACCAAAAAGAGTGATTGTCGCAACTCTCGACGCCGATGAACGCACCCGGCGCAGAGGCATTGATCGGCTGGGTGATGCTGGCATAACCGTGTCGGTCGGGATCCGGGAACCGGAAGCCCGCCGTGCGATGGCCGGTTTTCTGAGCCGTGTTGAAAACGCACGACCGTTTGTTACCCTCAAACTCGCCATGTCGCTTGATGGCTGTATCGCCATGGCAGATGGTACCAGCCAGTGGATTACCGGTGACAGGGCACGGGCCCACGCCCATCTCGAGCGGGCGCGCAGCGATGCGATTCTCGTCGGGGCGGGGACAGCAAAGGCCGACAAGCCGGGGCTCGACGTCCGAATCGACGGCTTGACCGATCATTCACCGCAACCGGTCATCCTCGGCAATGATCCCGAAATACCCGACCATTGGCTGCAGATTGCCGAACCGGCAGAGATCGCCGGTCTGGCCGATATCAACTGGCTGCTCGTCGAAGGCGGCGCAACAACCGCAGCTTCTTTCCTGCAAGCGGGTCTGATTGACCGGCTTATGCTCTATCGCGCACCGATTATTATCGGCGGCGGACTGCCCGGTATCGGCGACATCGGTCTGCAAAAGCTTGGCGATGCGCACGGCCAGTGGCGGCGCACCGACCGGCGCGAGCTGGGGCAGGATGTGCTTGAGATATATGAGCACGCCGCCTAGGTTCCGGACAGAATATAGCGATTAGGATCATCCATGTTCACAGGCATAGTTTCAGATATCGGGACCATAGACTCGCTCGACCAGCGTGGCGATCTGCGCGTCAAGATCACTTGCGGCTACGCGATGGATGGCGTCGACCTCGGGGCTTCGATCGCCTGTTCGGGCATATGCCTGACGGTGGTTGACAAAGGGGCCGACTGGTTTGCGGTTGATGTGTCCGGCGAGACGATTTCGTGCATAGCGTCGGGGCAATTCACTGCGGGACGCCGCCTCAATCTCGAGCGCGCTTTAAAAGTCGGGGATGAACTGGGCGGTCATATTGTAACCGGTCACGTCGACGGCGTCGGTGAAGTGGTTTCAGCCGAAGCTGTGGGTGGTTCTCGTGAAGTTGTCATCCGGGTTTCGAAAGATCTGGCGGCCTTCATCGCCGCCAAGGGTTCGATCACGGTGGATGGCGTTTCGCTCACCGTGAATGCGGTGACCGACGATGAGGAAGGCGCGCTGTTCACCCTCAACATCATTCCCCACACGGCGCAAGTGACCACGCTCGGCGAGCTGGACGCAGGTCGCGCAGTCAATCTGGAGATTGACATATTGGCGCGATATCTGGCGCGGATGGAAAAAGTCCGGTCGCTAGGCTGGGCCAAAACCGACTGATAGCGGGTCTCTCAGCGGGTCAGAATGGCAACCATTTCTGCTTCTTGCTGAATTTCATATAGCCGACATTCGCGCCGAGCCGCAGGCCCGCGCCGAGCCGTACCGGGATCAGCACCTTGTCGCCGCTGCGCAGATAGCTGACGTGGAAGCCGCCGATGAAATAGGCCGCGCCTTCGCCGGCCGGGAAGCGCTGGTACAGTTCCTCGCTGTCATACAGATTGTAGACCAGGACAAAGGTGTTGGCGGCATTGCCACCGAAATCAAAGCCGATTGACGGTCCCGTCCAGTAGACCGGACGTTCGCCTTCTATCTTGTGGTAGAGTTTGCCAGAACCGTAGCGCAATCCGACAACAAATGCCCCGCTGGCTTCGCGTCCGGCGATATAGGCGTTTGGCCGGCCCTGTTTCTTGAGAATATCCTCGATCAGTTCGGCGAGGCCTTTGGCGCCTTTGCCGAAAACGCCTTCTGCCGCTCCGATCAGGTCATCATCCTGATACGTGTTGCTATCACCGGCTGTGGTCGTCGCTACGCCGTTCGCCTGACCGCCGGTTTGGGCCGCGCCGGTTGCCGGGCTTGCGGGTGCCATAATATCCGCATCGATATCGCTATCGAACGGAGTATCATCAACGGTCCTGGGGCTCGCGGCGCTGGATTCGAAATTTCCATCATAATCGGGCGCTGCCAGATCGGCATCGATCACATCATTCGGATCGACGCTTTCAACCTGGGCGAAAGCGGGCGTCGCGACCGGTGCAATGGCAAGGGCCAAAACAGCGAACAGACCCAAAGATTTCTTCATACATAACGGTAACATGGGTAAACTCCTTCCCATTACCAGCCAGAAACGGCTCTCGGCTGTTGGACATGACCGCGCAATGAACGGACGACGAGATGAGTCGATTCTGCGGCAGTGCGAGTCCCTTGGCCGAAATCAGGCGGTTTCCCGCTTTTTGATCCCGATTTCACGAGGTCCACTTTACCCGTTGCAGCCAGAGGGATGCTTGGTTATAGCGCGACCCTTAGCCAAACCATGAGGACACGTGGGTGAGCGGCTGAAACCACCTCCCTGCTAAGGAGGCAAGGGCCTCACGGTCCTTCGAGGGTTCGAATCCCTCCGTGTCCTCCATTCACCCCCAGCACTATTCTCTGAACGAAGGCGCGCCTCGTAACCGCCCGACATGTGGGTAAAATTTGCGGCCAAACTAATTTTTGCAAGCAATGCGCAGGAAAAGTTGAGACACTTTGCCGTGGTTCTTGTTCGTTGTCTCTGTCGCGGAAAAGCAGCCATCGAATTCCCTGCTGTGCAGGGAATAAACAGGGAATTTTTCAAAAATCGGGCAAAAACAGGTCTAGAGCATCATTTTTGCACCAAATTGTAGAAAATATTAGCTGAAAATCAGTGGGTTGAAGGCCAAAAAACATGATTTCCCTGTTAATTCAAAAACAGGGAATTTAATCGTGAGCAACAGGGAAAATATTTTCACGAACAGGGACTTGCTCTCGCGGGATCGGCGAAGACGCTTACGAGACCGACTACATCTTTTAGGCGATAACCAAACTCAGGATCCCGCTTTGGCAACAGCGCGCCACGATATGAAAATTCCCAAAGGTCTTTGCCTAATTTGTCCATGCAAACTGCCGTCGTTGTGCCTTCCAGGAGCCCGGTATTTCGCCATGAATAAGCCGCTCTAGCGTAAACCCCGGAGGTTGCATACCTGCCAAAATGCCTTCCTGAATGTCCGGCGCCAGGAATGCCAACCTAACCAGCAAACGCTTATACGATTTGCTTGGGGCTGCATTTAGCAGCGGCAAGCCACGCCGGTCGGTTTCAATGAGGGAATGCGCTGCGCGCAAAGCCTTAATCAGTATTGGATCCGGTCGCGGTATTGTTGATCCCGAGCCAGTGATAATAAATTTTGCGCCATGCCGCTGCATTTGGATAGCCACTGTCAGTTTCAAATATTTGGGATCTGCCTGATCGACTTCGGCCCTTTCGTCAGGTGAGAGCCTTTTACGAATCGAGTGAAGAAATTTGACCGGTAGCTGCAGGATCAGGGAAGTGTCATGCACCTCAATTCGCGTGGGCATTATTTGTGGACGATAATTGGTTTGAGGGATTAGCCTTAATATGCAGTGCTCAACCACCTGTTCAAGTGTGGTCGCGGCAACACGCTGGACCAATTCACCATTTTTCTTTCCGCCTTTGAGTAGCGATGTTGATACATAATAGCGATAGACTTGTCCTCGGGCGCCATGCGAAAAACTCGGCGACATAGGACTTCCTTCGCTATCGAACAAACGTCCGGTAAACGGCGCTTTGGCGACATGATCGCGGCGACAGCCATGACGGCGCGCATTGGAACTAAGCAATTGTTGAACACTATTGAACAGATCAGTATCGACAATCGCTTCGTGCAAGCCGGGATGAACCTTTTTCTTGTGGTTGAGCATACCGCGATAGGTTTGGTTGCGCAAAAGATAGAATAATGCGCCTCGGCTAAATGGCTGTCCGCCAAGCAATTTGCCTTTCCGGGTCACACGGACTTTTGAAACAATCCCACGTTCGCTTAACCATCGTGCGAGGGCATGGACCGAACGAAGCTCAAGATAAGTCGCGAATATCAGCCTGACAATTCGCGCCTCGTCCTCATTGACCTCCAATATCCGGTTCGTACCGCTGGGCTTGTC
>NZ_JBATHY010000004.1:2500-13898 GCF_049667325.1 Parasphingorhabdus sp. | reverse complement strand
CTGAAGGAAGTGTTCGGGGTCGAGGATACCGGCGAGCGGGTCGCGGTCGAGGGCAGCGATCATGGCTTCACCCATGGCGATGTCGCGATTGCCGCGATCACCTCGTGCACCAACACCTCCAACCCCAATGTCCTGATCGCCGCCGGTCTGGTCGCGCGCAAGGCGCGCGAACGCGGCCTGCAGCGCAAGCCGTGGGTCAAATCATCGCTGGCGCCGGGGTCGCAGGTGGTCACCGACTATCTCGACAAGGCGGGGCTTTCGGAGGATCTCAACTATCTCGGCTTCAATCTGGTCGGCTATGGTTGCACCACCTGTATCGGTAACTCGGGTCCCTTGCCGGCGCCGATTTCCAAGGCGATCAACGATCATGATATTGTCGCCGCGAGCGTTTTGTCGGGCAACCGCAACTTTGAAGGCCGGGTGTCGCAGGACGTCCGCGCCAACTATCTCGCTTCGCCGCCTTTGGTGGTCGCTTATGCCCTGAAGGGCACGGTGCGCGAGGATATGTACGAAAGTCCGATCGGCCAGGGCAAGGACGGCGAGGACGTGTTCCTGAAAGACATCTGGCCGACCAACGCCGAGATCACCGACATGGTCAACAGCTTCGTCAACCGCGAAATGTTCGAGAGCCGCTATGCCAATGTCTATGACGGCGACGCCGAATGGCGCAAGATCGACGTCACCGGCGGCGACACCTATCAATGGCGCGCCGGCTCGACCTATGTCGCCAACCCGCCCTATTTTGAAGGCATGACGATGACGCCGGAGCCGATCAGCGACATTATCGAGGCCAAGACTTTGGCACTTTTGGGTGACAGCATAACCACCGACCACATCTCCCCCGCCGGCGCCATCAAGGAGGACAGCCCGGCCGGAGAATATCTTAAAAATCATCAGGTTAACAAGGCCGACTTCAACAGTTACGGCTCCCGCCGCGGCAACCACGAAGTCATGATGCGCGGCACTTTCGCCAACATCCGAATCAAAAACGAAATGGCCGACGGAAAAGAAGGCGGTTACACCAAATATAACGGCGAGATCATGCCGATCTACGACGCCGCAATGCGCCACAAGGCCGACGGCACTCCGCTGGTCGTCATCGGCGGTGAGCAATATGGCACCGGCTCGTCCCGCGACTGGGCGGCGAAGGGCACCAACCTGCTCGGTGTCCGCGCTGTCATCGTCGAAAGCTACGAACGAATCCACCGCAGTAATCTTGTCGGGATGGGCGTTTTGCCGCTGCAATTCGCCGAGGGTTTTGATCGGGAACTTCTGAGCCTCGACGGCAGCGAGACCTTTACCATCAAGGGCGTCGCGACTCTGAAACCGCTGCAGGAAGTCGAAGTCGAAATGACCCGAGTCGGCGGCACGACATCGACCTTCAAGACGATCTGCCGGATCGATACCGCCAACGAAATGGAATATTTCCTCAATGGCGGCATCCTGCATTATGTGCTGAGAAATCTCGCGGGCTAGAAAGCCGCGCAAATTTGTGCATAGTCGGGGCATAGGAGAATATATCCATGCCCCGACTGCGCGAAATTCCCCGGTCCGAGGTTACCGACGACTATATTCTCGGTCTTTACAATATACTGTTCGGTGACCGCGATCCGGTGGCACATCCCGGCACCGCGACCGGCACGCCGGGCAACTGGTGGACCGTGTTTGCCCAGGTTCCCGACGCGTTCAAACATACCAGCGAAGGCTTCGGGTTCTACCGCTCACCCAATCGCAAGCTCGATCCGAAGCTGCGCGAACTCGGCCAGATCCGCGCCGGCTATGCCGTCGGGTCTCAATTTGTCTATTCCCAGCACAGCAAGGCAATGCGCTTCGAGGGCTATTCCGAGGAGCAGGTCAAAGCCATTCCCAACTGGCAAGTCGCCGACTGTTTCAGTGAGGTCGAGCGAGCGGTGCTCGCTTACACCGATTGCCTCGTGCTCGAGCGGGGCAGGGTACCAGACGGTGTTTTCGCAGCGTTGAAAAAGCATCTTGGCGAGGTCGAAATAATCGAACTGACCTACATTACCTGCACCTACATGATGCACGCGGTGATGAGCCGCGCGCTGAGGCTGGAATTTGACGACGTGCCCGAAGCCGTGGTCGAAGTGCCCGCTCCGGGTGGCACGACGGCGGATGTCATGGGCATGGTCGACAAGCGAAAGGATGCGAAAAAATGAGCTACCACCATCTCGCCCTTGCGGCGAAGGACATGAAGGCGATCCACGCCTTTTACGAGGGGGTCATGGACTTCGAACTGGTCAAGGTAGAGATCGCGCCGGTCATGGGCGGCGGCTGGGGCAAGCATTTCTTCTACCGCATGGATGGCGACGACAGCCGGTTCATCGCTTTCTGGGAGCTTAATGATACGCCGGGAGAGGACGGATATTCGTTTGATCTCAACGAAGCCGCCGGAACCCCGCAGGGCACCAACCACTATAGCTTCGCGGTTGAAACAGCGGAGCAACTGGTCGCCTGGCGGGAAAAATGGAATGCAGCGGGACTAGACGTGCTCGAGATCGATCATAATTGGTGCCACTCGGTCTACACCCGTGATCCCAACGGCAATATGGTCGAATTCTGCCTGACAACCGGCAGCTTCACCGACAAAGACCGCCGCCGCGCCCTAGCGGCGTTGGACGAGACGAAAATGACCCCAAGTCCACCGCCTGCAATGATGAAACAATGGCTGGCGAAAGAGAATTAGCCTGCGATATGCAGTCCAGACCTCGTTCTGGTCTGCGCTTCCGTGGCTCGCATGCCGTTCAATATGGTATCGATAACCACCCTGAGCCGGTCTTCGGTCGCCAGATGCATCATCTGCATCATCAACCGGGGATTGCAAAACGGTTG
This sequence comes from Parasphingorhabdus sp., assembly GCF_049667325.1. Classification (GTDB taxonomy): domain Bacteria; phylum Pseudomonadota; class Alphaproteobacteria; order Sphingomonadales; family Sphingomonadaceae; genus Parasphingorhabdus. The sequence continues at coordinate 11,048 of NZ_JBATHY010000004.1, read as the reverse complement.
CACCATGGTGTTGACCAACGACACGACGGTATCGAGCTCGAGCCCCTTGAAATAGCCTTTTTCCATCGCCTCGGCCAGAATCGAAGCCATATAATGGTCTGCCAGATCGACATAGCCTTTGATCACTTCGAAATGCTCATCTCCGAGTTCCATGTAGGATTCAAAAAGTTCCGGATCCTCTTCGTAACGCGCGCGTTTGATAACCACGCGCTTGGCAAAAAACTGATAGAGTTTCTCTTCAACCGGCATCTCGGCGGAAACAAGCCCCTCCATGATGACCAGCAGTTCCGCAAACCACTCCCCCGCCATGGCCTCGGCCAGCGCGTCCTTATTCTCGAAAAAGCGATATAGATTTGATGGCGACATGCCGACTGCCGTCGCCAGATCGGTCATCGTGAAGCTGATTGCACCTCTATCCTGGATTATCCGGTCGGCGGCATCCATGATTCTGGCACGCGTGCCTTCGATATCGGTTTCGGGACGGGGCATGAGCGGGCTCCTTGGTGCGGCGAAATAGCCGACGTGATCTATATAGGCGATACGGTTTCATGATAAAAGATGAAATTCTTCATTTTTCAATTACCTCCATAGTCATGTTTTTCTATTCGGCTTCGTTTTGCGAGGCTAAAGGATCATGATGACAAACGATCAGGCTGATCCGGCCAGTCCAAAAAAGGCCTCACCAGCAGCTCCTTCCAGTCCAATGGCTCCGGTTACCGGCAGCATTCGCCTTTTTCGTCGCTGGTGGCGGGTTGCCGTGCGTGCCGGTGTCGATCAGCAGGCGGTAATCGACAAAGTCCGCGAAGACAGCGGCTTTACACCGCATTTCGCATTCATGACCTCGATGTCAGCGGGCATTGCGATACTCGGGTTGCTGTTGTCCTCTCCGGCGGTGGTGATCGGTGCCATGCTGCTTTCGCCCTTAATGGGGCCAATCATGGGCGCTGGCTTTGCGCTGGCTGTTGGCGATTCAGTCTGGCTCAAGGAAAGTGGCAGGGCGATCTTGCTGGGGACGATAATTTCCATATTATTTGCCGCTCTGGTAGTGACGATGTCGCCCATCCAGACGGTCACGGCCGAGATCGCGGCCCGCACCAGACCCAATCTCTTCGATCTCGCAGTGGCACTTTTCTCGGCATTAGCCGGCGGTTATGCGATGATCCGGGGCAAGATGGGCACAATTGTCGGGGTTGCGATCGCGACGGCCTTGATGCCGCCGCTCGCGGTTGTCGGCTTCGGGCTGGCGACGTTCAACTGGTCGGTTTTTGGCGGCTCGCTGCTCCTGTTCTTCACCAACTTGATGACGATCGCGCTGACTGCAACCGCGATGGCGCGACTCTATGGCTTTCGTTCGGTGCTTTCCGAACGACAGTCGCAGGTCCAGGTTGCGATCATGACCGTGATATTTGTCGCGCTCGCTATACCGCTCGGATTTTCACTCAAGCAGATCGCGTGGGAAGCCAATGTTTCACGCTCGGCCAATGGCTATATCAAGGATCAATTTGGTGACCGCGCGAGTGTGTCCAAGATCGAAATTGATTTCGATGCAGACCCTATCGTGGTGAACGCAACCGTCTTCACGCCCAAAATACTGGCCGGCGCGAATGAGCAGAGCTCTAGGGTGATCAGTCGTACGCTGGGCCAGTTGATCGCCGTCAAGATAACCCAGTTCAAGGTGGAATCCGGCGACGACGCGCAATCCGCCGAACTGGCCGCCGCGAGAGCGCAGGCGCAAGCCCAGCAGGCTGAAATCCAGGTCACAAGGCTAAGAGAAAATCTTGCCCTGATCGCCGGTGTGCCGATGGACGACGTGACACTCGATACAACCAAACGACGCGCCATGGTCGTCGCAAAACCGCTCCCCGGTGCGTCACTGGCATCTTACCACGCGCTTGAACAGCGGGTCGCTGCAGGCGCGAAAAACTGGACGATAAAATTGCAGCCGCCAGCCGTCGCATTGCCGGAGTTGACGATCACCGATAACGCTGTAGCCGAAGCGTCGGCTCGCAATCTCGATCTGATAGTTTGGGTGTCCGAGCGCGTGAATCTGCCACTGGGTATCAACGGGAAGGCCGCCGATATGGAAGTCGTCAAGAAATCCCTGGCCGCCAAGAATATTATAGTCGCAGAGGAATCCGATATGGCCATTCCAGGCGGCGGGGTGAGATTGCGCTGGCTGGCTCCGTCCGAGAATATGAGTGTCCGGCAATAGATATTTAGCTCAGGTTCATTTTCAATAGGTTAGCTTCGTTTCTCGATAGGGGAGAAAGACTATGCGGCATTTTATGTTCACCGGACTTTTGTTGGCGAGCGTCGCGACGCCAGCGATCAGCCAGTCCTCACCGGATGAATCTGCGCAAGGCGCTGTCTCGGTTACCATCTACAATAATAATCAGGCGCTGGTGCAGGATGTTCGCAATCTGAATCTCCCCAAAGGACGCAGCAAGCAGCAATTCCCCGATGTTTCTGCGCAAATCCGTGCAGAAACGGTGACATTGTCCGGAACCGGTATCGGCATTGTCGAACAGAATTTCGATTTTGACCTGCTCACTCCGGCCAAGCTGATGGAAAAGGCGGTGGGGCAGACGGTGACCCTGATCCGCACCAATCCGGCGACCGGTGCCGAAACCCGTGTCCGTGCAGAAATACTCGCGGCCAACGGTGGTGTGGTGATGAAAATCGGCGACACGATTGAGGTGCTGCGCGATGACGGTTTGCCGGTGCGGGTGATTTTTGATCGTGTTCCGCCGAACTTGAGGGCGCGACCCACGCTTTCGATTACCTTGGAATCGACCGGAGGTCAGGTGCCGACCACGCTGAGTTATCTAACGCCAGGTCTCGGCTGGAAGGCGGATTATGTGACGCTGTTCGACGACGCCAAGCAGACAATCGACGTGCAAGGCTGGGTGACCCTGACCAACAACAGCGGCACAGATTATCGCAATGCCAATGTTCTTCTGGTCGCGGGAAGTCCCAACACGGGCGGAGGGCGGAACAGCTATCCACGATGGCCGACCGGAACGATTGACAGTGCCGGAACTGAATCCAGTGATCGGGAGCAGCTCGGAGACTATTATCTTTATCCGCTCGCCGAACGGACCACGGTCGCCAACGCCCAACAGAAACAGGTTAGCTTTCTGGATGTGACCTCTGCGCCTGCGCGCAAAGTCTACGAATTCACTAATGGCTGGCTGGGAAGCCGTGATGCTGCCAGCGCCAATTCGGTGCTGAAATTCTCGACTTCGCGAGCGGGCGGTCTTGGCGACCAGTTGCCGTCGGGGATCATGCGCGTCTATATGCGCGACAAGCGGGGCGACCCGCAATTCATTGGCGAAAGCCAGATCGAGGCGACACCAATGGGCTCCTCGATGTCGATCCGTACCGGTGAAGCGTTCGACGTTAAGGTCAAGACAGTGGTCGAGGAGCGCACGCGCCGCTCGTCCAGCCGCTGGCGGAGCAAGATGCGCTACGAGGTTACCAATGCCCGATCCGAGGCGGTCACGGTCGACCTCGCCCAGTCGGGACTGTGGGGCGATGTCCGTATCGAGCAGGAAAGCCAGGTCAGCGAGCGGGTTTCCGCCGACAAGACTGAATGGCGACTCAGCGTACCTGCCAACGGCAGCGTAACGGTCACCGCCACATTCGACAGCCGCTACTGATCGGCAATTGCGCGGTATGACCGTCTTCCGTCTTTTTGCCTTTCTGGCGTTTGCCCTGTTTTTGCAAGCCAACCCGCTTGCTGCGCAGCAAATGGTTGTTTCGGACGGGCCCGCCGACGTGTCGATCACGATTTACCGCGCGCCCGGCAGAGGCGATGGCGCGATCGATGCCAATTGGCCGCAAGGCTATGCGCTGATCACCGAAACCCGAACTGTGCGACTGCCCGCCGGAGATGCGATCGTGCGCTTCGAAGGGGTCTCCGAAGGTATGTTTCCGGAAAGCGCCATCGTGACCGGCTTGCCCAATGGCGTGCAAGAAAAGAACCGCGATGCGCGATTATTGTCACCGCAAGGACTGGTTGACGCCTATCTCAAACGCGAGGTTTCGATCACTCGTACCGACAAAGCTACGGGAGTGTCACGCACCCAGAATGTATTCATCACCGCGGGGCCGGGCGGGGGTGTGATTTTCGAGAGCGACGAAGGGTTCGAGGCACTACGCTGCACTGGCCTCCCGGAACGGATGACCTTTTCGAAAATTCCGGCGGGCCTATCAGCGAAACCGACGCTGTCCATTCTCACTACTTCTCAACGCGCGATGACTGCGAAACTGACTTTGACCTATCTGGCTTCGGGCTTCGACTGGCAGGCTAATTATATTGGCACGGTGAAGCCGCGCAAAACTGGCGAGAAAGCAGAAATGGACTTGTTTGCCTGGCTGACCGTGGCCAATGGCGGCAACCAGAGTTTTGAAAATGCCCATATGATGGTGGTTGCCGGTGAACCCAATCGCGAACAGCGCGATGATCAGGTGCGTCCGACCGGAGGTGGTCTTGTGATCCGCTGCTGGCCAATGCAGCGTACGCATCAGGTTCCCTATAATATGGGATATCTGCCAGCGATTCCTCCGCCTCCGCCGACAGCGATGGCGATGATGGACGAAGGGGAAGTCATCATGGTCACAGCGCAGCGCCGAAAAGGGTCGGTAATGGAGATGGCCTCGCCTGTCGCCGTGATCGTGGCGGAACAGGAAGATCTCGGCGACCTCAAGCTGTATCGGGTTCCGGAGCAAGTGACCGTGAATGCCAAGGGACAGAAACAGGTGGCGATGATCGTCCAGCCAGGCGTCACTTATGAACGCATCTATGTCGCGAATGCCGGCAACTATGGTGACGATAGTGCAGCAATCAGTTATATTTTACGAAGCAGGAATGATGCGGCAAACGGTCTCGGCGTGCCGCTTCCCGCCGGAAAGGTTGCGGTTTTCGAAAACAGTTTCGCCGGACCGCTTCTAGCTGGGGAAGGGGCTTTGCCGGACAGGGCGGTAAATAACGAAGTCGAGGTGGAGGTGGGCAGCTCCTCCGATGTGCGACTAACGGTGACCCAAACGCGCCGTTCCAAACGCACGGAAAACTGGCGCGCTGTGGTGACCAATGCCCGCAATCATCCGGTCAGTTTCGAAATGGAAATTCCCTATAGCCTATCAGGCCGGGTGAAGGGTGTCGACGTGATCGATGGTGTTCCCACCTGGCGGGTAACGGTTCCAGCCAATGATGAAGCGAAACTCTCCTACGCGATCAAGCTGCGCTGACTGCGAACCGGTTAGTCTTTGAGATATTTCTGCTTCGATTCTTCCGGTATCATTCTGGGATGATGATGTTCATCAAGGGCCACGAATGTGAACAATCCGCTAGTCACTGGCACCTGTTCTTCTGCCAAATTCCGGGAAGCAATAACGTCGAGCCGAATCGCGACCGAGGTTCGCCCGATGCGTTCCACCCGGGCATAGACCGATATCAGATCACGGCTCAGGATGGGCGCAATAAATTCCATCGCCTCGATAGCCACGGTTGCGGTAGATCCGCGCGCCACTCTTGCCGCCATGATTCCGCCGGCAATGTCCATCTGCGACAATACCCAGCCACCAAATATATGGCCGTTGTTATTTAAGTCACGCGGTTGCGGCGCGACGCGCAAAACCGGCTGCATTTTCGCCAGAGCGGCCAGATCATCATCACTCATCGGGATATATATCCCTGGACACCGGGTCGTCGATTGACTCGTCATGCCCGGTCCCGCTCGACAGAAACACCAGCCCCATCAACGCTGCGGTCAACATCAGAGCAAATGATATGCCTCCGGCAGTGGCAATATACATGTGAATTGAGACCCAGCCATGAAGGTAATAGAGAACGGACAAGGTGATCGCGGTGCATAATAACGTGAACATCGCCATACCGCGTATCAAACGCCAATATCGTGACCAGGCGATGCTGGCGTAGAGGGGGTCATCTAGGCGGGATGGCTTGGGCAAATGGCACTCCGTTGGTTTCCAGTGCATTGGACGGAAATCCTGCTACCATCAAGTCCATTGAAATTCAAAAATATGCTATAGAGATGCAATAAACAGAATCAGAGCCGAGGAGAGGGACGATGACCATTCATACTATTCTGCAGGGACGCAGTGCCGAAATATTCAGTTGTACTGCAGATATGTCGGTTTCGCAGGCGGTTGAGATATTGGCTGAAAAACGCATCGGCGCTCTTCCCGTGCTCGATGGAGAGGAAATTGTAGGCATATTCTCCGAGCGCGATGTGCTCCACTGCATCCGGAAATACGGCGCTGCTGCGATGGTCCATGTGGTGCGCGACGTAATGACGTCCGATGTCATCTTCGTAGACCGGAAAAAAAGCGCGATCGGCGCGCTGTCGCTGATGACCAAAAGGCGGATTCGCCACTTGCCCGTTGTCGAGGACGGCAAGCTGGTCGGCTTTGTCTCGATCGGCGATCTGGTTAAATATCGGATCGACAAAATCGAAAGCGAAGCGGCGGCGATGCGAGACTATATCCAATCGGCCTGACGAACGGACAGGGGCAACAAGCATGGCGCTGATCAACCGGTTTGCCGATCCGGAAGATGAACGGCGGTATGTCCATGCAGAGCGCGTGGCGCGCATCCCGGCAACGCGGGCGCTGATCGTGATCGGTGTCGCGACGTTCCTGTCCTACATCACGATGAACCCGATGTATTTCCCGCGCGAAGGCGTCATCGCCTACACAATCGCTGCCGGAGTGTTCATTTCCGTGCTTGCCGCGTTTTTCATGCTGACGCACACGCGCTTCTATATCGAGCGCGGATGGGTCGACTTGATCCTGTTCACCGCGTTAACCGCAGCGATGTTGATGTTGATCGATGCGCTGGGGGATCAGGCTGCGATCACCGGCATATCGCGATTTGGAATGGCGATTATCAATATGGGCATATTGGTGATTTTTGCGAGCGTCGGCTTTGTCGCAACAACACGACTGTTCGTTCTCTGGATGATAACATTACTCATATTATACATTCTCTTCCTCGCGCAGGCAGACCGTAGCCTGATCCAGAAAGTCTATACCCTGACCAATTTTTCCACCTTCTTTGTCTTTTCCGTTTTTGTCAGCTGGGACATAGACCGACGCGCGCGGAAGGTGTTTCTGGCCAACGAAGCGCTGGAGTTCGAACGCAACAAGACCGAGGAGCTCTTGTATAATGTCCTTCCGCAGGCGGTTGCCAGGCGCCTGCGGGAAGGTGAAGCGGTCGCTGACTCGTTTTCCGATGTATCGGTCATATTCGTTGATATTGTCGGCTTTTCGCAATTGGCAAAGGTCTTGTCACCTGGCCATCTGGTCGAGCAGCTCAACCGCTTTTTCCTGATCGCCGACAAATGTGCGGAACGGCACGGGATCGAAAAAGTAAAAACCATAGGCGATGCCTATCTGGCGGTTTCCGGCGGGACGGCGTCATCAGGGCAGGGAGCTATTGCGGCCGTAAATTTTGGTCGTGATCTGATTCTGGAGATGGAAACCGTGGCGAAAGAAAGCGGGGTTGATATCAAGTTGCGTGTCGGCATCCATTCCGGGCCGGTGGTTGGCGGGGTGGTTGGTTCGAGCCGGCTCGCCTATGACTATTGGGGTGATACCATGAATATTGCCAGCCGGATCGAAGGTGCGGCCGATCATAATGGAATAGCGGTTTCTGCGGCCACCTATTATCAATGCGGCGGATTGCACGAATTTGGTTCGGCCGAAACGCTGACGTTAAAGGGGGTCGGCGAGACCGAGATCTATCGACTGAAAATGGCTTACTCGGCCTAATTGTATATCGCCGGAACCCGGGGACTCTTGGAATAGGCGACCCCGGTGGTTTGCTTGTCCTATGCTCCGACTGGCAGTGGTATGGCACTTTCAGTCTATATATTCTCCGGGTTCAATTCGCCCGGATCCGGTTCCGGCGGCTTGCGGCGGACGATCAGCTCGATCACCTCGATCAGCGTCGGCCTGGCCAATATATATAGCAGACCGACATAGGCTAGGCCTCCGGTTAGGATCAACACCGCCAACCGTGCATAGACGATCATCTCCGGCAGCAACTGATCGACCAGGTAGACAATGGCTGCCATTACTATCGATGCCGAGAGGCCGGGCCAGACAGCTTTGCCAATCTCCCACGCATTGATGCCGATATGACGACGCGACTGCATATAGGTAAAAATCGTGAGCAGCGGAAATGCGATGACCCAACCCCAGGCGAGACCGTAAACCCCATATTGGATAGCGATCAGAAATGTGATCGGCATAAGGATCGCGCCGAACATATTGGTACGGGCAGTGACTTGCGGTCGGCCCAAAGCGTTGTTGGCGGGCGCGAACAATATCTGCAACGTCATCACCGGCATCGACAGGGCGAGTATGGCAACAAAGGGAGACATCCCGGTCCACTTGGCGCCGAACAATGTTTCGACCAGCGGATGGGCGGTTGCTGCCATGCCCAGATATAGGGGGCACGATATCAGCATGATCAACCGGATCGCTTTGAGAAAGGACCAGGCCAGTGCGCGCGGCTCGGATT
>NZ_JBATHY010000003.1:0-2181 GCF_049667325.1 Parasphingorhabdus sp. | reverse complement strand
TTTCCTTATGGACTTTCTCGTCATGGATATCCGCCATTTCCGGGAATTCCGGCAGCGACCGCTGGTCAACGCCCGAAGCTTCCTGTTCCATCTGGCGCACCGCAAAGTGCATCCAGGCCAGGGCAATGCCGACCAGCGCAAACAACACCATGAAGCAGCTCGTCCAGATGCCGGTCAAGTCGCTGACCGCACCAAAAACGATCGGCAAGATGAAGCCGCCGAGTCCGCCGACCATGCCGACCATGCCGCCGACCGAGCCGACGTGACCGGGATAATAGACCGGAATATGTTTATATACGGCCGCCTTTCCAAGCGACATGAAGAAGCCGAGTATGAAAACGGTAATGACGAAGGGTACCAGGCTCATAGAAGTCGAAAACTTGATGTCGCCCTCGATGCCGTGGATTACATAATCTGTTGCGGGGTAGGAGAGCATGAACAGGCAGACAAGCGAGATGCCAAAGGTCGCATACATGACCTTGCGCGCGCCATATTTGTCCGAAAGTATGCCGCCATAAGCACGAAACAGACTGGCCGACAGCGAGAAGGTTGCCGCAAGGATACCTGCCATTTTGATGTCGAGACCATAGACGCCCATCAGATATTTGGGCAGCCACAGAGCCAGTGCGACAAAGGCACCGAACACAAAGAAATAATAAAGCGAGAAACGCCAGACCTGCTGGTTCTTGAGCGGTTCAAGCTGCTGCTTCAGCGATTTCGGTTTTGCTCCGGAAATCTTGCGGGCGGCAAAATCGGGATCGTCTTTTGCGAACAGGAAAAAGGCGATTGCGGTAACACCAAGGACCAAGGCCCAGATTTGTGCCACGGCCGTCCAGCCGAGAGCAACCATGACAAAAGGCGCCGCAAATTTCGTAACCGCTGCGCCGACATTGCCCATGCCGAAAAAGCCCAGAGCCGTTCCCTGCTTCTCTTGCGGATACCATTTGGAGACATAGGCAACGCCTACCGCAAAACAGCCGCCAGCAAGGCCCAGACCAAGCGCTGCAACCAGCGTCAGGAAATAGGTGTCAGCAAACGATAGCAGGAATGTCGCGGCGGCCGAGGCCAGCATGGTGAGCGGGAATACCAGTCGCCCACCATATTGGTCGGCCCAGACCCCGAGAAACAGCCGGGTCAGTGACCCGGTAAGAATTGGCGTGCCAACGAGCAGACCGAATTGGGTGTCATTCAGACCCAGCTCGGCTTTGATTTCGATTCCGATAATGGCGAATATTGTCCAGACAGCAAAGCAGATGGTAAAGGCAAAGGTGCTCAGGCCGATGGCCCGGTTCTGATCAGCTACGGATGGAATATGGGTAGTCGACATGGCATGGCCCCGATAGAGTTTCTCGCGACGCTATTGGATGACTTGGTTGGGCGGCTTTTTGATCTGAATCAAAGCCGGAGGGGCTCAGGGGCAAAATTTGCTTGTTGCCTGATTAGTTTCAGGCCAAGCCTAGACTATTATCATCTCGCGGGTTGATAATGATCAATTGACCCGCGAAATTTGAATTCATGATCTAAGGAAATTTTTTTGCGTACAGGTGAACGTCCGGAAATAGCCAAGCTGCCTCTTTTTGCCGAAATGAACGAAGAACAGCGCGAACGCGTTTTTGCTGCGTCCCTTCTGCAGGTATTTCCTCCGCAACTGACATTATTCGACGTCGGTCAGAAACCGGATTTCCTCTATGTCCTTGTCGATGGTCTCGTCGAGCTCTTCACCACAAATGGTGACCGGGATTCGACATTGGCGATTGTTGAACCGGTGAGCAGCTTCATTCTGGCCGCGTTGGTCACTGACCAACCTTTTCTGATGTCTGCCCGCACGCTGAAATCTTCCCGAGTCATGCTGATCCCGGCCGACCTGTTGCGCGAAGTGATAAAACAGGATGGTGCATTGATGCAGGAGGCGATGCGCGAACTGGCGGTCGGTTACCGGAATATGGTGCGCGCGCTAACCGATATGAAATTGCGGCAATCGACCGAGCGGCTCGGGAATTTCCTCTTGCTGGAGAGCCGCAAGCGCAATGGCGATATGAATCTGCAACTACGCGGCGAAAAGAAACTACTCGCCTCGTTGCTCGGAATGACTCCTGAAAATCTGTCGCGCGCGCTCAGCGCACTGTCGAAACACGGGGTCGCCGTCAATGGCTCCAATATAACGATCAACGATCACGAGGC
>NZ_JBATHY010000002.1:0-7872 GCF_049667325.1 Parasphingorhabdus sp. | reverse complement strand
CGGTCACTCCGACCGTTTCCAGCGCCGTGTCATCGATATTTCGGGTCTGGGTCACCACCTGGGCAAATTCCACGGCGCTGCCGCGAACCAGATTGTCCTTTTGCAGGTCATTCCATTCCCAGACAGTGCCCGATGGCGCGGTCAGCTGGACGAAGGGCTTGGGTGCAGGCGGTTCCTGGCGGCGATTGCGGAAGGTCCAGCCATAGGTGGTGACGCCAAGATGGGCGATATTGCGGATGCGGTCGCCGTCTTTGCGTTCCTTGCCCAATATGTCGAATATCTCCTGGCCGTGCGACCAGGTCTCCATCTGGCGGGCGATGATTTTTGATCTTGTGGTCATGTCGGGTCCGGCCCAGGCCACGCGGGCCTCGGGATCGGCTGCGCCATATGCGGCGGCGAGTTTTGGATAATAGGAGCAATAAGCGTCGAACAATGCCTTTCCGCGAATCCCGCCGGCATGCTCGTCGAGCCACGCATATTGTGCATCGACATGGCTTTTGCCGCTCTTCAACGCGCCCATCATATCGCTGATGAATTGTTTGAAGCCATCCGGATCCTGCAGGGTCATCAGCGCTGCAATATTCCAGATATGCAGGTGGCCAATGACATCCTCGATTGTCCACCGCTTGAACTGGGTGACCGTCGCAAACAGATCATCCCCGGCACCGGCGAGTCCGGCGGCGAGCGTATCGCTTTCGTCTTTGAAATCCCGGGCTTCCTGCATCATTGGACTGTTCCTTTGTTATCATCCAGCTGGTCAGCGAGCGCAGCCGGTATCGCAATCGGATGGGCTAGCAATATCTGGCCATAGCCTTTGCCCTGAGCGTCGTTTCTAATGCTCGCCATACCGCCGCCGCCCAGCACGGCATCGATCAGGAAATTGAGCGCGTGGGAGCCTGGCAGGCTATATTTCTCGACCTTGGCGGATTTGGCGCCGCCTTCGATAAAATGGCCAAAGCGTTGGGCCACGGAATCCGGGGTCAAAGCGGCCCATATATAGGGTAGATAGGCTGGATCGCGGGCGATCACGCCGATATTGGCCTTGTTGCCCTTGTCGCCGGAGCGGGCCCAGGCCAGCCGGATCAGCGGCACAGTGGTAACGACATCCAGTCCCTCCGGCGCTTGTGGGGGAGGAGGTCGCTGGATGGTAGCGGGATCAAAAGCGATTCCTTTGCCGTCTTGAAAAGAAATCTTTTTGCCATCGACATCGATTTCGATGGGCAGCGCCTTTTTTGGCGTGAGATAGGAATACAGCCGCACCACGGGGGACGGTTTTGCGCGCGCACCGGAAAAACCGCTGAGTCCGGGCGGGGTCGCGAGGCCGAGGCCGGTGAGTTCGCGGAGCAATATCCCGATGGCTGCCGCCTCGCTATGCTTGGCCGCAATTTTTGCGACCACTTCGCGGGGTTCGAAGTCGGCAGCAAAATCGCCAAACTGGCTTTCCGCGCCGATGATCTCGACGCTGGTCTCGCTAAAGTCACCAAGATTGTGGCCCCGCAGGATATTATTGGCACGGACAAAGACATTGTCGCAGAATTTCTGTGCTTTTCGGGCCGCGTCAAAGCCGTAGAAACTGACCGAAGTCCCGCCTCGACACCCCTCGCCATAGGTCAGGCAGGTCTTGTAATGATCCGGCGCGGGATAGCCTTGTGCGGGAGAAACATGCACCATGTCCGGGCCAGTCTGGACAATCTCGACCTGTGAGACATCACAGACCACGTCGGGCAGCATATAGGCCTGCGGATCACCGATTTCGTAGAGCATTTGCTCCGATACTGTGCCGACCGTCACACAGCCGCCGGTGCCTTCGGGCTTGGTGACCGTGAACGATCCGTCGGCGGAAACGGTCCCGATTGGATAGCCGATATTGGCAATATCGCCGGCGTCTTCCCAGTCGGTATAATTGCCGCCGGTGGCTTGCGGTCCGCATTCGAGTAGGTGACCCGCGAGGCTGCCGCTGGCGAGCAGATCATAGTCGCTTGCCGACCAGCCAAATTCGTGGATGCACGCACCCAGCGTTACCGCGCTGTCGACGCAGCGGCCGGTGATCACGATATCGGCGCCTTCTGCCAGCTCCCGGGCAATCGGGAACGCGCCCAGATAGGCATTTATGCTGGCGGTCTTGTCCTTGTCCGGAAAGCCTGCACCGGTGAACATTTCGGTGGGCGCGGCGGCGGCGATGGCGTCCAGATCGGCCAGCAGGTTGTCGCCGGTGATGACCGCGACCTGGAGATCCAGCCCTTGCTCCCTGATCAGAGCGCGGGCTGCTTCGCCACAAGATGCAGGATTGACCCCGCCCGCATTGGCAATGACCTTCACCCCTTGCGCGGCGATGGCTTTGGCATGTGGTTTCAGGACCGCGCCGATGAAATCACCGGCAAAGCCGGCGGCAGGATCCTTGGCATAAGCCCGCGCCATGATCGACATGGTGATCTCGGCTAGATAATCATAAACCAGATAATCAACGCCCGCGCCGAGCAGCTGCGGAGTGGCCATGGCGCTTTCGCCCCAAAAGCCACTCGCACCGCCGATGCGGATAATTTTGTCCGGCATATGCTTCAACCCATACGGTGCAGCGCGCAAAGCTTGTTGCCGTCGGGATCGCGCAGATAGGCGAGATATAGCTTCATGCCCGGATTGTCGCGAACCCCGGGAGGATCTTCAATGGGAGTGCCGCCTGCTTCCACGCCAGCCTTGTGCCAGGCATCTGCCTGTGCGGGGTTTTCCATCGCAAATCCGATGGTCATGCCATTGCCACAGCTCGCCTTTTCGCCGTTGATCGGCGGCGTGACCATGAAAATACTGTCATTATGCAGGTACATCAGACGGCCTTTTGGATCGACCATGGCCTCCTTGCCTCCGATGCTTTTGAACAAGGCATCATAGAATTTTTTCGAGCGGTCCATATCGTCCGACCCGACCATCATGTGACTATACATATCATTCTCCTTTTTTTCATTCTTGGTAAACCGTAATATATCCTTGCGTTCGCAACATTGTCACCGGCTTTATGGCCCTTGCCATTATGCACTCGGCCAGGCCTTCGGGTGACATCGGCCCGAAGGCAATCTTGCTCTTGTTCTAGCCGCTTGGCATCTTTAAGCGAGTGATTAATTTATTCAAGCAGGACAAGATCAAAATGGAACTGAAAGACAAGATTATCGTCATCACCGGCGGCGCCAGCGGTATCGGTGCGGCGATGGCGCGGCGCTTCGCAGCGGAAGGCGCAAAGAAGATCGTCTGTGCGGATCGTGATCTGGCGGGCGCACAAGCGGTTGCCGATGAAATTGGCGGCGTAGCGATCAAAACCGATGTGTCTCTGGCGGAGGATATCAGCCAACTAATCGAAACCGTCGAATCCGATATCGGGCCGATTGATCTGTTTGTTTCCAACGCCGGCATCATTGCCGGCGGCGGCGTCGAGGTGGATGATGCGGACTGGCAGAATATCTGGGATATCAATGTTCTGGCTCATATCCGGGTCGCGCGGATATTGGTGCCCAAGATGCTGGAACGCGGAGGGGGCTATTTGCTAAACACAGCCTCGGCGGCCGGACTTCTGGCACAAATCGGATCCGCACCCTATTCGGTCACCAAACATGCGGCGGTCAGTTTCGCCGAATGGCTGGCGATCACCCATGGCGCCGAAGGATTGAAGGTCTCGGTATTATGCCCGCAAGGGGTCGACACGCCGATGATCGCCGGTGTCGATACATCGACCGTCGCGAAGGACGGCATTGTCAGTGCGGAGCATGTTGCGGATATATGCGTCGAGGCAATCGGCGACGAGCGATTCCTGATCCTCCCTCACCCCAAAGTGGGAGACTATGTCAGGCAGAAGGGTGCAGATCCCGAACGCTGGATTTCCGGAATGCAGCGCTGGCAGGCGATGTTGACCGAACAGGCTTCCTGACCGAGTTTCCGATGCGATGTCCTGACAGAATGAAATGTCGGGAATGCAATTATTTTTGGCCGGATGAACCTTTTGGCGCTTTGCTCCGACTATAGGAGTAAAGGTCAAAAGCCATGTCAGAACGTTACAGCGAAACCGAACGAATATATGACGAATTGTTGCTCGCTCGCTTGCAGGCCGGAGATCGCCGCGCAGGCGAACGTCTGGCCGCGCGCTGGTACCCGCGGTTGATGAGAACCGCTTGCCGGTTGCTGCGCGACGAAGATCAGGGCCGGGTAGCGGTCCAGGATGCATGGACCGGTATTTGCCGGGGCTGGCGAAGTTTGAACGATCCGTCGCGATTCCCTGCCTGGGCCTATACGATTCTGCACCGCAAATGCGCCGATCGGATCCGTCAGAACCAGCGGCGACGAAGCCGGGTCGGTGAGCGGGCCAGCGAACCGACAGTCGCACCGGCCGGCGAAGCCAGAGTGTCGATTGCGCAGGCGTTCGACGGGCTTAGCGACGATCATCGAACGGCGGCAGCGCTATATTTCAGCGAAGGTCTGACGATCCGAGAGATTGCCGCGGTAACCGATGTGCCGACCGGCACAGCGAAATCGCGGCTCTTCCATGCCCGGCGCCATTTAAAAGAGGCGCTGGGTGAAAACCACAGTGACGAAGGAGAATGACATGACTAAATTTGATGATCAATTGGGCGCGGCGCTGGACGCCGATGACAAGGCGTTTCTGGATAATCTGGAAAATGGCCGTGGCCTGTTCGACCAGCTCGGAGCGACATTGCAAGGGCCGATGCGGTTCTGGTCCTATATGGTGGGGATATTCACCTTCGGCTTTTTCCTGCTCGCGGTCTATTGTGGTTGGCAGGCGCTGCAGGCGGAACAGATTCGCGAGACGATCCTTTGGTCAGTCGGTTTTCTGGTGCTGTTTCAGGCCGTGGCCATGCTCAAAATGTGGCTGTTCGACCGGATGAATCTGCTCTCGCTACTGGCGGAAATGAAAAAGATCGAATTCAGAGTCGCGCAGCTTGGCGATCCCGAAGCCTGATCCGGCTCAAGCCAGGGTCCGTTCGATGACCCAATAGGTCGCTATGATCCCGATGCCATATGCGGTGGCGGCTTTGGCAGGCTGCAACCATCGGTCGCGATATTGCCGTAGCGCGTATAGCGCCGCCAGCGCTACAGCCACGATCAGCAGCTGTCCGATTTCGACACCGAGATTGAATGTCAGCAAAGCCAGGGGAACATCACCTTCCGGCAAGCCGATTTCGGCTAGCGCGCCGGCAAAGCCGAAGCCGTGGAGCAGGCCGAACAGAAAGGCCACGATCCACGGAAAGCGCTGCGAGAGCCGGAGGTCGTCAGGTTTTGCCTTCACGACCTCCACCGCCAGAAAGACGATCGACAACGCGATCACCGATTCAACCGGCCGGGACGGCAGCGACAGCAAACCTAGCGTCGTCCCGACCAAGGTCAGGCTGTGCGCGATGGTAAAGGCAGTGACGGTCTTGGCGATCAGCCAGCCGCCTTTGAGCAGCAGGACCAGGGCAAGCACGAAAAACAGATGGTCGAATCCCAGCAAAATATGCTCGATACCGATAATCATGTAGGTCGCTGCGACATTGGAGATCGCGGAAGGGCGGGCCAAGGTCGCGACCGGTTGATCCGGGGTCAGGCGGACGGTCTGCAGAGTACTGTCAATCGGGGCGATACGAACCAGCGCATCGGTCGATGACAGTTCCAGCCCTTTCAGACCGATTGTCTGGCCCTGCACTGACCCGGTACACCGCAGCGAAAGGCGGGTGAGAATATTGCTGCCAGAAAATTCACGATGGGGCTGACCCTCAATCTCGCAAACCCCCGGTATGATGATTTCGCCGCTCTGCCCGAGGCGCGAATTGGCTGATGCCTTCCACAGGAGCGACCAATGACCCGGCGATTGTTCGGTCATTTCGATATAGGCCGGACGCAGCTCATCGGCACGGGCGCTGGTTGGACATAGAGCAAGCGTCAAACAGAGCCACAATAAGGCGTGCCAGCGATTCATGGCCGTCCGACTACGGTGATTTCATATTGCGTCCGATAGCGGGCAAACGCTTTTTCTTTCTGTTCGGTCTGTTGGGCTGCGCTCCAGTCGTTGACTACCCGCCGCCGGACATCATTAAGCCCCGCCTTTTTACCGGGCACTTTTTCAGTAATCTTGACGGCATGAGCGCCGAAACCCGAATGGATCGGGCCATCCCACACGCCGGGTACAAGCTTCTCCAGCTGTTCGGAAAACCGATCACCAAACTGGCGGGCGATTTCGTCACCGCCGGCCCGTTTGACGGTGGCGGGCAAGGAAATGGATTTAGCAAACGCGTCAGGTCTGGCGCCGTCTTTCAGTTGATCGATCCAGCTTCTGGCTTCTGCCGCGCCGATCTGTCCGAGATAGATTTGTTCGAAATCATAAAGTGGCGGCAGGACATATTTGCCGGTTTGCTTGTCCATCCATTGCTGCAGGACAGCGTCTGTCGGTGAGGCATTTCCCGTGTCTTCGCCGTCGACAAAGCGCATCTTTGTGAACAGCCGGCGCCGGATGACCGGGTCATTTTTGTCCAGTCCCAGCCGCAAGGCTTCACGATAGTAGATTTCCTCGGCAATCTCCTGATCGATCAATCCGTCCAGTTCCTGCTGTGTTGGTGGACGGCGGAAATTCTGGATCCAGTCCGTCTCCAACCGGGCAATATCGGTTTCGTCGATACTGATATTATAATCTGCCGGGTCACGGTCACTGCCGGTGGCCCAGAAGAACGCAAAGATGAGCAGCGCGCCTCCGAGAAAATGGAACAGCGGTTCTCTAACAAGCTTACGTATCATATATTCAGCAACCCATAATGTTCCGCCCGGACCGGCCGACCGTTTCACGACAGTCTCCGGAAGTTCCGAGAAGCTAGACTTACGCCGTCGGCGTATACCAGATCGGCGAGCTATAGGCGCGTTCCTGCTGAATCTTGATTACCGTATCGGGCAGGGTCAGGCTGAATTTGAGCGCATCGTAGACCGGCCAGGTCGGCGTCGGGATTTCCAGTACGCGAACATAATAGAATGCGTTCTGGCCGGCGTTAAAATCTGGGTCCTGCCAGAAAGTCACCAGCTCCGGTGCGCCGGTAGCATTGTCCCACGTGCCCTTGGTCAGATCGACCGAATTTGAGACCGGGCTTAGCTTGCCATCAGCCCCAAGCTTGCGCGTATCGGCATCGCTCCAGCTCACATTATAGACTTTTTCCTGACTTTGTCCGGTCGCATCGACCCAGCCCTTGATCACCTGGATCCGGTCGAGACTGGCGCTTTCCGGGTCCATCAGCGCGCTGATCAGGAATTTCGGCGCTTTGCCGTCACCGCCGCTCAGATCACCGCCCATCGGAACGCCTTTTGCATAGCCTGTCTTGACCAGATCAGCGGTATCCGCGGCGGTAAAACCAAAGCCGCCGAAGAAACGGACCTGCATCCGCGGGCCAGTGGTGGCATAGACTTCCCGGCGCATCATCGCATCGAAAATGGCTTCGCGGGTGTTGCTGGTCGCCCAGACCGCGGCATAGCCGCTAGAGAGATAATGCCAGCCAAACCGGCCCTCACGCGTCCCCAGATTC
Organism: Parasphingorhabdus sp.; assembly: GCF_049667325.1. Taxonomy (GTDB): domain Bacteria; phylum Pseudomonadota; class Alphaproteobacteria; order Sphingomonadales; family Sphingomonadaceae; genus Parasphingorhabdus. The sequence continues at coordinate 331 of NZ_JBATHY010000002.1, read as the reverse complement.
TGCGGAGCCATCGCGCGACCCTGATTATTGGCCTCGTTGCCGCTGTGTTTGCCGAAGAAATTATTCTCGTCCGCCGTTGCCAGAGAGGTGTGGCTGTCCGTCGAACCGATCATGCCAAATTTGAATGGATTTGCGCCCACCGCAAGCGTCAGTTCCAGACCGCGCTTCAGAGCTTCGCGGACATAGCTGCCGCCATAGCTTTCGGGCGGCATGTCCTTGGTGCAGCTCAAATTGCACTTGTCCCAGCCGGCAACACCAAAGTCAGCAAATTCATCGTTGGGCGAGAGAAACGGATGGGCTTCGCTGTCGCCCTTGATCTGGGTGACCTCGA
>NZ_JBATHY010000001.1:0-4135 GCF_049667325.1 Parasphingorhabdus sp. | reverse complement strand
GAGATTAAAAAGGGACCGTTCCGTTGGAGCGGTCCTTTTTATTTGTCCTTTATTAACCTGCCCACCGCAAAAGCGGCCAAAACTATCAATCCGCCACTTGCCCTCGGGGCTAAAAATACCATATCCTGAGGCTAATGATGAACCAGCAGATTCTTTTCCTGATCCGAAAACCTGGCGTGCAGAGTCGCATCAGTGACCAGCCAACTCTGGGCGATGACCCAGACAACGGATCTGGTGATGACGACGACACAAATCTGGGCATAGCAACCAAGACCCGGGCCAAGACCAAGAAGCCCAGCCCTTACAAAGTCCTGATCCTCAACGACGATTATACGCCGATGGAGTTTGTTGTTCTCGTTTTGAAACGATTTTTCAATATGGACATCGATGAAGCGACGCGAGTGATGCTGCACGTTCACCAGAAAGGCGTCGGGGTTTGCGGTACGTTCAGTTATGAGGTTGCGGAAACCAAAGTCACGCAGGTGATGGATTTTGCCCGCAAAAACGAACATCCACTGCAATGCACGCTTGAGAAGGCCTGATACAAATCAAGGAACCAGCCATGTCCGCTACGCCTGTTATCACCGTCGACATCGTCTCTGATATCGTCTGCCCATGGTGTATCATCGGATATAAAAAGCTGGAAAAAGCAATGCTGCAGTTCGAAGGCAAGGCAACTTTCGAACTGACCTGGCACGCCTTTGAACTAAATCCTGCGATGCCGCCCGAAGGACAGGACATCACCGAACACATGGCGCAGAAATATGGTGCCACGGCCGAACAAAGCAAAGCCAACCGGGAACGGATGCGTCAGGCAGGCCAAGATCTGGATTTTACATTCAATACTCATGACAACATGCGGATGGTAAACACTTTCGATGCGCACCGCCTGCTGCACTGGGCTGGAGAAACCGGCAAGCAAACCGCCCTCAAACTGGCTCTATTCCAAGCGCATTTTACCGACGGCAAGAATGTTAGCGATCACGACACCCTTGTGGCTGTCGCATCCTCCGTTGGTCTGGATGAGAAGCGTGCCCGTGATCTGCTCGGCACGGACCTATATGCTGCCGAGGTCCGGGCAACGGAATCGGAATGGCAAGAACGGTTCATTACCGGCGTACCCGCGTTCATCTTCAACAAGAAGTTCATGGTCCCCGGAGCCCAGGAAACCGATGTTTTCGCCAATATCATCGAGAATAAGCTGCTCAAAGAAGCAGCCTGAGCCTCACTTCTTCTTCGGTGGCATCGGGAAGAAACCGGACGTCCGTTCAATATAGTCAACATAGTCCGGACGGTTCTTTTTAAGGCTTTTTTCCAGCAGAGGCGCGCCGCTCCACTTCATCAGCGTGAAGCTCAGGAACAGCGGCCCAACAGCTGCGATCCACACCGGCCAGCCTGCTTGCGAAGCCACCAGCCATATGCCCCACCATGCGCAAAAATCTCCGAAATAATTGGGATGCCGGGTGTATCTCCACAAGCCGGTATCCAGCACTTTGCCTTTATTGGCAGGATTGGACCGGAACGCCTTGAGTTGCATATCGCCTATCGTTTCAAAGGCAATTCCGATCACTGCTATAACCGCCCCGATGATGGCGACAGGCCCAGCCGTGTCAGCACCAGCTAGCAAAATACCAAGCTGTGCCGGCAGGCACACGATGAAAAGAAGCGGGATCTGCATCGCCCACGCCTTCAGCAGCGCTGCCTTGGCGAAACCCATCCCCTGCTTTTCCATCGCATGGCCCATTATCTTTTCGTAGCGCGGGTCGACCCCTTCCTTGCGCCATCGCAGGAACAGGTGCGTTCCCAGCCTGATGCCCCACAGCGCGGTCAGCATCCAGATGATATAAGCCAAAGGTCCGGGACTTTCGACCTGCACGAAAGACGCGCTCGCCATGATGGCCATGCCATAAGCCCAGAAGGCGTCGATAAAAGACACGTCGCGGATGCGGATGGATATCAGCCACAGGATGATCATGATGCCGACCAACAGAGCAAAGTTCAGACCCAAAGCTGTCAGTAAATTCAACTCATCGCTCCTTTTTCCGGTTGTTTCCCGGGCGTGCCGGGATCCGTCGAGACAATATCGCGCATCGCTTTTTCGGGGACCTTCGGTGTCACGCTGTGGTAAAAATCGCTGAGCTTCTGCATGTCGGCTTTATAGTCTCCCGACGGCATGAATGATGGCCCCAATCCCCCGGTTCTTTTCGAATAATCCATCATACCCAGAATTAACGGCACCTTTGCCTTTAGCGCGATGTAATAGAAGCCGGTGCGCCATTGCTTGCCACCACCGCGGGTGCCCTCGGGCGGGATCGTCAGGAGGAAATCATCCCGCCTTTCAAACTCCCTGACCATCGCATCGACCATGTTCTGCGATTTTGACCGATTCACTGGAATACCGCCCATGCGCCGCATCATATCTCCCCACGGCCATTTGAATAGAGTGTCCTTGCCGATCCAGTAAGAGTTGAACCCCAGCTTGTTGGTGAGACCAAAAAAATAGAGAAAGTCCCAATTGCTGGTATGCGGCGCAGCGATGATGACGGCTTTTCTGGGCGGAGGATTTTCCTGAACCGCAGTCCATCCGTTGATAGTATACATGAATACCGAAAACCGGCGGACAATTTCCGATAACCAGTTGGGTTCAATCTCGTCGTGCACGCATCCTCCCACTCGCGGGATCAGGTGCCGCGTATATCGAGAGACCATAAGTCTATTTTCGGACCGTGCAACGAAAGATGTCCGTTGACGCAATCAACAAGAGCCCTCAACGCCGGTTTTCCCCGCGCCAGATTTTCGGATTTACGAAAGAGCCTTTCCAGATTCCGCGCTTTGTTCGTTCTGCATACCGTTCCTCGGTAGCATAAATGGGCGCATCGAAACTGTCGGCCGACAACGCTAGTCCTCGCAGGACCAACTCGGCACCCAGGTCCGCTCCGGCCGGACTGGTGCAGGTTACTATCGCGCGTTGATATTTATCTCTCGCTCGAACTTCGCAGGCATGATTTTCGATACCGAGCAGACTTTCCAGTCCCGAGCGGGAAAATTTGCCACAATCCCAGTTCCGGCCCTCGTCATCCTGACATTGCTGGCGATATTCAGGCGCATCAATGCCATAGATACGGAATTCGCTGTCTGCTGTTCTGAAACTATCCCCGTCGATTACGTCGGCTCGCGCGCTATTGACGGTCAGTATCTCTGGTTCAAACAATCTGCCGTGCAGCAGCCAGATGCCAATTGAGATGGCAAAAATGATCAGGGATAATCTTATTCGTGTGGAGGTTTTTCGCATGAACTGTGTCACACCTAGCGGAGTGACCCGCCATTGCCAAACAGCTTACAGGCCTTTCCTTTGCAAGGACGGATATTTGGCGATGATATGATCATAGACGGCCGGATGGAGTGATTGCAGAAATTCACAACCATAACAGTCCTGCTCATGCCAACAAATCTTACTCTCCAGCGCGGCGAACGATGGCAGTTTGAGGAAAATATTTTTTTCCCCGGTCAAGCGTGTCAAACAGCGCATCCGGAAGCCGGTGACTGAAAGGTCCATTATCATCGCTTCAACGCTCCCCAGTCCTGGTTCGCGGACGGCAGCCACTATTTCCACATCCGCTCGCAATGAAATACGGGGATCGAAACGTTGTTGTGCCTGGTCCATCGTGCGGTGGCCCGGTTTGCTGTCCATAATCCCAAAGCTTCCTACTATTAACGCATCCCTGTCTGGTGTGGTCGCCTTTGTGCAAGGACAACCGGCTACACCGATAATAGAATTAACAAAAAATGCTTATGTAATAGTAAATGATGGCGTTCAAAAACGACCAAAATGCAGGGTCCGCCGTTCTGTCGAAGTTGGTCTCAGCTACCCCTACAGCAATCAATCTGGCACAAATCCGCCTCTTCGTCCTCAAGCTCAACCTGGATGGTAATATGGTGAATGGAGAATTGTGTTTTCATTTCCTTTTGCACGTCGGCGAGGAAGCCTTTACCCGGATGTCCGTTTGGCAAAACCAGATGGGCTGTCATTGCGGTTTCGCTTGTGCTCATCGGCCAGATATGAAGATCATGCACGGCTTCAACACCAGGCAATGAAGCAAGATATCCAAGCACTTTTTCAGCATCAATATTACGA